>NZ_RZTJ01000020.1:0-93750 GCF_003997065.1 Mesorhizobium sp. M6A.T.Ce.TU.016.01.1.1 | reverse complement strand
GGCGGTGATGGCAAAAGCACCAGCAATCTCCCCCCTCGAGGGGGAGATGTCGCCAAAGGCGACAGAGGGGGTCGCCGCGCGTGAAGCGCCGACGCCGTGCGGTCCAAGAGAGGTCGCGTCAGCCGGACCGACCCCCTCTGGCCTGCCGGCCATCTCCCCCTCGAGGGGGGAGATTCCGCGCGCAGCGTCTTCAACAATGAAATCTACAATTTCCATTTCCGCGATCCTTCACGAGCGGATTGTTCCACAGGCGAGCCCGGGCGGGCGACAGGCGCCCACCTGGGATGATCTGAGCGGTTCTTTCGAACCGTCAGATCACGTAGGATCGGAGAGGCTCGAAGCCGTTGAAGGCGACCGAGGCGTAGGTCGTGGTGTAGGCGCCGGTGCCCTCGATCAGCACCTCGTCACCGATGGTCAGCGACAAGGGCAGCGGATACGGCGTCTTCTCGTACATCACGTCGGCCGAATCGCAGGTCGGGCCGGCGAGCACGCACGGTGCGGTCTCGGTGCCGTCATGCGCGGTGACGATCGGGTAGCGGATCGCCTCGTCCATCGTCTCGGCGAGACCGCCGAACTTGCCGATGTCGAGGAACACCCAGCGCACATTGTCGTTGTCGGCCTTTTTCGAGATCAGCACGACTTCCGACTTGATGACGCCGGCATTGCCGACCATGCCACGGCCCGGCTCGATGATGGTTTCCGGGATGGCGTTGCCGAAGTGCTTGCGCAGCGCCGAGAAGATCGCCTGGCCGTAGGCCTGTGCCACCGGCACATCCCTGAGGTAACGGGTCGGGAAGCCGCCGCCCATATTGACCATCTTGAGCACGATGCCTTCCTCGGCGAGCGCCGCGAACACCTTCTTGGCATCGCCGAGCGCACGGTCCCAGGCAGTCAGGTCGGTCTGCTGCGAGCCGACATGAAACGACACGCCATAGGCGTCGAGCCCGAGCGTCCTGGCATGGCGCAGCACGTCGACCGCCATCGCCGGCACGCAGCCGAACTTGCGCGACAGCGGCCATTCGGCACCTTCGCCGTCGGTCAGCACGCGGCAGAACACACGGGCGCCGGGCGCAACGCGGGCGATCTTGTCGACCTCCTCGACGCAGTCCACCGCGAACAGCCGAATGCCGAGCTGATAGGCGCGCTGGATGTCGCGCTCCTTCTTGATGGTGTTGCCGAAGGAGATGCGGTCCGCCGGCGCACCGGCGTCCATCGCCATCTCGACTTCGGCAACGGAAGCCGTGTCGAAGGACGAGCCCATCGCAGCAAGCAGGCGCAGGATTTCCGGCGCCGGGTTTGCTTTCACCGCATAGTAGATTTTCGAATCGGGAAGCGCCTTCTCGAAAGCGCGGAAATTATCGCGCACGACATCGAGGTCGACGACGAGGCAGGGGCCGTTCGGACGTCGGGTGGCGAGGAAGTCAAGGATGCGCTGGGTAGCCATCGGGTCTCTCCATCAGCGCCTTTCGGCGCGCACAAAGGCTGCGGGACACGGGTCATCGACCTCGCGAACACGCGGTGGACAAAGGCGGGACGTCAAATCCATGGAACCAGCCGGTGGAGACCCCGGAACCATGAAACGCCGTCTCGCGGCGGTGAACCTTGGCCTTGCCCGGCCTCGGTTCGCTTTGTCTGCCTTGGCTTGGATGGGAGACCCGTCCGCACTGCCGGCAATGAAGGTGTGCCTCTTCAGTAACCCCGGTCTTTGGACGACCGGCAGAACACCAGAAAGGCCCGCACCGTCGTTGCTTCAAGGTGTCCTCGGGCTGGCGGTTGGCCGCTAAACCGACTGGAGGGGTTGGCTCCAGTTACCTTACCGATATCCCTCACCATTTGAGGATCGGCGGACACCCACAGGCACGTGCGACTTTGGGCAAGCGCGATATAAGGTCGAAGGATTTCACAATCAATAAAAATCGTACGTCAGGTTGTAAAATTCCTAGCATCGAACAATGTTGCAACAGCTGTATCCGGATATCGAACGCATGACAGGCACTCGCGGCCCCCTGAACGCTTTTCTCGACCTAGACGATATCCCTGTATCCAATGCGCAGTCCGGCCCGCTTGCCGGCCTGCGGCTGGCCGTCAAGGATATTTACGACGTGGCCGGCTACCGCACCGGCTGCGGCAATCCGCAGAAATACCAGGAGGTTTCACCCGCCCCCGCGACAGCGCCGGCCGTCCGGGCGCTGCTTGATTCGGGCGCGCGCTTCGTCGGCAAGACGCAAACGGATGAACTGGCCTTCTCCCTGATGGGGCTGAACGCGCATTTTCCGTCGCCGGTCAATCCGGCAGCGCCGGACCGCATCACCGGCGGCTCGTCCTCAGGTTCCGCCGTTGCGGTCGCTAGCGGGCTGGCCGACATCGCCGCCGGATCCGACACCGGCGGCTCGATCCGCGCCCCGGCAAGTTTCTGTGGCTTGATCGGCCTCAGGGTCACGCATGGCCGCATTTCGCTCGATGGCACCATGCCGCTGGCCCCCTCCCTCGATACGTTCGGGTGGTTTGCCAAGGACATGACCACCTATGACAAGGTCGGCGCGGTGCTGCTCGGTGACGATCTGCACCGCCACGAATTGCAGCGCCCCATCGCCCTGGATGCGCTGGACGGACTCATGCTCGGCCTGCAGGAGGCGGACGAGTATCGCGGCATGGTCCAGCATGTCTCTTCGGTGATCGGCACGCCGCGGATGATCGCGCCGCTCTCGCATTCCACCGACGATCTATACTGGTGCTTCCGCAAGCTGCAGGGGTACGAGGCCTGGCAAAATCATGGTGCCTGGATCTCGCAGAGCAACCGGATGCTGGGCCCCGGCGTCAAGGAACGCTTCGAGCATGGCGCGACCATCGACGCCGCGATGGCGCGACATGAAACGGAGCGCCGCGACGCCTTCCGCCTCGAACTCGCCGAGCGTCTTGGCGAGGATGGCGTTCTTGTACTGCCGACCGTTCCGGGCGCCGCCCCGCTCAAGGCCGATTCCTTCGACGATTTACAGACGTACCGTGAACGCGCGCTGAGACTGTTGTGTCTTTCCGGCCTGTCCGGCTTTCCGCAAATCACCCTACCGCTAGGCCAAGTCGACGGCGCTCCATTCGGCCTGTCGCTGCTTGGACCGAAGAACAGCGACCGGCAGCTGATTGCGCTCGCCGCGCGCATCCTTTCAGCCCGCCAAAGGAGCGCATGACATGGATACGCTGACCCGCATGCGCGCCTTCATCGACGTGGTCGAGGCCGAAGGTTTTTCAGCAGCGGCGCGCAAGATCGGGCGCTCCAAGGCGCTGCTGTCCAAATATGTGCGCGAGCTGGAGGACGAGCTCGGAGCGCTGCTGCTCAACCGCACCACGCGGCAGTTCTCGATGACAGAGGCCGGCCACACCTATTACCGCCGCGCCTCGGAAATCGTGCGTGAGGTCGACAGCCTGGCCGATGCGGTGCGCGAATCCTCCGGCGACGTGCGCGGCAGGATCAAGCTTTCGGCGCCGCGCACCTTTGCTGACGCACCGATCGGACAATCGCTGATCGACTTCGCCAAGCAGCATCCCGACATCGTGCTCGACATCCATCTCGACGACCGCTTCGTCGATCTGGTCGAGGAAGGTTTCGATCTCGCCGTGCGCATTTCGCGGCTGGAAAACTCTTCGCTGATCGCGAGGCGTCTAGCGCCGTTTTCGGTGCGGCTCTGCGCATCTCCCGAGCTGATCGCCAAGCACGGCATGCCGGTGCGGCCGCAGGACCTTGGCCGCGTGCCCTGCATCATCGACACCAATGGCCGCTGGCTGACCAACTGGCCGTTCAAGGGCGACAGTGGCGATACGGTAACCGTCTCGGTCTCCGGTCCGATCGAGGTCAACAGTCCGATGGCCGCAAGAGCCGCCGCGGTGGCTGGATTGGGATTTTCCATCCTGCCGGATTTCATCGCCGCTCCCGACATCGAAAGCGGCCGGCTGGTGACTGTGCTGGATGACCGCATCCTTTCGGGTAGCGGCATTTTCGCCGTCTATCCGCACCGGCGCTATTTGCCTGCCAAGGTTCGCGTTTTTGTCGATTTCCTGGTGCAGTGGTTCAAGACGAATGACAGCGCATGAGCTTTCAGCCGCCTGGCGGTCCCATTTTCGCCCCCTTTCTGGTAACTCTCGATATTTACCGAAGTCGATGGAATCGCGACCGAGAATGCATCTGAAACGGCAAGCAATCATGATGGCTTCGGCCATGGCGGCGACATTTGCCATGGTCGTGCCGGCCGAAGTGCATCCCCACGTCTTCGCCGAGGCCCGCCTCGAAGTGGTTCTCAGCCCGGATCACCAAACTGTGAAGGCGTTGCGCCATCTCTGGCGCTTCGACGATTTGTTTTCGAGCACGGTGATGATGGAATTCGACAAGAATTCCGACCTGAAGCTCGACGACAAGGAGCTGAAGGAAGTCGCCGACACCGTCCATGCTTCGCTGGCGGAGTTCAATTACTTCCAGCTCGTCACCGTCGACGGCAAGGACGAGGCGATGAACCCGCCGCCGCAGCTGATGGCAAATTTCGAGAACGACCAACTCATCATCCTGTTCGAATCCGAACCGAAGGCGCCGATGAAGCTGGCCGGCAAGATCGATATCGGCGTCTACGACCCGACCTTCTACACGGCGATCGATTTCACCGAGGATGCCAATCTGCAGGTCGATGGCATGCCGTCGAAATGCACGAGCAAAGTCGTTCGTCCGAACCCCGACGAGGCAATCGCCGAGAACCAGAAGACCCTGACGGACGCCTTCTTCAACGATCCGACAGGCACCGATATGAGCAAGATCTTTGCGACCAAGCTTGAAATGAACTGTCAGCCAGAAGGATAATCCGGTGACGAAACCGTCCCTGCGTTTGGCGTTCGGCCTTTTGGCTGCCGTGCTTGTGATGACGCACTTGCTCGGCGCCGCCCACGCCCAAAGCTCGCTCGGCATCGGCACCAATGACGGGATAGCTCCCACCACCGGCCCGTTCGCCCATGTCCTGATGTGGATCAATCTGCGCCAGCAGGAATTCTACCGCGCGCTTGCCGGCGCGATGAAGGCGATGCGCGAGGACGGCAGCAAGTTGTGGCTGCTTATCGGCCTGTCCTTCGCCTATGGCATTTTCCATGCTGCCGGCCCCGGTCACGGCAAGGCGGTGATCTCGTCCTACATGGTGGCGAACGAAGTCGCGCTCAAGCGCGGAATCATGCTGTCCTTCGTCTCGGCCCTGCTGCAGGCGCTGACGGCCATCCTGGTAATGATGCTCGCCTACTTCGTCTTGCGCGGCACCGCTATATCGATGACCGATGCGGCATGGTTCCTCGAAATCATGAGCTATGTCTTCGTCACTCTGTTCGGCGCCTGGCTTTTGTGGCGCAAGGCCGGCACCGCCATCCTTCGCCTGTTAGGGGTAAACCCTGCCTACAGCCTCTCGGCGGCTCATGCCGGCCATTCGCATGCCAGCCACGCACATTCCGCGCATGCGCATTCGGAACATTCCCATGCGCTTCGCGCACATGCCGGCCGCGACCATGATGCGCATGACCATGATCACGGCACGCACAACCATCACCATGGCCATGGCCATGGCGGGCACGATCATCATCACCATGCGGCGGGCGAAGTCTGCGAGACGTGCGGACATTCGCACGCGCCCGACCCGACGCTGCTTTCCGGCGACCGCTTCGACTGGCGCACCGCCTGGACGGCGGTGGCTGCGGTCGGTATCCGGCCCTGCTCTGGCGCGCTGATCGTGCTGAGCTTTGCCATGCTCAACGGGCTGTGGCTCGGCGGCATTCTGTCGGTGCTGGCCATGGCGCTCGGCACGGCGATCACGGTCTCGGTGTTGGCGACGCTGGCGGTGACGGCCAAGAACTGGGCGGTCTATTTCGCCGGCGACGGCCGCATGGGCAACCGCATCCACTCGATCGTCGAGATCGGCGGCGCCGCTTTCGTCTTCCTGTTCGGGTTGCTGCTGCTTTTGGCGAGCCTGGCGGCTGGCGGATGACGCCTTGATCGGACGCGCAGCCCTCCAGTACTGACTACGAATTGTCGATCTCAGCGCCGCCCCTCATCGCCCTGCCGGGCACTTCTCCCCGCATAGTGACGGGGAGAAGGAGCTGGCCGCGCTGCTTCTGGCAGCGCTGGCGATTGGCGAAGCCGTCGATGAGAGGACCCCTCGCCCCGTTTACGGGGAGAGGATGCCGGCAGGCAGGTGAGGGGCAGTGCCGAGGTCGACAATGGCGTAGTACCGAAGGCGGCAGCCCACCATGACCTGAATATCAACGTAAGTTAGATCTTCCCGTCCAGCTCGTCCTCGATATGGGCGCGGATGATGTCGTCGAAGCTGGTTTCGGCGGCAAAGCCAAGCTCCCTTGATCGCCGCGCCTCGAACCGTGTCGGCCAGCCCTTCACGATCGCCCAGATCGTGTCGTCGGGCTCCTCGCGGATCAGGTTCACCGCCTTGGCGCCGGCAATGCGCTCCAACGCCTCGATCTGCTCGCCGACCGTGACGGCGACGCCGGGCATCGTCAGATTGCGGCGCGGCCCGACGGCGCTGCCGTCGATCCCTGCCGCGTGGATCAAAAAATTCACCGCCGAGCGCGGGCTGGCGTGGGTGTGCACGACAGAGCGCGGCACCGGCAATATCGCTTCCTGGCCGCTTAACGGCTCGCGGATGATGCCGGAGAAAAAGCCTGAGGCCGCCTTGTTTGGCTTCCCGGGCCTGACGCAGATGGTCGGCAATCTGATGCCGATGCCGTCGAAGAAACCGCGCCGTGTGTAATCGGCCAAGAGGGCTTCGCCCATCAGCTTCTGCGTGCCGTAGGAGGTCAATGGCGTCGGGTGGAACTCGTCGGGGATGACATCCGGGAACGGCGCGCCGAACACGGCGATCGACGAGGTGAAGACGACGCGCGGCGCAAACCCGGTCAGCCTTATGGCATCGAACAGCGCCCTGGTGCCGTCGAGATTGACGCGGTAGCCGAGATCGAAATTGGCTTCCGCCTCGCCCGATACCACACCTGCCAAGTGGAAAATCACGTCGGGGCGCGACGCGACCAGCCTTTCCGTCGCGCTCGGCGCAGCAAGATCGCCGGTGTGGATGACAACATCGACGCCTTCCAGGACCGGCGCCCGCGGCGGCACGATATCGTGAAGGTCGAGCGCGGCGATCTTCCGGCCGCTGAGCGTTCCGTCTTTCGCCAGCCGGGCGATGAGCTTGCGGCCGACCATGCCTGCCGCACCGGTTATCAGGATACGCATATCATTTTCCTCTTTTGCGCTGGCTGCGACCGCGCAGCCAAAACACGACGAAGATGGCCACCATGAAGACAGCGGCAATAGCAGCGGCAAGAATGGTCGAGACGCGGCCGACCGCCAGCATCACGGTTGGCAAATAGTAGGCGGCGATGCCGAACAGGATCAGCACCCAGAGGGCGCCTATTGCCGCATTGCGCGTGTCGCGGTCCATCAAGTGGTCCCGACGCTGCGGAAATTCATCAATTTGGTTACCAATGCCATGGAACTCCCGGTGTCAGTGATAGTGGCCATGATGCGGAGCCACATTGTGCGCATGGTCGTGCTCGCCGTGGTGCTCATCATGGCTGTCGGCGCATTGGCCGAATTCCGGTTCTACGGTGGCGTGGGCAATTCCATGCTCGGCGGCAAGCCGCTTCTTGATGGCGCTGACCGCTTTGTGGGCATCGACGCCATCGTTGAGGCAGGCATGCAAGGTCGCCATGTTGCTTGACCCGTCAAGCGACCAGACATGCATGTGATGCACTTCGCGAACGCCCTTGATTGTCCCCTCTATGTCCCTGGCGATCAGGTCGCGATCGAGGCTCGCCGGCACGCCTTCGAGCAGGACATGGGCTGCTTCGCGCATCAGCGACCAGGCCGTGGACAGGATCAGCAGCGAGACAAGGACTGACAGGATTGGATCGATAGGCGTCCAGCCCGTCGCCAGGATGATCAGGGCAGCTATGATCGCCGCCGCTGAGCCGAGCAGATCGCCGAGCACGTGCAGGATAGCGCCGCGCATGTTCAGGCTGTCGCGGTCGCCGCCATGCAGCACGAAGAAGGAGCCGATATTAACCAGCAGACCGGCGATCGCAACGACCAGCATCGGCCCGCCGAGCACGGGCGCAGGCGTCAGCAGGCGTTCCCAAGCCTCATAGATGATCCACAATGCAATGGCGAAGATCGCGATGCCGTTGGTATAGGCGACCAGCGTCTTGACCCGGCCAAAACCGTAGGTGAGGCGAACGGTGGCCGGGCGGCCGGCCAGATGAAAAGCATACCAGGCAAGGCCGAGCGCGATACAGTCGGCGAGCATGTGGCCGGCATCCGCCAGCAGCGCCAGCGATCCCGTGAAGAGACCGCCAAGCGCTTCCACGACCATGAAGCCGGCAGTCAGGCAGGCCGCGATCAGCACCCGTTTCTTGTCGGTAGAGCCGTGCACATGACCGGCGCCGTGGCTGTGATCATGCCCCTGCGAACCGTGATCATGGGTATGCGCCATTCACGAACTCCCGCTACGCACCGAACTCGGCACGGAAATCCTCGAGCCGTCGCTTCTGCCGGCCGTCGCCCTCGAAATTGGCCGGATCGAGCCATGCCTCATAGGCTCTGCGCAATGCCGGCCACTCTTTGTCGATGATCGAGTACCACGCGGTATCGCGGTTTTCGCCCTTGACCACAAGATGCTGGCGAAAAATGCCCTCGAACTTGAAGCCGAAACGTTCCGCCGCGCGCTTCGACGGCTCGTTACGGTTGTTGCATTTCCATTCGTAGCGGCGATAGCCAAGCTCGTCGAAGATGTATTTCATGAACAGGAACTGCGCTTCCGTCGCCGCCGGCTTGCGCGAGATCAGCGGACCCCAATAGATGTTGCCGATCTCGATCACGCCATAGGCCGGATCGATGCGCATCAGCGTCTGGCGCCCGGCAATTTTTCCGCTGGCCTTGTCGATGACGGTGAAGAACAGCGGATCTTCGCTGGCTTCGGCCTTGTCCAGCCAAGGCTGGAAGGCGGCACGGGTCTGCGGTGGATAGTCAGGCAGCCAGGCGAAGCGGCCATCCACGTCGGGCACCGAGGATGCTTCAAACAAGCCGCCGCCGTGCTTTTCAGCGTTGAGCGGTTCCAGCCTGACATAGCGCCCCTCCAGCACTTTGCGTTCGGGCCGCGGGCGCGGTTGCCAATTCTCGAGATTTTCCGACACCAAAAACTCCAATCCGTTTGACTTTTGTGAGCGGACGCTCACAAAAACGGTCGCTCGGCGAAAGAACCACACGGACGGGAAAAATGCTCCACACGATTTCGGCCTTCGACCGCCTCGGCGAGGAAAATGCCTTCGCGGTGCTGGCGCGTGCCACCGCGCTTGCCCATCAGGGCCGCGACATCGTCAATCTCGGCATCGGCCAGCCCGACTTCAAGACGCCGCAGCACATCGTCGAGGCTGCGATCAAGGCGCTGCGCGACGGCCATCACGGCTATACGCCGGCCAACGGCCTGCTGGCGACACGCGAAGCGGTGGTGCGCCGCACGCTGACCACCACCGGGGTCGAGGTGTCGCCTGAGTCGGTGATGATCCTGCCCGGTGGCAAGCCGACCATGTTCGCAGCGATCCTGATGTTCGGCGAACCGGGCGCTGAAATTCTCTATCCCGATCCCGGCTTTCCCATCTATCGCTCGATGATCGAGTTCACCGGCGCCGCCCCGGTACCGGTGCCAATGCGCGAGGAGAACGGCTTTGCCTTCTCGGCGCAGGAGACGCTGGCACTGATCACGCCGAAGACCAGGCTGCTGATCCTCAACTCGCCGGCCAACCCGACCGGCGGGGTCACCCCCCGCGCCGAGATCGAGAAGCTGGTCAAGGGGCTGGAAGCGCACCCTGATGTCGCCATCCTCTCTGACGAGATCTACGACGTGATGACCTATGACGGCGAGATGCACTGCTCGCTGCTCAACTTTCCCGAAATCCGCGACCGGCTGATCGTGCTCAACGGCTGGTCCAAGACCTGGGCGATGACCGGCTGGCGCATGGGCTGGTCGATCTGGCCGAACGGCGACAAGGGCGCCCACCTCCACGACAAGGTGCGCAAGCTGGCGGTCAATTGCTGGTCCTGCGTCAACGCGCCGAGCCAGTATGCCGGCATCGCCGCCATCGACGGCCCGCAGGACGACGTCGACAAGATGATGCGCGCCTTCGACCGCCGCAGGAAGGTCGTGGTCGAGGGACTGAACGCCTTGCCTGGCGTTTCCTGCATCACGCCGAAGGGCGCGTTCTATGCCTTCCCCAACGTTTCGAAGACCGGCTGGAAGGCCAAGAAGCTGGCGTCCGCCCTGCTCGAGGATGCCGGCGTGGCGCTGATCGGCGGACCTGATTTCGGCATTCTCGGCGAGGGCTATATCAGGCTGTCCTACGCCAACTCCGAAGAGAACATCCTGCGCGCGCTGGAGCGGATCGAGACGTTTCTGGGCAAATGAGGACAAGCGCATCCCCAGGGGAAAATCGGAATCGATTTTCCCCTGGGGATCATGCGCAAATCAAAGTGCCACAGCGCTCTTTGCGCGTTCGGCGATAGAATTCACGACCGAAGAAAGGTGACGTCAGATGTTTTATGCCATCCTCGCCTATCACGTGGAAGAAGCGATCACGGCGCTGACGCCGCAGGAGGATGCGGCGTTGATGACCGACCTGCTCCAGATCAACGAGCGGCTATACCGGGAAGGTAGCCTTGGCCCGGCGGCGCGGCTCGGGGCGACACAAGACGCGTGTACCTTGCGCGGGCCGGGCGCCGGAATGGTCATTGACGGACCCTTCGCCGAGACCAAGGAGCAATTGTTGGGACTCTACGTCGTCGACTGCGCCACGCGTGATGCCGCGATCGCGATTGCCCGCGATCTTCGCCGCGTCAATCCGACCGCCGTCTACGAAATCCGCCCAATCTCGCTATATCTTCCCGGCGTGCCGCTTCCGGTCACGCAGCCCTAGAGCGGCTGCTCACCCTCGCCCGACGTACGGCATTTTCGTCGCCATCACGGTCATGAACAGCACATTTGCGTCGAGCGGCAGGCTGGCCATATGAACGACGGCATCGGCGACGCGCTCGACGTCCATCACCGCTTCGGCGGCGATGGAGCCATTGGCTTGCGGCACCCCGACCGTCATCGCCTGCGCCATGTCGGTCAAGGCGTTGCCGATGTCGATCTGGCCGCAGGCGATGTCATAAGGCCGGCCGTCCAGCGCCAGCGTCTTGGTCAGCCCGGTAATGGCGTGCTTGGTCGCGGTATAAGGCACCGAGCCCGGCCGCGGCGCGTAGGCCGAGACCGAGCCGTTGTTGATGATGCGGCCACCCATCGGCCGCTGCCTGCGCATGGCGCCAAAGGCGGCGCGGGCGCACAGGAACGAGCCGGTGAGATTGACCCCGACGATGTCGTTCCACACCTCGACGGGGATCTCGTCGATCAACGTCGACTTGTAGCTCGTGCCGGCATTGTTGAAGAGCAGGTCGACACGACCGAAAGCCGCCGCCACCGTCTCGAACATCTCGTCAACCTGATCGGCCTTGCTGATGTCGCAGGCAACCGCCAGCGCCTTGGCTTGTGTCGATCCGGCCTCGGTGATCGCCTCTTTCAGCACCGGTTTGCGGCGTCCGCAGAACACCGTGTTCCAGCCGGCCTTGAGCAGCGCCGTGGCAACGCTTTTGCCGATGCCCGTGCCGGCGCCGGTGACGATGGCGGTTTTGTAGTCTGTCATAACTGTTCTCCTACAGCGCCGGGTGCCCGCAAAGGGCGCTATAGCACCTTGATTTTGAGCAATTTGATTTTGCGCATGATCGCGTCCAAAAATCGATTCCGATTTCGGGTTATGCGCTAGCTGAGCCGACAAAAAGGGCGGCCATTGGCGGCCGCCCTGATCTGAACCGGGCTTGGGAGGAGGAAGCCGATCCGACTGCCTAAAATCATGCGCTCGCCGGGTTAACGAGACGTTAGCGCGAAATCTGGCCAGTCAGCTCCCTACGGTTGCAGCCTACCAGCGCGAATTGGGAGCGGTCTTGCTAGCCGCCTTTGCCGCCTCGCTGGCGCCCTCCGCTGGCACCTTTGCCGCCGACACCGTCGCCTCGACATGGTCGACCAGCGCGTCCGGCAGGCCGAGGCGGCCGGCGAGCAGATCGAGATACCCGCGTTCGGCACGCGTATCCGGATCGATGGTGAGCCGCGAGGCGGTGTAGAGTTCGAGCTTCTGCGCGTCGGTTTGGGCGCCAGCGACCAGCGTATCCAGATCGAACGGCGTTTCCAGCTCCGACATCAGGAATTTCTCAGCGTCGGAGCCGATGCCCGCGAGGCTGAGCTTGCCGGCGATCTTCTGCCGCTCGCCGTCGTCTATATGGCCGTCGGCCTTCGCCGCCGAAATCATCGCCCGCACCAGCGTCAGCGTGAATTCGTCCTCGCCTTGCGGCGCCTGCGAGGGATGGAAGGCGGTGTCAGCGGGCGGCGGCAGCAATTCTGGCTCACCGGCAACCTGCGTCTCAGCCGGCGCGCTGCCGCTCTTGTAGTTCTGGTAGGCCTTGTAGGCGAGGCCGCCGATCGCGGCCAGGCCACCGAGCTTCACCGCAGTGCCGGTGATCTGACGGCCAGCGCCGGTTCCGAGCAGCACCGCGGCCAGCGCGCCGGCCGCCAGCGGATTGTCCTTGGCCATCTGCACAGCCTGCCCCCCTTTTTCGCGGACGGTCGACCCCGTTCCGGGAATTTGCGAGCCGAGCAGATCGTCGAGGAGCTTCTTGGGATCGAACATCAATGCCTCCAGAATTGGCCCGGCCGAACGTGCACGGGCAGGTTTTCGGACGTTGAAGAGGTAGGCCCCGCATATTGACATTACAATGACGGGTGAGCGCTTGATGGACGCACGTCGCTCTAACCGCCGATGTGCGGGTCCCTGCCTTGCGCTTGCGCAAGCTCGACCTGGCGCTGGCGCTCGGCATAGCGCGCGCGATCCTCCTCGGAACGGGCATCGAAGCAATGCGGGCATGAGGTGCCGGCGGCGTATTTCGGCGACAGCCGCTCCTGCCCGGTCAACGGATGCCGGCAGGCGCGGCACAGTTCGGCCTCACCCTCGACCAGGCCGTGCGACACCGAGACGCGCTCGTCGAAGACGAAGCACTCGCCCTGCCAGAGGCTCTGTTCGGCGGGCACCTCTTCGAGATATTTCAGGATGCCGCCCTTGAGATGGAACACATCCTCGAAGCCGAGCGACTTCACATAGGCTGTCGCCTTCTCGCAGCGTATGCCACCAGTGCAGAACATCGCCACCTTGCGGCCGACGAGCTCGGCCCGATGCTGATCGACCCAGGCCGGGAATTCGCGAAAGCTCGTCGTGGCGGGATCGACCGCGCCCTTGAAGGTGCCGATCGACACCTCATAGGCGTTGCGCGTGTCGATGACGATCGTGTCCGCATGCGAGATCAGCGCGTTCCAGTCGGCCGGCGCGACGTAAGTGCCGGCGCTTGCTGCCGGATCGATATCCCTAACGCCCATGGTGACGATCTCACGCTTCAGCCGCACCTTCATGCGGTGGAACGGCATCTGCGCGGCGCTGCTGTACTTGACCTCGAGACCGGCGAGACATTCGATGGATTCGAGATGATCGATGAGCGCGGCGATATCATCTTCGCTGCCGGCGACCGTGCCGTTGATGCCCTCATGCGCCAGAAGCAGCGTGCCTTTGATACCGCGTCCGCAGCAGAAGACGGCGAGCGGCGCACGCAACGCCTCAAAATCGTCGAGCCGGGCAAACCTGTAGAGCGCGGCAACGCGGAAAGGTTGATTGGGCAGTGTCATCGCCGAAGCCACTAAACGCTCATGAAAGCCGATTCAAGGCTGACGCGTGGATCAGCCTCTCCTTGGTGGCTTTGACAGTCGGGCTGACGGCATTGCCGGCAGTGCGTGACATCGCGACACGCTTCGTTTCGTGGACAGAAAAACGGCCTTCTGCTAACCGGTTGAACGGATCAATACCGGAGAGACGACAAATGCCCAGCAAAACCGAAAAGCTCCTGTCGCTCCTCAACGGCCAGCCAGTCATCCCGGTGCTGAAGATCGCCAATGTCACCGACGCCGTGCCGCTGGCGCGCGCCCTGGCGCGCGGCGGCCTGCCGGCGATCGAGATCACGCTGCGAACCGCTGACGCGCTGGAGGCGATCCGGCTCGTGGCAGGCGAAGTCGAGGACGCCATCGTCGGCGCCGGCACCATTCTGGACGCCCGCCAGTTCGGCGAGGCGGCGGCAGCCGGCTCGAAGTTCATCGTCAGCCCCGGCATCACCCGCGAGCTTCTGGCGGCGGCGAAGGGCAGCGACGTGCCATTGCTGCCCGGCGCCATCACGCCCGGCGAGATCATGGCCGCCCGCGAGGCGGGCTTGCGTTTCCTGAAGTTCTTCCCGGCGGAACAGTCGGGCGGCATCGCCTCGCTCAAGGCATTCGCCTCGCCGCTCGCCGATGTCAAATTCTGCCCGACCGGCGGCATCACCGGCAAGAACGCCGCCGACTATCTGAGCCTGCCCAACGTCATCTGCGTCGGCGGCTCCTGGGTGGCGCCGGACGATTTGGTCAAGGCCGGCAAGTGGGATGAAATCGAAGCCCTGGCGCGAGCCGCGAGCAAGCTCGGGCGGTAGAGACACTTTCAACCCAAGTGGATTGGCTGCATTGCCGGCGGCATTCCTGTTTTGCGGACAGCAAAATGCCGCGCGGATTGCCCGGCGCGGCTTTTGTAATACTTGGTCGATCCGCTATTTGGTCTGAAAGCGGGCGACCGACAGGAACTTGACGGCATTGCCGGTGAACCGGTTGGCGTCGGCCATCTGATCGTTCGGCTGGAAGCCCGCGGTGTAGACCTCGCTCGGCGGCGTGTGCACGATATTGTAGGCATAGCGCGGCGCCGTCGTTGCGCTGGAGACAGTGGCAACATTCTCGCCGCTGTTCAACGCCCAACGCGCAGCCTTCGGCTCGGCGGCGACCACCACGGATTTGGGACCAGGCTTCAGGTCCCGGGCGGTTGCCCTGGCTGCCTTGCGGGTGGTTTTCACACCCGCACCGATCGCCGCAGCCGGATCGGAGCCGGCCGAGCGGGCAACGACAGCCTCGCGCGGCGATGCAGCATTGACGTTCGCCGCGTCGCTGAAGACCGAGCTCGGCTGGGAGAGCGAAGCGACCTGGTATTCGTCGGTTGCACTGACCCGCTCGAGGACGGCCTTGACCGCGTCGGGTTGGACCTGGTCGGGCTGTACCAAATCGGGCTGGGCCAAGTCAGGTTGAGCCAAGTCGGGCCGCGCCGACGGCAGCACCGAGAACGCATCGGTAGCGGTCTTGCCGTGCCCGGCCGTGTCCGCCAACGCCAAAAGCACATCCTTGTCCTGCGGCGCAAGGTCGGCCGCTGCAAGGTCGGTCGGCAGCGAGTGATCGGGACGCCAGGTCGGCAACGGAATGTTGTTGGCCGCAACCTGCGCCGGATCGGCGACAGCAGACGGGTCGGCCATGCCAAAGGGAGCGCTTGCCGGCGCTTGCGCGGTCGCCACCGCCTGTTCGGAGGTAGCGGTGGCATCCGCCACGCCGAACGGAACGTTTTCGGGCTGGGCGCCGACATCTGTCTTCGGACGCGGGGCGAAATCAGGCAGCGGAATGCTGCGCGCCGGCAGCGCTGCGATGATCGTTTCCGGCGTGTCCTCCTCCGGTTCCGGAGCAGGCGCATCGGCGATTTGCGGGATTTCGGCGCGCTTCGCATCCTCAGGCGATACGATGGCAATGCCCGGAAGCTTGCTGTCCTTGGCGACCGGCGCCGGCTTCGCGTTCGCCAGTTTCACGGTCTTTGGCTTCGGCGCCGGCGCGGCTGCCACATCGGCGCTGTCATCCGCCTCGTCTTCACCGCCGCCGAAGAAAGCCGCCAGCAGACCCCCGGATCTTTTGGAACCGCCACCTGCGCTGGCCAGTTCAATGGCGGGGCTGCCGGCGCCCTTGCGCGACTTGTAGGAGGCGAGCGCCTGTGAATAGCCGGGCAGCGGCTTGCCGTCGCTCGGCACGTGCAGCGTCTTGCCATTGGGGAACACGCGCGCCAGTTCCTGGCGACTGATGCCCGGCCAGTGGCGCACATTGCCGACATCCATGTGGACAAATGGCGAGCCGGACGACGGATAGTAGCCGACGCCGCCGCCCTGCATCCGCAGACCGATGTCGCGCAGTTTCTTCAGCGGCACGCCGGGAATGTAGAAGTCCATCGCCTTGCCGAGCATATGCTGGCTTTTCTTGGCAACGCCCCTGCTGCGGCTGCGCAGCATCGAGTTCGTGGACGACGAGCGATAACCGCACACGACCTGGATATAGTCGCGGGCGCCGCTCTGCCGGTAAGCCTCCCAGACCAGGTCCAGCAGGCGCGGATCCATCTTGGTCGGCTCGTTGCGGCGCCAGTCGCGCAGGATGACGTTGATCTTTTTCAGACCCGCCTGATCGTAGCGGCCGCCGCGCTTGAAGACGATCTCCGCCTTCTCTTTGGTGTGGAGGTTATAGAGTTTCAGCGAACGTGTCTGGGCGCTGGCGCCGGTCGCAGCCGCTGCAAGGAAGCCAAAGGCGATAATCACCGCTGCCAGCCATCTCGGCCAGACGCTCATGTGATAGTGCCGCCCGTTTGTGTGTCGTTCGACTTTGTTCAAATCAAAAGGCCTTGCAGGCTGCCGTTTGTCCCCGGATTTGACCAACGGATGCGGTGATGTTCGCATCCGAATATCGATCCTAATGGTTAATCATCGCTTATTGAAGCCGAAATGCGGTAACACCGTGGCGATATCCCGTCAAAAATATTGCGCAGGGTTTCTTGGTAAACTGCTGGTTTAGATCATGTTTCGGGCTTTGCCATGAACACGATCTGTTACCGGCCGCCTTAATGCGTGAACACTGCCGCAATCGTGTCGTCTGACGCGCGTCACGCCCTCATTGATGAGGTCAAACGTCCTGATGACGGGCTGGCAAGCTGGTTCGAACTTGCTTGGTCAGGAAGCAAGCCGGTCGACACGGCCTGTTTCCGGATCGATGCCGTATTCCTTGAGCTTCCTGTAAAGCGTCGAGCGGCCGATGCCGAGGCGGCGGGCAACTTCGCTCATCTGGCCGCTGTAATGGTCGATGGCGAGCTTGATCATTTCGAGTTCGACATCGGCCAGCGCGCGTACATTGCCGCGTTCGTCGAGCGCCCGCAGCGTGCCGAAGCGGGGCTGCGGACTGGCCGGCGGATCGAGCTCGGTCGCAGCGATGCCGTTATTGGCCGGCGCGTCCTCGCCAAGCGGCCCGATGATCAAAGGCGATGCGGGAGGCAACGCGTCATGCGCATCGAGGTTGACGGTGCCCACGACCTGCGCCCGGATCTGCGGAAACTCCTCCTCGGTCAGCACGTCGCCTTCACAAAGCACCGAGGCCCGGAAGACGGCGTTTTCCAACTGCCGGATGTTTCCCGGCCAGTCATAGGCCTGCAGCATGGCGAGCGCCGCGGCCGAAATGCCGTGCAGACGGCGACGTGGATCGGTGGGCGCAACCTTCTCCAGGAAGTGCTCGACCAAATACGGGATGTCGTCGCGGCGATCGCGCAGCGGTGGCACGAAGATCGGATAGACGTTCAGCCGATAGAACAGATCCTCGCGGAACTTGCCGTCCTTGACCTGCTGCAGAAGATTGCGGTGTGTCGCCGAGATCAGCCTGATGTCGACCCTGACGGTCGAACGCCCGCCGACCGGATCGACCTCACCGTCCTGCACGGCGCGCAACAGCTTGACCTGCACGTCGAGCGGCAGGTCGCCGATCTCGTCGAGGAAGAGCGTGCCCGAATGCGCCTCGACGAACTTGCCGGTGTGTTTTTCGGTGGCGCCGGTGAAAGAGCCTTTCTCGTGGCCGAACAGGATCGATTCGACCAGATTGTCTGGGATGGCGCCGCAATTGACGGTAACGAAGGGTTTTGAGCGGCGGTCGCCGCTGCCCTGGATGGCGCGCGCCACCAACTCCTTGCCGACGCCGGATTCGCCCTCGATAAGGATCGGGATGTTGGACGCGGCCGCCTTCTGGCCGAGACGGATCACCCGGTCCATCGCCGGGCTGTGCGTGATCATGTCCTTGAAGGTCAGATGACCGCCACGCCGCCGCGACGTGCGCTTCACTTCGCCCTCGACCGCCTCGACCTTGAGCGCATTGCCGATCGATGCCTGCAACCTGTCGGGAGAGGCCGGCTTGACGACGAAATCGAAAGCGCCGTGACGCATGGCCGAAACGACGGTCTCGATGCCACCCTGGGCGGTCTGCACGATGACTGGAACGTGGATGCCGCGCTCGCGCATCGCCTTCAGCACGCCGATGCCGTCGAGGCCAGGCATGACGAGGTCGAGGATGACCACCGACACGTCGCGCGCATTGGGCCCGTCGAGCGCATCGAGACCCGCCTCGCCGCCATCCGTGACGATCGCGCTGTGGCCGAATTTCGTCACGGCCGCCTCGAGCAGCCTGCGCTGCACGGGATCGTCATCGACTATGAGTATGGAACCTGTCATGACTGGTTCAACGATGCTCGCCCAATATGCCCACCCGAGGGGCAATCCGCCCTATGGATCATCTTGGCACAGGGTTCTAAACAAGGTTTCAAAAAACCCGGTGAACGAATTCCTTAGGATTTGACCGGCTTCTCATTCCCCTTTTGAATCTTCGAGTCTGGCCGCTTGAGTCTTGCAATCTGGAAAGTATCGGCAATGCGCATGGTTTTTGGTCGGCAGCTTGCGGCGGCGTCGTCGTCCGGTCAGGGTCCGGCGGAGCTTGGCGATCTGCCGGAATGGAATCTCGGCGATCTCTATTCGCGTATGGAAGCCCCCGAGCTGAAGCGCGACATCGCCAAGGCGGCAGCCGATGCCATCAACTTCGAGAGCCGCTGGAAGGGCACGCTCGCCGCAGAGGCGGAACGCGGCGACGGTGGCAGGCTGGGCGAGGCGCTTGCCGCCTATGAGGCGCTGGAGGAACTGATCGGCCGGATCGTCTCCTATGCCGGGCTGGTCTATGCCGGCAACACCGCGGATCCGCAGCGCGCCAAGCTCTATGGCGACATTCAGGAGAAGATGACCGACGCTAGCGCGCATCTCCTGTTTTTCGCGCTCGAGCTGAACCTCATCGACGATGCCGCGATCGAGACGGCGCTTGCTGCCGATCCCGCCTTCGCTCACTACCGGCCGTGGGTGCTCGACCTGCGCATGGACAAACCCTACCAGCTCGAGGATCGGGTCGAGCAGCTTTTCCACGAGAAGTCAATTACCGGACGCGGCGCCTGGAACCGCCTGTTCGACGAGACCATGACCGATCTGCGCTTCGACATCGATGGCGAGGAGCTCACCCTGGAGCCGGCGCTGAACCGCCTCCAGCATGCCGATGGCGAGGTGCGCCGCCGGGCCTCTGAAGCGCTGGCCGCAACCTTCCGCAAGAATTTGCGCACGTTCACGCTGGTCACCAACACGCTGGCCAAGGACAAGGAGATTTCCGACCGCTGGCGTGGCTTTGAGGACATCGCCGATTCGCGCCATCTCGCCAACCGCGTCGAGCGCAGCGTGGTGGATGCGCTCGCCTCAGCCGTTCGCGATGCCTATCCTCGCCTGTCGCACCGCTACTACGCGATGAAGGCGCGTTGGCTTGGCATGGACGTGATGAACCACTGGGACCGCAATGCGCCATTGCCAGAGACCCCGCAGGCGATCATCGGTTGGGACGAGGCCAAGAACACGGTGCTTTCCGCCTATCAGCGCTTTTCACCTGACATGGCGGAGATCGCCCGGGTTTTCTTCGACCGCAACTGGATCGACGCGCCGGTCAGGCCGGGCAAGTCGCCGGGCGCCTTCGCGCATCCGACCGTGCCGTCGGCGCATCCCTATGTTCTGCTCAACTACATGGGCAAGCCGCGCGACGTGATGACGCTGGCGCATGAGCTTGGCCATGGCGTGCACCAGGTGCTGGCCGCAGGCCAGGGCGCGCTGATGGCTTCGACGCCGCTGACGCTGGCCGAGACGGCATCCGTCTTCGGCGAGATGCTGACCTTCCGCTTGCTGCTCGACCAGACCACGGACAAGCGCGAGCGCAAGGCCATGCTCGCGCAGAAGGTCGAGGACATGATCAACACGGTCGTGCGCCAGATCGCCTTCTACGAATTCGAGCGCAAGGTGCATGCCGAACGCAAGAACGGCGAATTGACATCCGACAGGCTCGGCCAGTTCTGGTTGGAAATGCAGGCGGAAAGCCTCGGGCCGGCGATCAAGCTGCGCGACGGCTATGAGGTGTTCTGGACCTACATCCCGCACTTCATCCATTCGCCCTTCTACGTCTACGCCTATGCTTTCGGCGACTGTCTGGTGAATTCGCTCTATGCGGTCTACCAGAATGCAGAGCGTGGCTTTCAGGAGAAATATTTTACCATGCTGCGCGCCGGCGGCACCAAGCATCATTCCGAGCTCCTTGCGCCCTTCGGCCTTGACGCCACCGACCCTGCCTTCTGGCAGATCGGACTTGGCGTGATCGGCGGCCTGATCGACGAGCTCGAAGCTTTGGACAATTGACACACAGCGTTGAACATCCGGGGCCGACAGAACAGTTTAGCCGCAATGCATATTCGGGCCGTTCTATTCTTGCCCTAAATATATGTTCTTAAATAACTCTCCGTGAAATTTTCCGTTAGCTTTCCGGAAGCTGTATGATAGCGTCCCGCCTCAAGCTCAGTCGGGCGCGGGGCTCAGGCCAGGAAAAAATCTCCGGCCGGTCATGGCGCTTCGGCGAATGCGACAGCGGCCGTTGGCCATGGCAGGAAAAGCCGGTCGCCGACAGCTCGATTTAAGCCGGCTGTTCCGCGAACAGCGGAGCCACCATCGAATGGTCCTTGTGCCAAGGTCACCACTCCAGGCCACGGCAGACGGATCGGACTGGAGAGAGAGACAATGGGCACTTTTTTCTACATGCTCCTGGCGTTCTTGGTAGGTGTGTTGGTTGGCTGGTTCATCTGGGGACGCCTGCGTGGCGAGCTCGACAGCCTGCGCGGTGACATGGACCGCACGCGCAGCGAGCGCGACAGGCTGCGCGCCGATGCCGACCGCCTGACCGGTGAGCTGGATGTATGCCGTGGCGCCCGCGCCGACCTGGAGCGCCAGTTGGCCGAGGCGCAAGGCGCCAAGACCGGCGCGACAAAGGCAGCAATCCCGGCACCGTCGGCATTGATGTCGACGTCCGCGCCGGCAAAGACCGCGCCGGCCAAATCGACGCCGGCAAAGACCGCGTCCAAGAAACCGGCGGCCGCCAAGGCGGCAGCCGCGCCAGCGGCAAGTGCGTCGAAAGCGGCCGCGTCGAAAACGAGCGCCACAGCCAACAAGGCTGCGCCGGCGGCAAAGAAAGTCACCGCAGGCAAGGCAACAGCGCCAGCGGGCAAGCCCGACAGTCTGCGTCGCTTGATCGGCATCGGCCCGGTCAACGAGCGGAAGCTGCACGGCCTTGGGGTCAGGACCTACGCTCAGATCGCCGCCTGGACGGCGGCGGATATCAAGCGGATCGAAGACGTTCTCCAGTTCGACGGCCGCATCGAGCGTGAGCGCTGGATCGAGCAGGCGAAACTGCTTGCCGCCGGCGATGAGAAGGAATTTGCCCGCCGCTTCCCGACCGCGGGGACTGCGAGCAACACCTGAATTGCCTGCCGGCATCGAGCACAGACTGGCGGCGCCTCGAGGTGCCGCCGATTTGCTTTTGCGCCAAGGCTGCCTTTGCGTCTTGAGACGCCGCTCTCTCGATTGCGCGCGATCGAGCCCCCATATAGAGCGATAGCTTGCGTTATCGATCGCAGCATCCGAGCCCCATGTCCCTGCCCTCTGCAATTTTCCGGAATGACGAGCGCGCGCATCAGCTCGTTTTCGACCGTCCGTCCGGCATCATCGTGGCGCATGAGGCGGAGGATTTCCTGCCGGCGCTGGAAATTGCGCAGGCCGCGCATGACGCCGGCAAATGGCTGGCCGGATATTTCTCCTACGAGGCCGGCTACCTGCTAGAGCCGAAGCTCGTTCCACTGCTGCCTGGTGGACGCCGCGCCCCGCTTGTCTGCCTGGGGATCTTCGACGCGCCTGTCGAACAGACGGTCGTGCGCAGCCACGCGCCGGCGACCAACGGTCCGATCTTCGACGCAAGGGCTGCCTGGTCTTCAGAAGATTACGCAAAACGCTTTGCGCGGCTACACAATCACATTCGCAAGGGTGATTGCTATCAGGGCAATCTGACCTTTCCGGTTCATGCGCAGTGGTCGGGCGACCCGCTGGCTGCCTTCGATGCGCTGACGGACCGCCAGCCGGTGAAATACGGCGCGCTGATCGCGCTCGGCGATCCGGTCGTTTTGTCGCGTTCGCCGGAACTGTTCTTCGAGATCGATGCCGAAGGCATGATCGAGACCCATCCGATGAAGGGCACCGCCCCGCGCGGCGCGACCAAGGCGGAAGACAAGCGGCTGAAGGCGTTCTTGCTCAATGACGAGAAGAACCAGGCTGAGAACCGGATGATCGTCGATCTGTTGCGCAACGACATCTCGCTGATCAGCGAGGTCGGCACGCTGGAGGTGCCGGAGCTTTTCCGCATTGAGAGCTACCCGACCGTCCACCAGATGGTGAGCCGCGTGCGGGCCAAGCTCTTGCCCGACCTCACCATCCGCCAGATCTTCGCTGCGCTGTTTCCATGCGGATCGATCACCGGCGCCCCAAAAATCCGTGCCATGGAAATCCTGCACGATCTGGAAGGCACGCCGCGCGACGTCTATTGCGGCGCCATCGGCTGGATCGCGCCCAGCGGCACGATGCGCTTTTCGGTGGCGATCCGCACGATATCGCTCTTTTCCAGTGGCGAGGCCGTCTACAATATCGGTGGCGGCGTCGTCTTCGATTCTACGGCCGAGGAGGAGTATCAGGAGTGCCTGCTGAAAGCGCGCTACGCGACGGGAACACCGCCGATTTCGACCTGATCGAAACCATGCGCTGGCAGCCGGGCCAGGGCTTCCTCCGTTTCGACCGCCATTTGGCACGCCTTTACAGCTCGGCAGCCGAACTGGGTTTTGCCTGCGATCCGCAGAAGGTCGGCGAGGTGCTCAGGAACGCCGTCGACCGGCCGGACATAGCCTTGCGCACACGGCTTGTCCTGTCGCGCAGCGGCAAGGTGACGGTCTCGGCGCTGCCTTATGAGCCGCATGCAGCCGACAAGGTGTGGAGACTGCAACTGGCGCGGGTGCGGCTCGATTCGAGCGACACGCTGCTGCGCCACAAGACGAGCCGCCGGGATACCTATCAGCGGGCGCGAGCCGAATATCTGATTAGCCGCGCCGACGAGGTACTGCTGGCCAACGAGCGTGGCGAAATCTGTGAGGGCACGATCACCAATCTCTTTGCCGATTTCGGCGACGGAGTGCTGGCAACGCCGCGGCTCGATTGCGGCCTGCTGCCTGGCGTGTTGCGTGGCGAATTGCTGGATGAAGGTCGTGCCCGCGAAGCAATCTACACCTTGGACGATCTGAAGTCGGCCAAGGCGCTGTTTGTCGGCAATTCGCTGCGCGGACTGATCCCGGCGCGGCTGGGCTGAAACGCAACCGATAAGGCACCGGACGACGCCGATGGCTGTGTCTCGATCATGGCTTCCCTTGCGCGTCGGGGAAAATGCGTCCGGCCGGGATAGAGTGGGCCGGACGCGCGGCAGCCGCTTGGGAGGAGCGATTATTCGCCTTCGTGGGTCTGACCGGAGCCGCCGACGGAGACGATGTTGAAGGGTTTGCCTTCGACAGCAATGTCACCGGTCTTCTCGAACGACGTCGCGTCAACGAGATGCAGCACACCTTGCAAAGGATCCGTGACCACGATCCTGTTGCCGGCGACCGCGACACGCGGCCTCGGGTCGCTCCAGTGGCCATCCATCGAATAGGGATCGGTCAGCTTGAGCGAGTTTGCGATCTCCCCCTTCACCACATCGAGCTGGTGAAGCTGGCCGTCCTCGGTGAAGACGTAGGCGAACTTCGCACGAACGGGATCGACCGCGAAATGCACGCGGCGCGTTGGAAGGCCGATCAGCCGGAATGCGTCGCTCTCGAGTGTCGGATCGATCAGCACCACCTTGTCGGCACCGTAGTTGCCGAGGAAATATTGCAGGCCTCTGCCGCCGATCAGAGTTGTCGTTTTGCCGTCCGGCAGGCTGTCGGCATAGGGCAGATGGCGGATCGCCGGGGTGCCGTCGCCTTGGGTGACGACAAGCAGGCCGGTGGCACAGGCGAAAGCCAGGATATTGCCGGAAGATGCCTCCCCGTGAAGGTCGGGGCAGGCGTGGATGCCGCCGACCTGCGCGCCAGCTTTGTCAGCGACCCTGATGCCGACCGGGAGTTCGTCCGGCTTTTCCCTGTTCGGCTCCGACAGGAGGACATGGGAGCCATAGGCGACTGCGACGCCGTGCTGCGGCGCGTCCGTCTTCACTTCCCTGAAATCCGATTTGCCTTCCAGGACGGCCTTCTCGGAGATGATACGGGCGACACCTTCGCCGTCGAAAAAAACGGCGAAATCTCCGTCATGCTCGACGAAATGCGACGGCTTCTCGCCTGCGATCTCGACGCCGGCAAGCTTCGGCGCTTCGACGTCGATGTCGCCGTGTTCGCCGTGATCCTCGAAGGAAATGCCGCTCGCGATCCCGGTAACGACGCCGGCCGAGCCCTGCACGGCGAACACGGTCCGGCCGCTTTCGCTGCGATGGAGCGACGCCGGCCCTTTGATCTGGAACGTGTCGAGCTTTCCGCCATTGACCGCATCGATTACGGTCACCTTCGGATCCGCGTGGTCCGAGATAAAGAGGTGCCAGGCGGTTACCTCCTCGGCATGGGCAGCACTTGTTGATACAGACAGAAGCAGCGCGATGGCCGTGGCTGACGCCCAATTTGTGCTCACGATATTCTCCTTGATGTTATTACATAACCGATTGTGGTCAACGAAAAGGCGGATTGCTCCGCCTTTCCATCGTGGCGATCAGCTTGCGAGGATCGCGCCTTTGATCGTCGTGATGTTGTGCCGCATCATCTCGATATAGGTCGCGGCCGGGCCGTTCTCGCCCGACAGGGCGTCGGAGTAGAGTTCACCGCCGACTTTCAGGCCTGTCTCGCTAGCGATCTGCTCGATCAGGCGGGGATTGGTGACGTTTTCCACGAAGATTGCCGAAGCCTTGTCTTGCCTGATCTGTTTGATGAGGGCCGCGACGTCGGCGGCTGAGGCTTCAGATTCGGTGGAGAGGCCCTCCGGCGCGAGGAATTTTATGCCGTATTCGTGCTCAAAATACCCAAAGGCGTCGTGGGAGGTGATGATCGTGCGCTTGCCCTCGGGGATTTCGGCTACAGCAGCCTTGATCTCCTCTTCCAGCGCCTCGATCTGCTCGCCATATGATTCAGCATTGGCCCGATAGGTGTCACAGCCGGCTGCATCGGCGGCACAGAAGGCGTTGGCGATGTTCTTCACATAGACCTCAGCGTTATGCACGGATTGCCATGCATGGGGATCGGACTCGCCGTGATGGTGGTGCGCTTCCTCATGGCCCTCTTCCGCCTCCGCAGCGTGCCCTTCCTCGCCCTTGGCGGCGTTATCGTGATCACGGTGATGCTCTTCCTCGGTGTTGCGCAACACCTCGCCGCCTTTAGTCAATTCTACGATCGGCGCCTTCGTGGCGCTCGCCTCGACGAGACGCTGGAGGAAGCCCTCGAACTGGAGGCCGTTGACCAGCACCACGTCGGCCGAACCAACGGCGGCCGCGTCCGCCGGCTTCGGCTCGTAGACATGGGCGTCACCATTCGGACCGACCAGCGTGATGATGTCGACACGGTCTCCGCCGACATTCCTGGCGAAATCGGCGATGATCGAGAAACTCGCGACAACCTTGAGGTTCTCGGCCGCAGCCACCGACGGGGTGATTGGCAACGATGTTATGACGCCCACCAAGGCGGCAAGCTTCAGCGTCCTGGACATTCGATCATCTCCTTCTGTTCAAGCGGTTCTGTGGGAGACATGCCGGACGCACATGGCAGGCCGGACGATCCCGTCGAGGTAATGCATGGCGGGGTGACCGTTGTAGCTCGGCGTCAGGTCTTGAAAGGTCACACAGCCACCATTCGATCCCACTCTTGACGATCCGTTATGTTATGTTATCACGTTCGTCAATCGAAAAACGTTATACTATAACACTTGGTCGCCATTGTGCTCGAAACTGCGTGGAACACGAAGGAACAACGGATGCCCGGACGTAATCAGCAGTTGGTTCTCGACGCGCTGACGCGCTCCGACAGACCGATGGGGGCCTACGAATTGCTTGGGCTCCTTCGCCAGGAAGGACTCCGCTCACCGCTACAGATCTATCGCGCCCTGGATCGGCTCATCGAGGAGGGCCTGATCCACCGGATCGAGAGCCTGAGCGCGTTCGCGCTTTGCGTCCATGGCGAATGCACCCATGGGCGCGCCGCCTTTGCTATCTGCGCGAATTGCGGGCGAGCAAGTGAAGTTCACGATCCGGCATTGGAGCGGGTGCTGCGCCGGATTGCCCGACGGCAGGGCTTCCGAACCAAGTCGGCCACGGTGGAACTCTCGGGTCTATGCGAGTCTTGCGCGCATGGATGAGATGCCCGTCTTCGTTCTCACCGGTTTTCTCGGCGCCGACAATGCTCGCCGCATCTTTCGCCGCGCAACTGCTGGCGCTCGACCTTGCCCAACTCGACTAGAAGGGCATGACAGACGAGCGTCACCGGCTGGTCGCTCGGCTCAAGGCGCTGGAGCTGTCCTAAATTGCGGCCAGGCCTAGCAGCAGGATCGCCGACATTGCGGTAAAGACCGTGACATTGACATCCCACCGCCAGCCTGCTGGTCCGAACGGCGGTCGGAATGGCAGGTAGCCGTTCTCGTCATAGAGCACGCCGCCATAGATCGGTCGTGAGAGCATGGCCACGAAGAACGCTCCATACATGACGGCGCCCAATCCGCCGGCGAGATAGAGCCGCTCGGCTTCGAGTGGCCCTGCAATCCAGATAAGTCCCAGCGCAATCAGCGCGACCCCGGTGTAGCTCAGCACTTGCCAGACGACGTGAAACCGGGCGTGCGGAGTCCACAGCGGATTAGTGGCGTGTGTTGCGTTCAAGTCGGCTTTGATTGTCACCACACCGTAACCCACCGTCGCAACGCTCAGAAGAATTCGGGCAAGCAGATGACTGTCGTAGGCGAGTTCCATCGCACTTTCCTCCTTCATTGGCGAAATCGATGACGGCACCTCAGCAGTTTGGCGTCCGGACTGCCCCCAACGGGAACCGACGGCACGTCGGGCCGCAGGCCGACGTCCACCTTGCCGGGCAGCGGCGCGGGTAGCATCATGCCGGAACGGATTGAATGGCGCCTTGGGCACAGAAAAGCTGCCCATCGGCCAGACGCGCATAATTATGGACGATCCCATTCTCGTGATCCTGCAACTGCACAATGAAGTTGCCGCTTCGCTCCGTCCAGCTCATGAGCACGAGGTTCGGGCGTACGCTGGTCATGTCGATCTTGACCACCTCGTCAATTTCGGCAGCTCCGATCGACGCCTGCACATGCAATTCCTCAGGCGAGAAAAACGTCAGCCGAGGCACGAACGCGCCGAAAACGCAGTCGAAAGTCTTACCGATAAGCGAGGCTGGAAAAATATTGGTTTCTGCCATGACTCCCTCCACTGGCTTGGCCTTTGTGACCAAGGCTATTTGCAATCTACCGGTGCTTCAGTTGCAAAAAAATGCCATATATACCAATTTGGAGCGCTCCAAGAAAAACGATCTGCCTTTTCCACTTTCGAGTCAACAAAATTCTTGGAGCGCTCCAAATTATGGTCTAACTGAAAGGAAACGAGTGAACCGCCAATGCCAACCCTAGCCGATGTCGGCAAGGCTGCCGGAGTTTCCCGGGGGACTGTTTCCAACGTCTTCAACCGGCCGGAGCTGGTCAGGCCTGAATTGCGCGAGCGCGTCGAAGCGGCCGCGCGGGCGCTCGGGTTTGGCGGCCCCGACCCGAAAGGACGTTTGCTGCGGGACGGCAAGTTCAATGCCATCGGCTTCATGCCGCCTGGCGCCTACGCCATCGCCGAGGTGATGAGAAGCCCCTATGGCCGCGAGCTGGTGCTGGGCGCTTCGCTTGCCTGCGACGAGGCCGGAACGACGCTAAGCCTTGTGAACGGCACCGACAACACGCGCTTCGCCAGCATCCGCGAGGCCCTCGTTGACGGCTTCATCCTTGGTCACAGCGCGGATATCGGTCTCATAACATCGGCACAACGACGGCGCCTGCCCTTCGTCATTCTCGAAAGCGATGCAGGTCCCGACATCAATTCGATAAAGATCGACGGCAGAAGTGGCGCGGTTGCTGCCGTCCGGCATCTGACTGAGCTGGGGCACCGGCATTTTGGCATCTTATCCATACGGAGGACTCCGGGCCCTCCGATCGTCCACATGCCCGGACAGGCAAAGCGCCCGCTTCTGGCCGGCTTCCCGCTCGACGACGAAAGGCTCGACGGTTTCAAGCAGGGTTTGGCGGAGGCGAATTTGTCGATCGACGATGTCCCGATCATCGAGACGACGCCGGGCGATCCGTCTGTTGGAGCAGTGGTATTCGACAATGTGCCGGAAGCCACCGCAATCCTGACCATGTCGGACTGGCAAGCGATCACAATACTCGACGAGGCGGTTCGGCGCGGCATAGAGGTGCCGGGCCATGTATCGGTCATTGGCTTCGATGGCACTGCCGAATCCGCACGCACCACGCCGCCGCTGACGACTATTGCGCACGACGTGATCGGAAAAGGCAGGCTCGCCGCTCGCATGGTTCTTGACAATGAACCCCCCCGCCAAGTCGTTCTGCCTGTGGAACTGGTGGTTCGGGCGTCCACAGCCGCGCCGCGGGCAAAAATCCGCTGAACGGGCGCGCGCGTTGCTGGCGTGGTGCGCACGCCGCGGTTACGCAGCCACTGGCGAGACTGAAGCCTATCCTTGGCGACATTCGCTTTTGGTCATCCAAGCGTGACGATCTGTATTTTGCCGTGCTGTGCAAGCGGCTTTGAACGTATGGGCGGATCGAACGGAAGTTACCGCATTTGTGCACGCCGCGAATGGAGCCCGATCCCGAAGGGACGCGTCCGTGCCAAGCGTGAGGCCTTAAAGTGCGGCAAGCCTAGTCCGTTTTTGGTGGCGCTTCGACCGCCCAATCGGGGTCTGCGCCGAAGGGATGGTCGATAAAAAAGGCCCAGGTGCCATCCGGCAGCTTCCGGTGCACCTCCATACCGTGATGATGCACTTCGATCGGCTTGCCATTTTGATCCACGCCTTTGATCAGCCATTGCGATCGCGTCATCGCGAAGTCGCCGGCAATCGTGGTGTGGTGTGTGACGACATCCATATGCGGGTTCATGCCGACGTAGGCGGCCATGGTTTCGCGAATGGCGTCGGCGCCGCGCGCGATCGTTGTGCCACCGTGGACCTGATCCACCTGAACGATTGATGCGGCAGGATGATACATCACTATTGCTGCACTCACGTCGTGCGCATTGAAGGCGCGTGCCAGCCACAGATTGCAGAGTTCTGGCGAGGGAGCGCCCATGTCGATCTCCTTCCGTGGTTATGTGCTACAAGCTATATTTGTTTTCATGTTTTGCAAAAACACCCGGCAAAAATGAAAGCAGAGCTTGCAGTTTCCGCAAGGACGAGCGGACAGAGGCAATCGGCTTGATGAGGCATCCCGTTGGATTCCGGACTTGGAGGTCTGGCTGTGCTGACTCAAAGACTCTTTGAACTGTCGGACCTGCGCCTGATACGCGCCATCGGAGAGGCCGGCAGCCTGAGTGCGGCGGCCCGCCATTTGGGCGTTGACCACTCAACTGCTTTTCGACGATTGGGCGCGATGGAAGGGCGTTCGGGAGCACATCTGTTCGAGCGTGCTCGTGATGGATACACGCTCACCCTGGCCGGCGAAATCGCCCTCATTACCGCCACCCGCGTCTTGGACGATCTGACCGATCTTGAGCGCCGCCTGGCTGGCCAGGATTTGCGGCCATCTGGAACAGTAAGGGTGACCACCGCGGACACTTTGGTCGAGCTGCTCGGTCCGATCTTTACCGTATTGGCCCAGGAACGACCGGAGATCATGATCGAACTCATTGTCGACAACTCGTTCTTCACGCTGTCGAAAAGAGACGCCGACATCGCAATCAGGCCGGTTAGCGCACCGCCCGACAACTTGGTCGGAAGGAAACTCGCCAAACTGGCGACTGCGCCATACGCTTCGCCAGCCTATCTGGCGCGGCGCCCCCTTGACGCACCCCTGCCGGACTTCGATTGGATAGGTTTTGAGGAGAGCCTTGCCCATCTCCAGTCGGCGAGATGGCTTAAGCAGAACGTCGCCGAGGATCGGATCGTCCACCGCGCAAATTCGCTCCTGGCCCTGCAGGCCGCCGCACATGCTGGCATGGGGGTCGCCGCGCTACCTTGCTACCTGGCAGATCAGGATCCCGACCTTAGGCGGGTGCGTGGACCTCTGGCGGACATGGAGGCGGCCTTGTGGCTGCTCACCCACCCGGACCTCAGGCGAGTGACCCGGATTCGTACGGTTCTCGACTTCCTGGCCAACCAGCTTGCTCGGCGCAAGACTTTGATCGAAGGACAAGCGCCAAGGGATTGAGCTTCCCGTGGGCGGGGCGTTTGCAGGAGCGGGCGAAATGCCACCCTAATGCAGTCCGGCGTGCGAAGATGAAGCTCCGGACTCCGCGAACATCCGTTCGACCTCATCACGGTTGCCCGGATAGGCTCCCCGCCATTGCGGCCTAACGGACGTCGGTTGCTGCGGAAGCGAGAAAAGCCGATCTTGAGCTTCGCCCATCCACGGTTTCGGCCTTAACCACGTCGCCAACGCAGCGTAGCCGCGGTTGGCGCTTTTCACTGGTTTATGACAATGATCTGTGGTTGTAGCGCGTGGCGGTCGGGCAAAAAAATGCTCCGCTTTGCGTCTGTTTGCCCGGCTTTTCAGCCTATCTGAGGGAGTAATCAATAAATGGCGAATGAAAACTGGCCCGTTTACGGCGAGATCACCGGCCCTGTCGTGATGATCGGCTTCGGCTCGATCGGACGGGGAACGCTGCCGCTGATCGAGCGCCATTTCAAGTTCGACAAGTCGCGCATGACGGTCATCGACCCACGCGATACCGACCGCAAGCTGCTCGACGAGCGCGGCATCACATTCATGCAGGATGCGGTGACAAGGAAAAACTACAAGAAGCTGCTGACGCCGCTGCTGACCAAAGATGGCGGCCAGGGCTTTTGCGTCAACCTGTCGGTCGACACCGGCTCAGTGGATTTGATGCGGCTCTGTCGCAAGCTGGGTGTGCTTTACATCGATACCGTCGTCGAGCCATGGCTCGGCTTCTATTTCGACGCCAAGGCCGACAATGCCAGCCGCAGCAATTACGCGCTGCGTGAATCCATGATCGAAGAAAAGCACGCGCACCCCGGCGGTGCGACCGCAATCTCCACCTGCGGCGCCAATCCCGGCATGGTCTCGTGGTTCGTCAAGCAGGCGCTGGTCAACCTCGCCACCGATCTTGGCCTCGAGTTCTCGGAGCCCGCGCAGCATGATCGCGAAGGCTGGGCGAGGCTGATGAAGAAGGCCGGCGTCAAGGGCATCCACATCGCCGAGCGCGACACCCAGCGCACCAAGAAGCCGAAGCCGATGGATGTGTTCTGGAACACCTGGTCGGTCGAAGGTTTCATCTCGGAAGGGTTGCAACCGGCAGAGCTCGGCTGGGGCACGCATGAGACGTGGATGCCGAAGAACGCCAAGAAGCACAAGCACGGCTCGAAGGCCGCGATCTTTCTGGAGCAGCCGGGCGCCAACACACGCGTGCGCAGTTGGTGCCCGACGCCTGGACCGCAATACGGCTTCCTGGTGACGCACAACGAGTCGATTTCGATCGCCGACTTCTTCACCCTGCGCGGTAAGAAGGGCAAGGTTCAATATCGCCCGACCTGCCACTACGCCTACCACCCCTGCAACGACGCCGTGCTGTCGCTGCACGAGATGTTCGGCGCCGCCGGCAAGGCGCAAGCCGTGCATCACGTGCTCGACGAAAATGAACTGGTCGACGGTGTCGACGAGCTCGGCGTGCTACTCTACGGCCACGATAAGAACGCCTATTGGTACGGCTCGCAACTGTCGCTGGCGGAAGCGCGCAAGCTGGCGCCTTATCAGAACGCCACGGGCATGCAGGTCACGTCTGCGGTGCTGGCGGGCATGGTCTGGGCGCTGGAAAATCCCGAGGCTGGCATCGTCGAGGCCGACGAGATGGACTACAGGCGCTGCCTGGAAGTGCAGTCCCCCTATCTCGGGCCGATCAAGGGCTACTACACCGACTGGACGCCGCTCGATACCCGCCCTGGTCTGTTTCCGGAAGACCTCGACAAAAACGACCCATGGCAATTCCGCAACATCCTCGTTCGATAGTGCAACATCCTCATTCGATAGCGATGCCTCACTACCTTGCAATCGCCTGGAAATCGGGCGATTGAAGGAAGGCGACCTAGCGCGACGTGCGTCCATTTGGGCGCAAAAAGTATGCTCTAGTGCTTTGAATGTGCGCATCGTGCGTTCCGAAAACCGGATCGATTTTCGGGCCGATGCGAGAGGAGAGGATCTTGATGATGACGATTGCGCGCAAACTGCTTTCGGCCGGCATTGTCGCGGCCGCTGCCGCCTTGGCGGCATGCACCACCGCCGGCCCGGGCGGGCCGCCATTGGCCGCACGGAGCCCGGTCGAAGGCTCATGGATCGATGCGCAAGGCACGGGCCTGTCGACCTTCGCCGGCGGTGGCTTCAACACCGTCGCGACCGACACCGGCCAGAAACTTGCCGACGGTAGCTACACGATGACCGGCGGCACTTCGGTCGAGATCAAAGGCACTTCGCTGATCCGCCAGACGCCCATCAGCTTCAACTGCTTGTTGATCTCCACCTCGCAGCTCAATTGCACCAGCGCGAGCGGGCAGAATTTTGTGCTGACGCGGCGCACCTGAGCCCACACTGAACTGCTTTTGCAAAGGACGGCGGCCTCAGGCCGCCGTCTTTTTTGCGCCGGCAAAGCTGACCCCGATTCTGCTTGCATCGGCCGAAACGCGATGTGAACATGGCAAAAAAGCTGGCTGTTATGTTGCAGTCAAGCAAGGGCGTTAAACAGGTCATCGGGGAGACGAAAATGAAGAAGATCGCCGCCATTGCCGCCCTTTCGGCCTCCGCGCTTGGTCTGTCGGCCGGCGTGTCCTTTGCCGACTACACACTGAACATCCTGCACATCAACGACTGGCACAGCCGCATCGAAAGCAACAATAAATATGAATCGACCTGCTCGGCCGAAGAGGAGACCAAGGGCGAGTGCATCGGCGGCGCGGCGCGGCTGATCACGGCGATCGCCCAGGAGCGCAAGAAGCTGGAAGGCCAGAACGTGCTGCTGCTCAGCGCCGGCGATAATTTCCAGGGCTCGCTCTTCTACATAACCTACAAGGGCAAGACCGAAGGCGAATTCCTCAACCAGATGAAATTCGACGCCATGGGGGTCGGCAATCACGAGTTCGACGACGGCGAGGCGGCGCTTGCGCCGTTCCTCGATATGATCCAGATTCCGGTGCTCGGCGCCAATGTGAAGGCCAACGCGCAATCCAAACTCGGTGACCGCGTAAAGCCGTCGATCGTCATCGAGGTCGGCGGTCAGAAGATCGGCATCGTCGGCGCGGTCACCAACGACACGCCGGAGCTCGCTTCGCCAGGCCCTAACGTCAAGATCGAAGACGACGTCAAGTCGATCACATCAGAGGTCGAAAAACTGAAGGGAGAAGGCGTCAACAAGATCATCGCGGTCACCCATATCGGTTACAAGCGCGAGCGCGACGTCATCGCCAAGATCCCGGGTGTCGACGTGGTGGTCGGCGGCCACAGTCACTCGCTGCTGTCCAACACCGACCCCAAGGCTGAAGGCCCCTACCCGACGATGGTCGACAATCCGGACGGCTACCAAGTGCCGGTCGTCCAGGCGGCGTCCTATTCGAAATATCTCGGCGAATTCAAGGTCGTGTTCGACGACAACGGCATCGTCAAGCAAGCCAGTGGTGACCCGATCTACCTCGACAAGTTGATCACGCCTGATCCCGCCGTGCTTGCCCGCATTAAAGAACTCGGCGCGCCGATCGAGGCGTTGAAGAACCAGGAGGTCGCCGAAACCACCAAGGCGATCGACGGCAGCCGTGAGAATTGCCGCACCCGCGAGTGCGAGATGGGCAACCTCGTCTCCGATGCCGTCCTCGACCGCGTCAAGGACCAGGGCGTCGAGATCGTCATCTCGAATGGCGGCGGTCTGCGCGCCTCGATCGATCAGGGCACCGTCACCATGGGCGAAGTGCTGAACGTGCTGCCATTCCAGAACACATTGGCGACCTTCCAGATTTCCGGCAAGGATCTGGTTGCCGGGCTCGAGAACGGTCTCAGCCAGATCGAGGACGGTGCCGGACGCTTCCCGCAGGTTGCCGGCCTGAAGTATTCATTCGACAAATCGGCCGCCCCGAATGCCGGGCGCGTCAAGTCGGTCGAGGTCATGGAAGGCGGCGCGTGGACCCCGATCAATCCAGACAAGGATTACCTAGTCGCCACCAACAACTATGTGCGCCAGGGCGGCGACGGCTACAAGGTGTTCGCCGACAAGGCCAAGAACGCCTATGATTACGGTCCGGGCCTCGAACAGGTGGTCGCCGATTATCTCAGCGCGCATCGGCCCTATACGCCGAAGCTCGATGGCCGCATCACCGAGGCCGCGGTGGCCGCCGCTGCGGAACCGGCCAAGCCGGCCGAGGCTGCGCCCGCACCGGCCGAGCCCGCAAAACCGTCAGAAACGGCTCCAGCCGCAACTGCGGAGCCGGCGATGCCCGAACCCCCGGCGGGTTCAAGCGACATCGCCACGACGCCACCGGGGGTCCCGGCGGAACCCGCCCCGCCAACGCCGGCACCTGCCGAGTCCGCAAAACCAGCCGAGGCAGCGCCTGCGGCACCGGCTCCTGCAGCGGAACCGGCCAAGCCAGCCGAGGCCGCACCGGCCGAAAGCAGCCATGTGATCGTTGCCGGCGATACCTATTGGGATCTGGCGGAGAAGGCCTATGGCGATGGCGCCAAGTGGAAAACGATCTCCGACGCCAACAAGAACTACGAACCGCGCCGCCTTCCCGTCGGCGCAACCTTGACTATGCCGGCCGCAAACTAAGTTCTTCCGTCATTGTCGGAAAACCCGTCCGGGTAACCGGGCGGGTTTTCTGCTTTCCGCCTGAGGTTAAGATAAGGTGCGGCCAGACGCTGCATTGAAAACCGGCGTGGCATCGCTAGTTTCGCGCGGTGTCCGGAGATCCCTTTATGACGCTTTCCAACCCTGTCGATCCCAAGGCTGCGAAGGCCCTCGGCCCGCTGCCGCCGGTCGGAGCGGGCAGGATCGGTGTCATACTGGTCAATCTCGGCACGCCCGACGGCACCGAATTCAAGCCGATGTGGCGTTATCTCAGGGAATTCCTGTCCGATCCGCGCGTCATCGAACTCAACAAGGCGATCTGGTACCCGATCCTCTATGGGCTGGTTCTCACCACGCGGCCGAAGAAGTCAGGCGCCAACTATGCCAGGATCTGGAACCGGCAGCGCAACGAGTCGCCGCTGCGCACCTACACCCGCGCCCAGAGCGAAAAGCTGACCGAAGCGCTGCGCGACCTGCCCGATGTCGTCGTCGACTGGGCGATGCGTTACGGCAATCCTTCGACAGAGAGCGTCGCCAAAGGGCTGGTCGCGCAAGGCTGCGACCGCATTCTCTCTTTTCCGCTCTATCCGCAATATTCCGCGACCACGACCGCGACCGCCAACGACCAGTTGTTTCGCGCGCTGATGAAGATGCGCCGCGCACCGGCGATCCGCAGCGTGCCGCCCTACTATGCCGAACCGGTCTATATCGAGGCGCTTGCCCGTTCGATCGAGCGCCATCTGGCGACCCTCGATTTCGAGCCTGAGGTGGTCATCGCCTCCTATCACGGCATTCCGAAACCCTATTCCGATAAGGGCGATCCCTATCAGGCCCATTGCCTGGAGACGACCCGGCTGCTGCGCGAAAAGCTCGGCTGGGATGAGAAGAGGCTGATTACCACCTTCCAGTCACGCTTCGGTGCGCAGGAATGGCTGCAGCCCTACACCGACAAGACGGTCGAGAAATTAGCCGGAGAAGGCGTGAGATCGATCGCCATCGTCAATCCGGGCTTTTCTGTCGATTGCATCGAGACGCTGGACGAGATCGCCAGGGAGGCGGCCGAGACTTTCCATCACGCCGGCGGCGAGACGTTCGCGCACATCCCTTGCCTCAACGACAGTGCCGAGGGCATGGCGGTGATCGAGGCGATGGTGCGGCGCGAACTGTCAGGCTGGATCTGAAGCGGGTTTAATCGCGCAGCTAGCGCGGCTGTCTATACACCGGCAATCCGCGATCACCTGATTGTAACATTTCTGAAACACACTTAAGTGTTTGGTGAAGTCGGTTGTATGGAAACGACTATCGCATCGGCACGAAAATCGGAATCGATTTTTGGGAAGCATGATGTGCAGGTATAAAAATTAGAGCGTACTTTGTGCGTCCGGTGAACGCGCGTCGCTCTAACGTGCTCGGCATCTGAGGGAGAGCCAAATGGATTTCAGTGGTTTCGATATCGCGCTTCTTGTTCTTGTCGCTCTTGTCGTGCTCGTGCTTTTCAAAGGCATTCGGACAATCCCGCAAGGCTACAATTATACCGTCGAACGCTTCGGCCGCTATACCAAGACATTGAGTCCCGGCCTCAACCTCATCGTGCCGTTCGTCGACCGCATCGGCGCCAAGTTGAACATGATGGAGCAGGTGCTCGACGTCCCGACCCAGGAGATCATCACCCGCGACAACGCCACCGTCGCCGTCGACGGCGTCGCGTTCTACCAGGTGCTCAACGCCGCACAGGCCGCCTACCAGGTCGCCGGGCTGCAGAACGCCATCCTCAATTTGACGATGACCAACATCCGTACCGTGATGGGCTCGATGGACCTCGACGAGCTTTTGTCAAACCGCGATGCCATCAATGAACGCTTGCTGCGCGTCGTCGACGAGGCGGCACATCCCTGGGGCATCAAGATCACCCGCGTCGAGATCAAGGACATCAATCCGCCGGCCAACCTTGTTGAATCGATGGGTCGCCAGATGATGGCCGAACGCAACAAGCGCGCGCAGATCCTCGACGCCGAAGGCCTCAAGCAGTCGCAGATCCTGGAAGCCGAGGGCCGCAAGGAAGCCGCCTTCCGCGACGCCGAGGCGCGCGAACGCTCCGCCGAGGCCGAGGCCCGCGCCACACAGGTGGTGTCGGAAGCGATCTCCAAGGGCGACGTGCAGGCGCTCAACTATTTCGTCGCGCTGAAATACACCGAAGCGCTGACCAAGATCGGCTCTGCCACAAACAGCAAGGTCGTGCTGATGCCGATCGAAGCGTCATCACTGATCGGCACGCTCGGCGGCATCGGCGCAATCGCCAAGGAAATCTTCGGGAGCGAAGGCACTGCCGGCGGCGCGCGGCAAGCTTCACGCCCGCCCGTGGTTCGCCCCAGCCAGACCTGAGGCCGATCCCATGTTCAACCGCATCATTTCCGAACTCGGCCCCTGGAATTGGATGGTTCTCGGTTTCGTCCTCCTCGTAATGGAGGTCATCGCGCCGGGCATCTTCATGCTATGGATCGGCATCGCCGCGCTGCTGATCGGTGCAGTCTCCCTGCTCATCTGGGACGCGGGTTTCTGGACCTGGCAGGTCCAGGTCCTCGCTTTCCTCGCGATGTCGCTGGTTTCAACCTATGTCGGCAAGAGACTGGTGGGTGGGCGCCATGACCCGACCGACCAGCCACTGCTCAACCGCCGCGGCGCACAAATGATCGGCAGGATGGCGACGCTTGCCGAGCCGATCAAGGACGGGCGCGGGCGCATAAAGCTTGGCGACACGCTATGGCGCGTCTCCGGCCCCGATCTGCCGGCCGGCACGCAGGTGCGCGTGACGGGCGCGGCCGATACCGATCTGGAGCTGACGGTCGAGGCGGTTCAAGGCTGATCCCACCCATCTCCGCGGAGTGACTTTCAAGCAGACTCTGATGTCTGTCAGGCCGCGCCGATGCGCAGCAGGTCGTGCAGATGGACAAGTCCGACCGGCCGTTTGCCCTCGACCACCATCAGGCTGGTGATGGCCGAATTGTTGATCGTCTGCAGCGCCGTCGCCACCAGCGTGTCCGGCCCGGCCGTCTTCGGCTCCTTGGTCATGACCTGATCGACGCTCATCGCCAAAAGATTGCTGCCGATGTGGCGCCTGATGTCGCCGTCGGTGATGATGCCGATCAGCGCACCGTCCTCGGCGGTTATCGCCACGCAGCCAAACCCCTTGCGCGACAATTCGAGGATCGCTTCGCGCATTCCGGTGCCGGAAGGCACCAGCGGCAGCCTGTCGCCGACATGCATGATGTCGCGGATCTGCGTCAGATTGGCGCCAAGTTGCCCGCCGGGATGGAAGGTGCGGAAATGATCCGGCGTGAAGCCGCGCGCTTCGAGCAGCGCAATGGCCAGCGCATCGCCGATCACCAGTTGCAGCAGCGTCGATGTCGTCGGCGCCAGGCCATGCGGACAGGCCTCCGACGCGCGCGGCAGCAGAAGCACAACATCGGCCTCGCGCGCCAGCGCCGATCTCTCTCCGGCGGTGACCGCGATCAGCGGGATCGAGAAGCGCCTGGAATAGGCGATGATGCCCTTGAGCTCCAGGCTCTCGCCCGACCACGACATGGCGATGATGGCATCGTCCCTGGCGATCATGCCGAGGTCGCCGTGATTGGCTTCGGCAGGGTGGACGAAGAACGCCGGTGTGCCGGTCGAGGCGAGTGTCGCGGCCAGCTTCGAGCCGATATGACCGCTCTTGCCGACGCCGGTGACGATGACGCGGCCTTCGATCTGCGACACCATGTCGACGGCGCGCGCGAACGGTTCGGCCAATCCGTTTTCGAGCGCAGCCGCCAGCGCCGCGACACCGGCCTGCTCGGTTGCCACCGTTCTGAGCGCCGAGGCTATCGAAGCTTGCCCGTCGAGCCGCTTCTTGTCTGGGGATCCCGCATGCATGGCTGATGCGATTAGCGCTTTGCCATGCGCCTGTCCAACGGAATTGCCATTCAGTGCGGGCTGATGAACCGCCGCCTCAACCCTCCGTTAACCATCCCCGTTTACGGTTCGGTAAGTATGGCGCGCGCGCGCCGCGCAAGCAGTGGTGGCGATGTCCGGGGCCCAGCCTGAAATGAAAAGAAGACGAAACGGCAAGGCGGTCTGCGCCTTGCTGCTGGCGACCAGCGTCTTCGCCTTGCTGCGACCAGCGCAGCCCTATGCCCAGGTAACCGAGCTGCGCGGCGAGGTTTCGGAATCGGCGATTCTGGCCGGCGCCCAGGATCAGACGGCACAGGCCGGCGCAACCACCCAAAGCGATGCGCCGGCGCCCACCTATCAGCCGGCCAGCCCGGGCGCCGTACAGGACGATGACACGGCGCCCGCGACCGGCAGCATTTTCGATCCGCCGGAAGCCACCGACGATCCGTTTGCGGAAACGCCCGCTCCCGTCCCGCCACGCCGACCATCGAGCGCAACGCAACGGGCGGCCGATCAAGACGAGGCAGAGGCCGCCGAGGCAGAAGCCACCGCCGCGACTGCAGCCACGACGGACGACACGGACACCGCCGGGACAGACCAGGACGCCACCAACCGCCGGGCCGTGACAATTGATTCCGCCGACAGGCAGGAGCTCGATCCGGGCGCCGAGCGCGCCGAAGCCATCGAAGGTCGGGACAGGAAGGTCGAGGACGACCCGTTCGCCGCCACCGGCATCAAACTCGGCTCGTTCGTGATCAGGCCGACGCTCGAACAAGGCCTGACGGCCTCGTCGAATGCCGATTCAAGCGCCGACGGCAAGCCGGCACTGCTGTCGGAAACGACGCTGCGCTTCAATGCCGTCTCCGACTGGCGAGAGAATTCGGCTGTCATCGACGGCTACGGCACTTTTCTCAAGACCATATCGGGCGACGAGATTCAGGAGTTGCGGGGCCGAGTCGACGGCACGCTCAATGTCGACCTCGACAACGATCTGCGCGCCATCGCCAAGCTCGGTTACGAGGCGGCGCCGGAATCGGCTTCGTCGCCGGTCGTCGTCGAAGGCACCATCGAGCAGCCAGTGCGCCAGACCATTGACGGCAGCCTCGCGGTCGAGAAGGATGCCGGCAAGATGCGCTTTGCACTGACCGGCGCGGTCGAACGCGACATCTATGGCGACGCCAAGCTTTCGACGGGCGGAACGGTGTCGCAGAAAGCCCGCGACTCGACGCTCTATACCGCCACCTTGCGTACCGGCTATGAGATTTCTCCCGCCATCACGCCTTTCACCGAGGTCGAAATCGGCCGCCGCGTCTATGATTTGCGCGTCGACCCCAATGGTTTCGAACGATCCTCGACACGGCTTGGCGTACGGGCCGGCGCCGAACTCGACCTCGGCGAGAAGCTTGCCGGCGAATTCTCGGCCGGCTGGCTGCGGGAAGCGATCGACGACGACCGCCTGGAGGCGATTTCGGGCGCCACGGTGAACGCCGACCTCAGATGGTCGCCGGAACGCGGCACCACGATCGGCCTCACCGGCCAAACGACCGTCGAGGGCACGACAACCCCAGACGAAAGCGGCGACATCCTTTACTCCGGCCGCCTCACCGGCGAGCGGGAAATCCGTGCCAACCTGACCGGGAACGCAGCTCTCGGCGTGGACTGGCGCGACTACATCGGGTCCGACGGCCATGACCTGACGCTGAGCGCCGAGGCCGGACTGACATGGTGGCTGAACCGGTATGCCGGACTGACCACCCGCGCCAGAACCGAAAAACAGACCAGCAACCTGGAGGGCCGCGACTACACGGCCCACAGCATCTTCGTCGGGGTGACGCTGCAGCCGTAAAGCAAGCCGTTGAAGGTTTGGGTATGTCGAGATTCGGGTCAGGCAGTGGCGGGAACGGCGGTTTCGAGAACCTGAACGCGGCCTACATTGGGTTATGCAAGTACCGGAAGCGCAGAAAACCGCCGTTCGCAGGCCGGCTGAATGTCAGCTCGCTAGAACGCCGCACCCCGCTGCTCTGACGGTTTCAACTCGTCGAGAAGCTTGCGGATGGCGCCCGCCATGTTCCCGTTCACGTCGCTGCGCCACAGCGCGAAGGCGACGTTGGCCTCGACAAAGCCTTCCGGCGACCCGCAATCGAAGGTGCGCCCCTGGTAATGGCAGCCATAGAAGGGCTGCTGCTTCTCCAGCTTCAGCATCGCATCGGTGAGCTGGATCTCGTTGCCGGCGCCCTTTTCCTGGCCCTCGAGAATCCCGAATATCTCCGGCTGCAGGATGTAGCGCCCGTTGATGTATAGATTGGAGGGTGCCGTGCCGGTCTTCGGCTTCTCCACCATGCCGGTGATGCGGAAACCGTGATGCGTATCCTCGCCGCGACCGACGATGCCGTATTTATGGGCCTCGGCGGGGTCGCATTCCTGAACCGCGACGATGTTGTTGCCGGTCTCGGCATAAAGCTCGACCATCTCCTTCATGCAGCTTTTTTCCGACTGCATGATCATATCAGGCAAAAGCAGCGCGAAGGGCTCGTCCCCGACGAGCTCGCGGGCGCACCAAACGGCATGGCCAAGGCCAAGCGGGACCTGCTGGCGCGTGAAGCTGGTCTGCCCCGGCGAGGGCTGCAGCCGCTGCAGGCGGGCGAGCTCGTCGTTCTTGCCGCGCTGGGCGAGCGTGTCATAGAGTTCGAACTGGACGTCGAAATGGTCCTCGATGACCGCCTTGTTACGGCCGGTCACGAAGATGAAATGCTCGATGCCGGCTTCGCGTGCCTCGTCGACCACATACTGGATAACTGGCCTGTCGACGACAGTCAGCATTTCCTTGGGTATGGCCTTGGTGGCCGGGAGAAACCGGGTGCCGAGACCGGCGACCGGGAAAACTGCCTTGCGAACTCTCTTCATGCTGTCAATTATCCGCTTGTAAGCCTGTTCGGCAATCCCGCTTCGAGACATTTTCGTGCCGGAATCGAGGATTATGGAACGGCTGGTCAGAAAAAAATTTGTAGTCCGTAAAGCACCGACGCGGCTTTTCGTTCCCAACGGCACCTATGGTAAACCAATTGCTAACCGGCTTCGGCGATGAATGATCTTCCTGTGATGATGAAGGAGGAAAAGATGTCCGTTCGCAACGCCGCAAAGCGCTTCACCAGCGTCGTTGCGGCCGCCAGCCTTTCGCTCGCCCTGCTGATGCCCGCCGGATCTGCTTTTGCCGACGCCGGCTTCCGGCAATGGGTGGCGAGCTTCCGCGCCACCGCAGTGCAGAGCGGCGTTTCCGGCGCCGTTTATGACCAGGCGTTCCAGGGGATCAGCGATGCCGATCCGGTCGTGCTGGAAAAAGCGCGTTATCAACCCGAATTTACCGCGCCCGCCTGGGATTATTTCGACAACCGCGTCCATGACCAGTCGGTCGCTGTCGGCCAGCAGATGGCCAGGAAGTGGAAGCCTTGGCTGGACAGGATCGAGGCAAAATACGGCGTCGACCGCTACATCCTGCTGGCCATCTGGTCGATGGAATCGAACTACGGCGAAATCCTCAAGCGCGACGAGGTCATGCGAAATGTCGTGCGTTCGCTGGCAACGCTTGGCTATGCCGACCGCAGGCGATCGAAATTTGCCCGCACCCAGTTGATCGCGGCGCTGAAGATCCTGCAAAGGGGCGACATCGACAAAAGCCACCTCAGCGGCTCATGGGCCGGCGCCATGGGCCATACCCAATTCATTCCCACCAGCTATCAGGCCTATGCGGTCGATATGGATGGCGACGGCAGGCGCGACATCTGGAATTCGATTCCCGATGCATTGGCCACGGCCGCCAATCTGCTCAGGAAGAACGGCTGGCAGGCCGGCAAGACCTGGGGCTATGAAGTCAGCCTTCCCGATGGGAAGAAGTTCCCGGCCGGATCGAAGTCGCTGTCGCAATGGCAAGCGCTGGGTGTCACGCGTGTCAACGGCAAGCCCTTCAAGAGCGGTGCGGAGAAGGCCACGCTGAAAGTACCGGGCGGCCGCGGCGGCCCGGCCTTCCTGATGATCAAGAATTTTTCGGTCATCAAGCGCTACAACAATGCCGACAAATACGCGGTTGCCGTTGGCCTTCTTGCCGACGAAATCGCCGGCTATGGTGGGCTTGTGCAGGACTGGAAGCGGCCTTTCACGAAGCTCTCCTTCGAGGAGAGGCAAGAGCTTCAGCAGCGGCTTTCCCAGTACGGCTACTATGACGGCAAGTTCGACGGCAAGATCGGCGAGGGATCGAAGGCCGCCATCATGGCCTTCCAGGCGAAGGCTGGCTTGACCCAGGACGGACATCCGAGCATGGAAGTGCTCAAATGGCTCAGGCAGAACTAGCCTCGCATAGGGAGACAACAACCTGGAGCATCGGACCCAAAACCGTTGGCAATCCGATGCTCGAGCGGCGGCACGGTTGGACTTGGGTCCGGCGCTCTTAAGGGATGGAGAGGGTGATTGATTTCGGCTGCGCGTATCCAGGTGATCCTTCGTCGCGTGCCGATCCTGATTCTGGCTGTTGCCGTTCTGGCCGTCAGTACTGCCGCCGCCTTTCATACGCCGGCCGTAGCGCAGGAAGAACAAAGGCGTGGCTGGTCGCTGCGCGACCTGTTGTTTCTGCGCCGAAGCGAGCGGGTGGAACCGCCGCCGCGACAAATTCAGAGAGCCAGGCCGCCGAAGGCCAGGGCAAAAAAGCCCCGCGCCGCGCCGCGCCGGCCGGCTGAGCCGACAACCCCCATTGTCGAGAAGGCGCCGGATGCCCGCACCGTTCTGGTGGTCGGTGATTTCATGGCGAGTGGCCTTGCCGAAGGTCTGGATACCGCCTTTGCCGAAAACAACAAAATCAGGATCGTCGTTCGCAGCAACGGTTCGTCCGGTTTCGTGCGTGACGATTTCTACAACTGGCCCGAACAGATCAAGTCGCTGGTCGAGACCGAAAAGCCCGCCGCCGTGATCGTCATGCTGGGCTCCAATGATCGGCAGCAAATGCGCGTGAACGATGAGCGCGAACAGCCGCGGTCCGAAGGCTGGGACAAGGAGTACGAACGCCGGACCGAAGCGTTCGGCAAGGCCATTGCATCGGCCAAGGTGCCGTATCTGTGGGTCGGCATGCCGGCATTCAAGGCGCCGAAGATGACCTCCGACATGCTGGCTTTCAACGACATCTACCGCTCGACGGCCGAAAGTCACGGCGGTGAATTCGTCGACATCTGGGACGGTTTCGTCGACGAGGACGGCGCCTTTGTCACCAGCGGGCCTGACATCAACGGCCAGCCGGTGCGCCTGCGCACCGACGACGGCATCTATGTGTCGAAAGCCGGCAAACGCAAGCTCGCCTTCTATGCCGAAAAACCCTTGATGAAGATGCTTGGCATGACCGCGCCCACGGGCACACCGGCTACTTATGCGCCAGCGGGCGCTCCCGTCGAGGCGCCGGCACCGGCACCCATGGCCGTCGATCGCACCGTGCCGATGCTGCTCAACGATCCGGCGCTCGATGGCGGTTCGGAGCTTCTCGGCGCAGCGCCGCCGGCAAAGGCGGACGGGCTCGGCGAAAAACTCGTCGTCGAGGGCAAGGCATCAGATGCTTCGCCCGGCCGCGCCGACGACTTCCATTGGCCGCCCAGGGCGCAGCCTGCGGCGGCGGCCGCAAACGAAACGACAACGGCGATCAATCCTTGATACGAGGCTCGGAGACCGTTTCGAAACTCGCTACTGTGAGTCATATGAGGGTGTTTTCGAGAACCGGAGCGGAGCGTACATTCGAGTATGTGAGCACCGGCCTACGCCGGCCGTAGCCTTAACTGCCACGACCGCTCATGAGTGCTTCGGCCGGCAAAGGCCGGAAGCGCAGAAAACGCCCTCAGATGGCCGCAGGAGTAGAGTTTCCAAACGGTCTCAGCGCGGTAGCACGCTCGATCCCATCAGCGCCTCGTCGATCGAGCGCGCCGCCTGCCGGCCCTCGCGGATCGCCCACACGACCAACGACTGGCCGCGACGGACATCACCCGCCGCATAGAGCTTTTCGACGCTGGTCCTATAGTCGCGGTCATTGGCCTCGACGTTGTTCGAGCGGCGGCTGTCGATGGCGATCTTCATCTGGCCGCCCAGCTCCGACACCGGTCCGACGGCGGCCGGCCCGGCAAAGCCGATGGCGATGAAGGCGAGATCCGCGCGGATGACGAATTCCGTGCCGGCGACCGGCTTGCGCTTTTCATCGACCTCGCAGCATTTGACGCCGGTCAACGCGCCGTCCTCGCCGATGAATTCGAGCGTCGCCACCTGAAACTCGCGCTCGGCGCCTTCGGCCTGCGAGGACGAGGTGCGCATCTTCGTTGCCCAGTAGGGCCAGACCGAAAGCTTGTCTTCCTTTTCCGGCGGCTGCGGCCGGATGTCGAGTTGGGTGACGCGGACGGCGCCCTGGCGGAACGCGGTGCCGACGCAGTCGGATGCGGTGTCGCCGCCGCCGACGACGACGACATGCTGGCCACCGGCGACGATCGGCTGCGAAGGCCACGCCACCGACTGGATCGGCTCGCCGCCGACGCGCTTGTTCTGCTGCACCAGATAGGGCATCGCGTCATGCACGCCGTCGAGATCGTCGCCGGGGATGTTGGCAGGGCGCGGTGTTTCCGATCCGCCGCAATAGAGCACCGCATCGTACTCGGCGAGCAGCTCCGCTACCGGCTTGTCGACGCCGACATTGATCCCACAATGGAAGCTCACGCCCTCGCCCTGCATCTGCTCGATGCGCCGATCGATATAGTGCTTCTCGATCTTGAAGTCGGGGATGCCATAGCGCATCAGCCCGCCCGGCCGGCTCTCGCGCTCATAGACGTGGACGTCGTGGCCGGCACGGCCAAGCTGCTGGGCGGCGGCCATGCCGGCCGGCCCCGAGCCGATGATTGCGACGCGCTTGCCGGTCTTCTTTTCCGGCGGATAGGGCCGGATATGACCGGTTTCATAGGCCTTATCGGCGATCGCCTGTTCGATCGTCTTGATGGCGACCGGAATGTCCTCGAGGTTCAGCGTGCAGGCTTCCTCGCAAGGTGCCGGACAGATGCGGCCGGTGAACTCCGGGAAATTGTTGGTCGAATGCAAGTTGCGGATCGCATTGTCCCAGTCGCCATTGTAGACGAGGTCGTTCCAGTCCGGGATCTGGTTGTGGATCGGGCAGCCGGTTGGCCCATGGCAGTACGGAATGCCGCAATCCATGCAGCGCGCGGCCTGTTTCTCGACCTCCTTGTCCGACATCGGCAGCGTGAACTCGCGAAAATGCCGGATGCGGTCGGAAGCCGGCTGGTACTTGTGCACCTGCCGGTCGATCTCGAGAAACCCTGTTACCTTGCCCATAGTCCAGTTCCTGCTGTCCAGATGGTGCGGTTTTCGCCGCACCCGTTAACCTCTTGAGGCAGCCATGGCAACCTTCAGCACGAGGTCAGGATTGTTGATGAGACCCGTGCCGGGAAGCCAGGCTTCCCGGCAACTCCCAAAGCCTATTCTGCCGCTACGCCCATGCGCATGCGTTCCATCTCGATCAGCGCGCGGCGATATTCGACCGGCATGATCTTCCGGAACTTCGGCCGGAAAGTCGCCCAATTGTCGAGGATCTCGCGGCCCCGCACCGAACCCGTGTAATGGACGTGGTTCGAGATCAACTGATAGAGCCGCTCCTCGTCATGGCTGGTCATATCGCCCGACACGTCGACACGACCTTTGTGGTCGAGGTCACCGCCATGATGGAGCAGTTTCTCCATCAGATCGTCTTCCTCCGGAACCGGCTCCAGTTCGACCATCGCCATGTTGCAGCGCGCGGCGAAGTCGCCTGCCTCGTCGAGCACATAGGCGACGCCGCCCGACATGCCAGCTGCGAAGTTGCGGCCGGTCTGGCCGATGACGACGACGATGCCGCCGGTCATGTACTCGCAGCCATGATCGCCGACGCCTTCGACGACGGCGGCGACGCCCGAGTTGCGCACGGCAAAACGCTCGCCGGCGACGCCGCTGAAATAGGCCTCACCCTCGGTCGCGCCGTAGAGCACCGTGTTGCCGACGATGATGGACTCGGCGGCAACGATCTTCGTGTTCTCTGGCGGGCGGATGACGATGCGTCCACCCGACAGACCCTTGCCGACATAGTCGTTGGCGGCACCGACCAGCTCGAACGAGACGCCGCGCGCCAGGAAGGCGCCGAAGGACTGACCGGCCGTGCCAGTGAGCTTCACCGAGATCGTGTCCTCGCGCAGGCCCTTGTGCTTGAAGCGCTTTGCCACCTCGCCCGACAGCATGGCACCCGTCGAACGGTCGACATTGCGGATCGGCAGCTCGATGCTGACCGGCTGCCTGGCGTCCAGTGCCGGCTTGGCGAGTTCGATCAGCTTACGGTCGAGCACATCGTCGATTGGGTGCTTCTGCCGTTCGGTCCAATGCACCGCCTCGTGCGGGGCATCGGGCTTGAAGAACATCTTGCTGAAATCGAGTCCGCGCGCCTTCCAGTGCTGGATCAGTGCGCGCTTTTCCAGAAGGTCGGTGTCGCCGATGATCTGGTCGAGATGGGTGTGGCCCATCTCGGCGAGCAGCGCCCGCACCTCTTCCGCCACATAGAAGAAGAAGTTGATCACATGTTCCGGCGTGCCCTTGAAGCGCTTGCGCAACACCGGGTCCTGCGTCGCGACGCCGACCGGGCAGGTGTTGAGATGGCACTTGCGCATCATGATGCAGCCGGCCGCGATCAGCGGCGCGGTCGAGAAGCCGAATTCGTCGGCGCCGAGCAACGCGCCGATGACGACGTCGCGGCCGGTGCGCAGGCCGCCATCGACCTGCAGCGCGACGCGCGACCTGAGGCCGTTGAGCACCAGCGTCTGGTGCGTCTCGGCAAGGCCCATTTCCCACGGACTGCCGGCATGCTTGAGCGAGGTCAGCGGCGATGCACCCGTGCCGCCGTCATAGCCCGATATGGTGATATGATCGGCACGCGCCTTGGCGACGCCGGCCGCAACCGTGCCGACGCCGACTTCGGACACCAGCTTGACCGACACATCCGCCGCCGGATTGACGTTCTTCAGGTCGTAGATGAGCTGCGCCAGATCCTCGATCGAGTAGATGTCGTGATGCGGCGGCGGCGAGATCAGGCCGACGCCCGGCGTCGAATGCCTGACCTTGGCGATGGTGGCATCGACCTTGTGGCCGGGCAGCTGACCGCCCTCGCCCGGCTTTGCGCCTTGCGCGACCTTGATCTGCATCATGTCGGAGTTGACCAGATATTCCGCCGTCACGCCAAACCGCCCGGAAGCGACCTGCTTGATCGCCGAACGTTCCGGGTTCTTGCCACCGCCCGGCAGCGGCAGGTAGCGGTCGGCTTCTTCGCCGCCCTCGCCGGTGTTCGACTTGCCGCCGATCGTGTTCATGGCGCGCGCCAGCGTGGTGTGCGCTTCCCTGGAGATCGAGCCGAAGGACATCGCTCCGGTCGAGAACCGCTTGACGATATCGGCCGCCGGCATGACTTCGTCGAGCGCGACCTTCTTACGCCCGCTTTCTTCGGCGAGCCTGATCTTGAACAGGCCGCGAATGCTCTGCGCCCGCGCCGTCTCGCTGTCGATCTGAGCGGAATAGTCCTTGAACGTCTCCCATGAGCCCTGGCGCACGGCGTGCTGCAAGGTGGCGACCGCATCGGGCGACCAGATATGAGCTTCGCCGCGCATGCGGAACATGTATTCGCCGCCGACTTCGAGGCTATTGCGCAGCACCGGGTCGTTGCCGAAGCCGTCGGTATGGCGGCTGACCGTCTCGGCCGCGATCTCGTCCAGCCCGACGCCTTCGATCAGCGTCGCGGTGCCGGTGAAATACTTCTGCACGAAATCCGACTTCAGTCCGATCGCGTCGAAGATCTGTGCGCCGCAATAGGACTGATAGGTCGAAATGCCCATCTTGGACATCACTTTGAGGATGCCCTTGCCGATCGACTTGATATAGCGGGTAACGACTTCGTAGGCGTCGACCTCCGCCGGCAGCTCGCCGCGCTTGTGCATGTCGAGCAACGTGTCGAAAGCCAGGTAAGGATTGATCGCCTCGGCGCCATAGCCGGCAAGACAGCAAAAATGATGCACCTCGCGCGGCTCGCCGGACTCGACCACGAGCCCCACCGACGTGCGCAACCCCTTGCGGATCAGATGATGGTGGACGGCCGCCGTCGCCAGAAGTGCCGGAATGGCGATACGGTCCGGCCCGAGCTGACGGTCGGACAGGATAATGATGTTATAGCCGCCGGCGACCGCCGCCTCGGCGCGCTCGCACAGCCGGTCGATGGCGCCCTGCATGCCGGCCGCGCCTTCGCTCGAAGCATAGGTGATGTCGATCGTCTTGGTGTCGAAGCGATCCTCGGTGTGGCCGATGGAGCGGATCTTCTCGAGATCGCCATTGGTCAGGATCGGCTGGCGCACTTCGAGCCGCTTGCGGCGCGAATTGCCGACGAGGTCGAAGATGTTCGGCCTCGGCCCGATGAAGGACACCAGGCTCATCACCAGCTCCTCGCGGATCGGGTCGATCGGCGGATTGGTGACCTGGGCAAAGTTCTGCTTGAAATAAGTGTAGAGCAGCTTCGATCTGTCCGACATCGCCGAGATCGGCGTGTCGGTGCCCATCGAGCCGACCGCTTCCTGGCCCGTCGTCGCCATCGGCGACATCAACAGCTTGGTGTCTTCCTGGCTGTAGCCGAACGCCTGCTGGCGGTCGAGCAGCGAAACGTCCCTGCGCAGCGCGCGCGGCTCGACCGGCTTCAGGTCTTCGAGGATGAGCTGGGTGTTGGCGAGCCAGCTTTTGTAGGGATGCCTGGTTGCGATCTCCGACTTGATCTCCTCGTCGGAAACGATGCGGCCCTTCTCCAGGTCGATCAAAAGCATGCGGCCTGGCTGCAGCCGCCACTTCTTGACGATCCTTTCCTCCGGCACCGGCAGGACGCCGGCTTCGGAGGCCATGATGACGCGATCGTCGTCGGTGACGATGTAGCGCGCCGGGCGCAGCCCGTTGCGGTCGAGTGTGGCGCCGATCTGGCGTCCGTCGGTGAAGGCCACCGCCGCCGGCCCGTCCCACGGCTCCATCAGGGCCGCGTGGTATTCGTAAAAAGCCTTGCGGTCTTGATCCATCAACTTGTTGCCGGCCCAGGCTTCCGGGATCAGCATCATCATCGCATGGGCGAGCGAGTAGCCGCCCTGCGTCAGGAATTCGAGCGCATTATCGAAACAGGCGGTGTCCGACTGCCCCTCATAGGAGATCGGCCACAGCTTGGAGATGTCGTTGCCGAACAGTTCGGAATCGACCGAGGCCTGCCGCGCCGCCATCCAGTTGACGTTGCCGCGCAGCGTGTTGATCTCGCCATTGTGGGCGACCATGCGATAGGGATGCGCCAGCTTCCACGACGGGAAGGTGTTGGTCGAGAAACGTTGGTGGACCAGGATCAGCGCTGTCTCGAAGCGCGGATCGGTCAGGTCCTTGTAATAGGCGCCGACCTGATAGGCCAGGAACATGCCCTTATAGACGATGGTCCGCGACGACATCGACACGACGTAGAAGCCATTGTCGACGCCCTTGGTCTCCTCATGGATCCGACCGGAAATGACCTTGCGCAGGATGTAGAGCCGCCGCTCGTAATCGTCGTCGCTCTCGATCTCGGCGCCGCGACCCAGGAACACCTGCCGCTGGATCGGTTCGGAAGCAGCGATATCCGGCGCCTTGGACAGCGATGAATTGTCGACCGGCACATCGCGAAAGCCGAGCAGTGGCTGGCCTTCGAGCTGCGCCACCTCGGCGATAATGCCTTCGATGTGCGCCTGAAGCTCAGGATGGCGCGGCATGAACACATGGCCGACGGCGTAGTGGCCGGGCTTGGGCAATTCGACGCCTTGGCTGGCCATCTCCTCGCGGAAGAAGCGGTCGGGAAGCTGCACCAGCACGCCGGCGCCGTCGCCCATCAGCGGATCGGCGCCGACGGCGCCGCGATGCGTCAGGTTCTCGAGCACAGCGAGCCCGTCCTTGACGATCTGATGCGACTTCACGCCCTTCATGTTGACGATGAAGCCGACGCCGCAGGCATCGTGCTCATTGCGCGGATCGTAAAGGCCTTGCGCGGCAAAGCCGGTATGGGTTCGCCCGATATTGGTCAGAGACGGATTTTTGACGGCTGGCGCTTTCGTCTGCGCGGCCGGGCCGTTCGTCGCAGATGGCGTCATTTCCGTCATCATCCTGTCCTCCATTCCCAGCCCTTAGGGCGCTGGTTTGCGTCGGGAAGCGCTTGGCTCCCCCTTCATCCTTGCGGCACGTCTTGCGAAATCCTTGCGAACCAGGCGACCTGGTTCGCATCCGGTAATCGTACAGGCCAGAGCCAGGCTGTCTACCTGTCGCTCACGGCAACGGCCGGAGAGGCCCAATGATACGCCAATCCAGCCAGATGTGTGCGACAAAATAAGACAGCACTACTGTCCTAAATTTTTTATGACAGAAATCCCGGACGCGCACAAGACCGATTCATGAAAATCTTGGACATTCCACGACAGAAAATTACGCATAGCCATATCAGCACGTAACCTTCGGTCGTTTATCTCCACCGTCGTCTCTCCCTGGCTTTACCGGTTTTCCGGCACTTGGCACTTGCGAGCAGGATGCGAAAGCGGCCAAGGTTGCATGGATTTTCCCAGCACAGGCAAACGCATGAATTTCGCTTCCGACAATTGGGCAGGCGCCCATCCCAGCATCGCTGCGGGGCTATCGGCCCATGCCGGCGGCTTTTCCACCGCCTATGGCGACGGCGCCCTCGACCAGGCCGTCTACCAGCGCTTCAACGAAATTTTCGAGCGCGAGGTCGCGGTGTTTTTCGTGGCGACCGGCACCGCCGCCAATTCGCTGTCGCTGACCACCTACAACAAATCAGGCGGCATTTCCTTCTGCCATCGCGAATCGCATGTCATCGAGGATGAATGCGGCGCACCGGAATACTTTACCGGCGGCTCGCGGCTCTATGCCGTCGACGGCGCGCTGGGCAAGATCGATCCGAACAAGCTGGAAGCGGCGGTGGACCGGTTCGCGCCTGAAATCGTCCATTCCGGGCGTCCGATGGCGGTGTCGATCACCCAGTCGACCGAGGTCGGCACCATCTATTCGCTGAACGAGATCGCCAGGATTTCAGCGATCGCCAAGCATCACAAATTGCCGCTGCACATGGATGGCGCCCGCTTCGCCAATGCGCTGGTCGCACTCGAGACGACGCCTGCGGAAATGACCTGGAAGCGCGGCGTCGACATCCTCTCCTTCGGCGGCACCAAGAACGGCTGCTGGTGCGCCGAGGCTGTCGTGCTGTTCGATCTGGACCGCGCCAGGGAACTGGCCTTCCTGCGCAAGCGCGCGGCGCAATTGTTCTCGAAATCGCGCTTCGTCGCTGCGCAGTTCGAAACCTATTTCAAGGACGGCCTGTGGCTCGACACGGCCCGGCATGCCAACGCCAAGGCAGCTCACCTTGCGGCAATGATCGAGGATTCCCGGTCGGCGCGTCTGGCCTGGCTGCCGCAAGCGAACGAGGTCTTCGCGGTGATGAAAAAGGCCGAGGCTGAAAGGGTGCAAATGGCCGGCGCCGCTTTCTACGATTGGCACAAGCCGCATGACTTCGACGGTCATATCGGCGAGGACGAGGCGCTCTACCGTTTCGTCACCAGCTTTGCGACCACGGCCGAAGAGGTCGACCGCTTTGGCCGGCTAATTGCTGGATAACGGGGACCTCATTCACCAACGAAAAAGGGCGGCGCCAAGCGCCGCCCTCCGTCCCTGAGATCGTATGTGTGACGCAGCTACGCGGCGGTCTTGGCTTCGATCTGCTTGGCCTTGGCCGAAGACGCGGTGATCGCGATCTTGCGGGGCTTCAGCTCCTCGGGAATGTTTCGCTTGAGGTCGACGAAGAGCAGGCCGTTCTTCAGCGAGGCGCCGACGACTTCAACATGGTCGGCAAGCTGGAAGCGGCGCTCAAAGGCCCGGCTGGCGATACCGCGATAGAGCAGTTCGGAGCCTTCGCCATTGCCCTCTTCCTTGCGCTCACCCTTGACGGTCAGCACATTGCGGTGAGCTTCGATCGAGAGCTCGTCGTCCGAGAACCCGGCGACGGCCATCGAGATGCGGTAGGAATCCTCAGCCGTGCGCTCGATATTGTAGGGCGGGTAGGTCTGCGCGCTTTCAGGCTGCGCAAGCGAATCGAGCATCGTGAACAGCCGGTCGAAACCGACGGTCGAACGATAGAGCGGGGAAAAATCAACGTGACGCATGGTGTGTTCTCCTGTTGAGCAACAAGGTTTGCGTATGGCCGGTGCGAAACCCGTAACGGCGTTCCGGATAGGCCAGCGGCCCCGACATTGGCGGCCGCAACAGACATTTGGGGAACACGTGAAAGCATTTCAAGATTTCTCGATGAACGGCAGATGAACCGGGGCTTCGGCGGACGTTCAGCTAGGCGGCGCTAGACTGCTTCCAGGATTAGGGAACAGGCGGCGGTTACGGCGCCGCGCGTCCTCTCGGACGCGCAAAGCACGCCGTAACACTTTGATTGCGCATGATCCCAGCGAAAATCGGGTCCGATTTTCGGGGTCATGCGCGAGGCGCCGCAACGAGGCCGACCGGGTGTAACGTCCCTTCCTCCCGGATCGACAGAGGCCGGAAGCACGCCGCAAGCTGCTTCCGGCCTCACTCGCTGGCTGCCCCGTTCAGCCCTTCCAACGCGTCCAGAATTCCTTTGCTTTTGATGCATGGGCGTCTATGCCTACCAAAGCTTGCGCCATGCAGGCAGCGACACACAAACGCAGCGCCGAATGGACCTCTTCAACGAAATTCCCCTCTTCCGCGAAATTCCGGGCAATCCGCTGCCGGAAAATGCGGTAGGTGGTTTCTTCACAACGCGCGACGGCAAGAATATCCGCTATGGCCTCTTTCCCGCCGTTGCGCGCCCGATGAAGGGCACCGTGGTCGTTCTGACCGGCCGCAACGAGTGCATCGAAAAATATTTCGAGACCATCCGCAATCTTGCCGACCGCGGCTTCGGCATTGCCACCCTCGACTGGCGCGGCCAGGGCGGGTCCGACCGGCTGATCGGCGACCGCGAGCGCGGCTATGTCCGCAGCTTCTTCGACTATACCAGCGACCTGGAACAGTTCTTCGAGGAGATCGTGCTGCCCGACTGCCGGGGGCCGTATTACATATTGGCCCATTCGGCTGGGGCGGTGATCACGCTGCTTGCTGCGCCGTCAATGGTGAATCGCGTACGGCGCATGGTGCTGATCGCCCCATTCCTAACCGTGCCCGACCTGCCGGTTTCGATAACCACCGTTCGCCGCGTCTGCTCGCTGTTCTGTCTGCTGGGCCTTGGCAAGCTTTATGCCGCCTGGGGTCCGCGGCCCAGGAAAACCATACCCTTTGCCGCCAACATGGTGACATCAGATCCGGAGCGGTATCGGCGCAACACGCTTATCTACGAGACCTACCCGCAACTGGCGCTCGGCGGCCCGACGATCCGCTGGCTGAAAGCGGCGGCGGAGGCGTCCGAGGCCATCAGCGATCCCGACTTCATCGCCAGGATCCAGGTTCCCTTGCTGGTGATCGCCGCTGGCGCCGACCGAGTCGTCTCGACCAAGGCGGTGGAAACCTACACCCGACGTCTGCGCCTCGGTTCGCTGCTGGTGATCGATGGCGCGCGCCATGAAATATTGCAGGAAGCCGACTTCTATCGCGAGCAGTTCCTTGCCGCCTTCGATGCCTTCATCCCGGGAAGCGACGACGCGGCCTGATTGGAACGCCGCGTCTCTTGGCTTTACGCCTGGCGAGCGAAATCCATGATCCAGTTGGTCTCCCAGTTCTTACCGCCATCCGGTGAAAAAGCCTGCTCCCAGCGCGCCGAGTTTTCAGTGATCCGCGACCAGAGGAAGCGAACCTGGATCGGGCGGCCGTCGAATACGTCTTCGCACAGGAATGTGCCGACGCCTGCATCGAAGGTGCCGCGCATCGGGATATCGATGGTCGCCGGATTGCGGCCGTCGATCCACCAGATCGACCATTGTCTCGCCGCAGGATCGAACGTCCGCAGCGTGGCGGCGCGATAGGCGCCGCCGGGCAATTCAATGACATTGTCGTCGAAATTGCCGAGGCCGCCAAGGATCGAGTGCACTTCGCATGTCCCGCCAAACACGTCCCAGTTCGTGTCACTTTGCAGGCGCTTCTGCAACCTTAGATGGCTGACGTTCCAGCGTCCGAAGAAGAAATCGAAGTCGGCCCGGCCGTCTGCCGGAGCATCTTCGGAACGGCTGGTTGTTGATTGCGTCGGCATGTGAACCCCTCCCGTGACAGTATCTCCATAGCAGAGAGTTCCTGACATCCTCCTGTCAGGAGCTTGGACTAGCCTTGGCGCCTTGGGCCGCAATGGCCAACTGCCCAGCTGGCTCAGCCACGCAGCGCGGCCATCGCGGCGGCGTGAAGCTCCGGCGTTGCCGCAGCCAGGATGTCGCCGCCACCTTCCGCCGGTCCGCCTTCGAAGGTGGTGACGACGCCACCAGCCTTCTCGATGATCGGGATCAGCGCGACGATATCGTAGGGTTTCAATCCGGGGTCGGCGACGATGTCGACGCTTCCCGCCGCGACCATGGCGAAAGCATAGCAGTCGGTGCCATAGCGGGCGAGCTGGACCTGTTTTTCGAACAGGTCGTAGCGCAGGCGCGCGTCTCCCTTGAATAGTGCCGGCGTGGTGGTGAACAGCGTCGCCTCGGCAAGGCTTGTCGTCTTGCGTGTCGTCAGCCTCCGCGGCCCGCCCGGACCTTCATAATGAGCACCGGAAGCGTTGGCGTAGAAAAGCTCGCCGGTGAATGGTTGCGACATCATGCCGGCGACGGCATCGCCGTCGACCGTCAGCCCGACCAGCGTTCCCCACACCGGCAGGCCGGAAATGAAGGCGCGCGTCCCGTCGATCGGATCGATCACCCAGATATGCCTGCTGGAAATGTTCTCGCTGCCATGCTCCTCGCCGAGGATGCCATGATCGGGATATTCCGCTGATATCAGCGCCCGGATGACTCGCTCAGCCTCGCGGTCGGCCTCGGTGACCGGGTCGAAGCTGCCTTGCTCCTTGTTGGCGACCGCGCCCGGGCTGCGGAAGCGCGGCAAGGTTTCGGCTGCGGCGGCAAGCGCAATGCGCCGCATGAAATCGATGCTGATGTCCAACTGATTCTCCCGCGTTGCAGCGTGCTGGAACCGTCGTTTGCCTGTGGTTTTCCGCCAAAACAAGGGCGTGCGAAGATTTTTGCGCATCGACGACTGTTGCTCGAATGCAACGCTGGCGCCCTCGAAACACGATTTCCACATCACAGTGAATTAAAAACGCCTTTCGGCGGCTTGACATTTGTGCAGCGCACAATAGATTTGTTCTCGGACAGGTTTTCCTGTCCATGCCCTCCTTGGGCGTTTCCTCCCTAGACTTCGACCGTGTCGTGCAAACGATGCGGTCTTTTTTTCAGCGCGGCATCCAGCGCACACGCGCCTTTCCCGACCCGCACGCTGACGCCTTTATCTGGCACAAGATCTCTTTATTTGGCGCAGAATCCTTTGCAAAAATCGATTCCGATTTTTGGCATCATTCGGCGGCAAGCGGCAGATCGATAAAATCGTGATCGGGCATCGCCATCAGGTCGGCCGAGAATTGCGCCAGATCGTCGGCGAGCGCATCGAAGCCGGCGGATTTCTGGAACGTCCGCTCGTTCATGTAGAGTCCGCGATTGACCTCGATTTGCAGCGCATGGAGATGGCGCACGGGGCGGCCGTAATGCTCGGTGATGAAGCCTCCGGCGTAAGGCTTGTTATGGGCCACGGTATAGCCCATGCCGATGAGCAGGCCGATCGCCGTCTCGGTCAACGCTGCCGAGGCGGACATGCCGAAACGATCGCCAACGATAAAATCCGGCCTGAGACCGCTGTCACCGACCCTGATGCTCGCCGGCATCGAGTGGCAATCGATCAGCACGGCAAAGCCGAACCGTGCATGGGTCCTGGTCAGAAGCCGTTTCAGCGTCTCGTGATAAGGCTTGTAGACAGCCTCGATGCGCGCGACGGCTTCCGCCAGCGGCAAGCGGCCGGCATAGATGTCGAGCCCCTCTCCCACCAACTTGGGCACGGTGCCAAGCCCGCCGGCCACGCGCGCCGAGCGGATGTTGCAGAAGGACGGCACGGGCTCGGCGAACATGCGCGGGTCGAGTTCCCAAGGCTCCCGGTTGACGTCGAGATAGGCGCGCGGGAAGTTTGCCGCCAGCATCGGCGCGCCGAGCGCAACGGCGCCACCGAACAATTCGTCGACGTAGCAATCCTCGGACCGGCGGATGGCGTTTCGGTCCAGCCTTGCCATGGCCAGGAACCGGTCCGGATAGTGGCGGCCGCTATGCGGCGAGTTGAAGAGGAAGGGAACGCGCTGTTCGGCGCCCGACCGGATTTCGAAGGCTGGAACGACCGAAAAATCTTCGGCTGCCGTTTTCAATTTGAACGAACCCAAAAAAACCAATGCATCATGATTGGAAAGTGCCACCTCGCCGGCCGCATGTCCAGCATTTCGGCGGCTGAACCGCTTTGTTAAATGCGGATTGGGCTCTTCATCGTTCACTTGATGTTTACCGTCACCTCCTCATATACAGGATGGTTAACGGGCTGCCCCACGGCAGTCTCGGGTGGGTGATTCGGACGGGATAAGATGGCACGCATTCTACTGGCGGAAGACGACGACGACATGCGCCGGTTCCTCGTCAAGGCGCTGGAGCGTGCCGGCTACCAGGTCAGCGATTTCGACAATGGCGCCAGCGCCTATGAGCGGCTGCGCGAAGAGCCCTTCTCACTGCTCCTGACCGATATCGTCATGCCGGAGATGGACGGCATAGAACTCGCCCGCCGCGCCACCGAGATCGATCCCGACCTCAAGGTCATGTTCATCACCGGCTTCGCCGCCGTTGCGCTCAATCCCGATTCCAAGGCGCCGAAAGACGCCAAGGTGCTGTCCAAGCCGTTCCACCTGCGCGACCTCGTCAACGAGGTCGAGAAGATGCTGCAGGCAGCCTGACACGCTTTTAGGCGCATCTTGATCGACGAGACAGACCGGGCATTCTTTCCCTTTTCCCACTATTGACGCGATGGACCAAAAGTGGTGTATGCGCGGCTTCGGATGGGCGTGTAGCTCAGCGGGAGAGCACTGCATTGACATTGCAGGGGTCACAGGTTCAATCCCTGTCACGCCCACCATCCGAACTACAGTCCATCTCTCATAACTGCTTCGCTTTCGCCTCGGGTTCAAATCCGATCGTCGCGTCCGGCTAATGCATGTCGCGCAAAAGTGCGCAGCGGTTTTGCGATAACGACATGCATAAAAACAAGAACTTAAAGCGCGTCGCATGAATCCGTTCAAACGCGACGCGCTTTAGTGCCGGCGAGAAGCCATGAACGGGTCGGAGAGCGCGCGCCCGAAGCTTGGGAAGCCGTCCCGGCTCGAACCAGGACGGGCGATATCGGATCGGATCATTGTGGTGTTGGGTCTGGCGTATTTCCCGGCCTGCCTCCCCCCTTGCCTTCCCGGCACGGCACGTCGCCTGCACCGCAGCATTTGCCGCTGTAGACCGTTTTCGAATTTAACTTGTCGCACTCTCTCGTCACCGTTGTTTGACAACCCGCCAGCACCGAAGCTGAAACGACAGCAAGAAAGATGTTTCGTATCGCAATAGACATGAGAAGCTCTCCAAGATTGTCCGCGCTTTGCAAACGCAGTGCTTGGTCGCTTCTCGGCCCGTATTGGTTCACAAGAAAAATTGAAGGACAGTTGGAACGTCCGCGACGGTCGTTCGCTTCCGGGCGCCTTGCGACGCGCTTCAGGGCCGCCTAGGCGGTTATCTCCGGCGGCAATCAGCGTCGATTGAGATCAGGCCGCGCCGAGGCGGAGATCGCCCTTCTCGATATGCCGGAGAAACCAAGCATAGGTCTGCTCCAATCCACTCTGAAGCGAGTACTGTGGGCGCCAGCCCGTCGCAAACAGACGCGACACGTCCATCAGCTTGCGCGGCGTGCCGTCCGGCTTGGTCGCATCGAATGTGAGCACGGCATCGGCGCCGACAACGGAGAGCATGGTGCGGGCCAGCTCGGCAATGGTGATGTCTTCGCCCGAGCCAACATTGACATGGCTGTCGCCGGAATAGTTTGTCAGCAGCCAGACCAGAGCGTCGGCGGCGTCGTCGACATGCAGGAATTCGCGCATCGGCGTGCCCGATCCCCAGACCTCGAGGGTTTTGTCGCCGGCGCGCTTGGCCTGGTGCGCCTTGCGCATAAGGGCCGGCACGACATGGCTGGTGGAGAGGTCGAAATTGTCGCCGGGGCCATAGAGGTTGGTCGGCATCGCCGAGATGTACTCGACACCATATTGGCGCCGATAGGCTTGGCAAAGTTTCAGTCCAGCGATCTTGGCGATCGCATACCATTCGTTGGTGGGCTCGAGCGGACCGGTGAGCAAAGCATCCTCGGAGATCGGCTGTGCCGCAAACTTCGGGTAGATGCAGGACGAACCGAGAAATAGCAGTTTCTGCACCTCGTTGCGAAAGGCGCTCTCGATGACATTGGTCTGCATGATGAGATTGTCCTGCAGAAAATCGACCGGCAACCTGTCGTTTGCCAGGATACCGCCGACCTTGGCCGCCGCCATCACCACCGCATCCGGCCTGTGGTCAGCCATCCAGCGTCGCACGCCGGCCTGGTCCATAAGATCGAGTTCATCGCGGGATGCGGTCAGGACCTCGCAGTCCTCGCCCGCCAGCCTGCGCAATATGGCGGAGCCGACCATGCCGCGATGCCCGGCCACGAAAACGCGCTTGCCCTGAAGGTCGAAACTCATTGGCGTATCCCTATGCAGAAAACGGCCGCTATGACCATCTGGCGGCGGCGCGCCGGATGGGCCTGCGTCGGACGCATACCGCATACAGATTTGCCCAGACAAGGCAAATCGGAGATTTGGGCGAACTCTTCTAGTGGGATGGCGATCAGACGCCCGCCACGGCACACAGGCTCTTCATTCTTGCGATGGCAAGCTCCGGGTCGGCCAGCAATCCGGCCTGGTCGGCAAGACGGAACACATCGGCATAGTGGCAAATGCCGCGCGCCGATTGCATGCCGCCGACCATCGAAAAATGCTCCTGGTGGCCGTTCAGCCATGCCATGAGGACGATACCGGCCTTGTAATACTCGGTCGGCGCCTCGAAGATTTTCCGCGACAGAGGTACCGTCGGCGCCATCATCGCGTCATAGCCGGCGCGGTCGCCGTCGGCCAGTTTCGCCAGCGCGGCATTGGCGACCGGCGCGATGGCGTCGAAAATGCCGAGCAGCGCGTGCGAGTGCCTTTCGCCATCGCCCGCGATCAATTCGGGATAATTGAAATCGTCGCCGGTGAACATGATCACCCCTTCTGGCAGCCGGTTCCTGAGCGCGATTTCCTTGTCGGCATCGAGCAGTGATATCTTGATCCCCTCGACCTTGCCGGCGTGGCGTTCGATGATGGCGACCACCGTGTCGAGCGCGGTCTCGAAATCATGGCTGCCCCAATAACCCTTCAGAGCCGGATCGAACATGTCGCCCAGCCAGTGCAGGATGACCTTGCCGGATGCCTGAGACAGAATGCGGTCATAGATGCTGATATAATCGTCGGGACCCTTGGCGACAGTCGCCAGCGCGCGGCTGGCCATCATGATCGCCTTGCCGCCCAGGCCTTCGATGAAACCGAACTGCTCCTCATAGGCCGCGATGACATCGTCGAGCGTCCTGGCGGCGCCTGGCGCCAGATGGTCTGTTCCGGCACCTGAGGCGAGATCGGCGCCCTCGACGGTTCGCGCCTCGGCGATCGAGCGGCGGATCAACTCCCTAGCGTTTGCCCAGTCGAAACCCATGCCGCGCTGCGAGGTGTCCATCGCCTCGGCGATGCGGAAGCCTAGACGCCACAGATGATGGCGGAATGCCATCGTGCACTCCCAGTCGACCGCGGGATGGGACCACGGATCGGTCATCGCGAGGGGATCGGCAACGACATGGGCGGCGGCATAGGCGATGCGCGAAAACCGTGCGCCGATCACCGGCTGTGCCGGCTGGCCGACAAGGCGGTAGCGAGTGCTGCGACCGCCCTCTTCGGGCAAGGCAATGTCCATAGATCTCTCCCTTGGTCGCGCCTATAAATGGAACGTTCCAATAAATCAAGAACCTTTATGTCCCCGATCTCGGTCTCGCCGAATGCTGCATCGCAGCGACAAACCCTTGAAGAGCACCGGCTGCACCCGCTAAGCTCCCGTTTTTCTAGCTCGGAAAAAATCCCGATTGACTCAAATCCAACACAGGGATTAGAACGTTCCAATAATTCGACCAGAAAATACCGGGAGGACGGATCTGGATGGCCAGCAGGCCCAAGGCGACGATACTCGACATTGCCCGCGAGGCGGGCGTGTCCAAGTCGACGGTGTCGCTCGTGCTGCAAGGCAGCGGACTGATCCGGCCTGAGACCACGCTGAGGGTTCGCAAGGCGATCGAGGATGTCGGCTATGTCTACAACCGCGGCGCCGCCAATCTGCGCAAGGCTCATTCCAACGTCATCGGCATGGTCATCAACGATCTCACCAACCCCTTTTTCGCCGAAATGGCGGTCGGCATGGAGCGGGTCTTCCAGTCGGCGGGCATCGTGCCTTTCATCGCCAACACGGCGGAGAACCCGGTGCGCCAGGAAGAAGTGCTGAAATCGCTGATGGAACAAGGTGTCGCCGGGCTGATCGTGTCGCCGGCGCGCGGCACGACCTCAGGTGCTTTCCGCCGCATCGAGATGGCGGGCCTTCCGATCGTCTTCACCATGCGCCGCCTTCCCGAAAGCCGCATCCCAGTGATCGCGCCCGACAATCATCGCGGCGCCTGGCTCGCCACCGCCCATCTGATCGGCAAAGGGCATCGCCGGCTGGTCTTCTTCGGCGGCTCATCGGACCTGGTGGTCTATCACGAGCGGCTGGGCGGTTTTCGCGAGGCCTGCGAGGCGCTCGGCATCGCCAAACGCGATACACTCGTCGTCGAAGGCGAAACCAGCCGCAAGGGCGGCATTGCCTGTCTGGAGACGGCCCTCGCGATGGCCGAGCCGCCGACCGCGGCACTGTGCTTCAACGATGCGGTCGCCTTCGGCGTCATGCTGGCGCTGCGCAAGCGCGGGCTCGAGCCCGGTGCGGATTTCGCCGTCGTCGGCTTCGACGACGTGATCGAAGCCCAGCATTACATGCCGGCGCTGACCAGCGTCGCGGTGGATTCGGCAGGCCTCGGCGAGCGCGCCGCCCATGTCATGCTGAAGATGATCCAGTCGCGCACCACGCGCGCCGAGGATCATATCGGCGCCGTCAACCTCGTCGTCAGGGACAGTTGCGGTCCTGATCGCCGTGCGGGAATGGGGGACGCGGCATGACCGTGAAATGGGGGCTGATCGGCGCAAGCACGATCGCCAGGCAATTCGTGATCAACGCCATCCGCGCTCAGGCCGACGGGGAAATCGCGGCGGTGATGAGCTCCAGCCCGGATCGCGCCACTTCCTATGCCAAGGAGAACGGCATTCCGCTTGCCGTCTCGACGCTCGATGAATTGCTCGGCCCCGACATCGACGCCGTCTACATCTCGACCACCAACGAATTGCATCTCGAACAGGCATTAGCCGCCATCAAGGCGGGAAAACATGTGTTGTGCGAAAAGCCGCTCGCGCTGACCAGCGCCGATGCGCGAAAGATGGTCGCCGCAGCCAAGGCAGCCGGCATCGTGCTCGGCACCAACCATCATCTGCGCAATGCCGGCTCGCACCGGGCGATGCGTGAAGCCATCGCCGCCGGCCGCATCGGCAAGCCGATTGCCGCGCGCGTCTTCCACTCCGTCTATCTGCCGGAAAACCTGCAGGACTGGCGTATCACCAGGCCGGAAGCGGGTGGCGGCGCAGTGCTCGACATCACCGTGCACGATGCCGACACGCTGCGCTTCGTGCTCGGCGACGATCCGCTCGAGGTTTCGGCGTTCACGCAGGCCGCAGGCATGGCCAGCGGCGGCCTGGAAGATGGCGCCATGTGCATCTGGCGCTTCAGATCGGGCATCATCGCCCAGTCGCATGAGGGCTTCACCACCAAGTTCGCCGGCACCGGCTTCGAGGTGCATGGCCGCGAAGGCTCCCTGATTGCGAAAGATGTGATGACGCAGAAGCCGATCGGCTCGGTGCTGCTGCGCACGGCAAAGGGCGAAGAGGAATTGAGCTTTGATCGCGACGACCTCTATGTCCGTTCCCTGCGCCAGTTCCATGCGGCGATCGGTGGCGAAGGCCAGCCGTCGGCCACCGGCGAGGACGGCATCTGGTCGCTGACATCAGCCGAAGCGGCGTTGCAATCCGCCAAGTCCGGCAAATCAGTCCTGGTCGACCCGAAACTCGAGGGCGCAGGATGAGCAAACTCGTCTCCGCCGCGCAAGCCGCCAGCCTGATCAGGGACGGCATGGTCGTTTCCGTGTCGTCGTCGAGCGGTCTCGGCTGCCCGGATGCGGTGCTCGCCGCCATCGGTGAGCGCTTCGAGGCGGAAGGCCATCCGAAGGGTATCACGACGCTGCACCCGATTGCCGCCGGCGACATGTACGGTATCAAGGGCATCGACCATCTGGCAAAGCCCGGCCTGTTGAAGCGCACGCTGTGCGGCTCCTATCCCTCGGGCCCGTCATCCTCGGAGCCGCCGCAGATCTGGAAGATGATCGGCGACAATTCGGTCGCCGCCTACAATGTGCCTTCAGGCATCCTGTTCGACATGCACCGGGAGGCTGCTGCCAAGCGCCCCGGCGTGCTGACAAAGGTCGGCCTCGATACCTTCGCCGACCCGCGCCATCAGGGCTGCGCCATGAATGCGGCGGCCAGCGAGCCGATCGTTTCGGTGCAGCAGTTCGACGGTGAGGAATGGCTTTATTTCCGCTCGATCGTGCCCAATGTGTCGATCATCCGCGCCACGACCGCCGACGAGCGCGGCAACCTCACCTATGAGCATGAGGGCGCCTATCTCGGCGGGCTGGAACAGGCGCTCGCCGCCCGCAACAATGGCGGCATCGTCATCGCGCAGGTCAAGCGCGTCGTCGAGAACGGCACGCTGAAGCCGCATGACGTGCGCGTGCCCGGTGTGCTGGTCGACCACATCGTGGTGGCGCCCGACCAGTTGCAGACGACGCTGACACCCTACGACCCGGCGATCTCGGGCGAGATCTTCCGGCCGCTGTCGACGTTCCGCAACGCCGAGATGAGTGTCCAGAAGGTCATCGCGCGGCGCGTCGCCATGGAGCTTGCCGACGGCATGGCCGTCAACATCGGCTTCGGCATCTCGGCCAACGTGCCGCGCATCCTTATCGAGGAAGGCCAGCACGGCAAGGTCACCTGGGTGATCGAACAGGGCGCGGTCGGTGGCGTGCCGCTGCTCGACTTCAAGTTCGGCTGCTCGTCGAACGCCGACGCATTCATGCCTTCGCCACACCAGTTCATCTACTTCCAGGGCGGCGGTTTCGATGCGTCATTGCTGTCCTTCCTGCAGATCGACCGCCATGGCTCGGTCAACGTGTCGAAGCTTTCGGCGAGGCCACATGTCACCGCCGGCGCGGGCGGTTTTGTCGACATCACCGCGCGGGCGAAGAAGATCGTCTTTTCCGGGTTCTTCAATGCCGGCGCCAAGCTGTCGCTGGCCGATGGCGGCATCCGCATCGATCACGAAGGCAAGGTGAAGAAGGTGGTCGGCGAGGTCGAGCACATCTCGTTTTCGGGCAAGCGCGCGATCGCGCAAGGACAGGACATCACCTATGTCACCGAGCGCTGCGTTATGAAGCTGACGCCCGCTGGGCTGATGGTGACGGAGTTGGCACCGGGCATCGACCTTCAGCGCGATATACTGGCGCAGGCCGAGATTCCGCTCGGTATCGCCAACGATCTGAAAGTGACACCGGACGCACTCTACCGGGAGCGGCCGATCGGCCTGTCGCTCAATGGCGGGGCATCGCTCGGAGGCGCACATGGCTGAACGTCTCGTCACCTTTGACACCGATGGCACCCTCGGCATCGTCACACTGCGCCGGCCGGAGAAGTTCAACGCGCTCGACATCCCGATGCTGCGCGCGTTGGAAGCCGCACTCGACACAGCGGAAGCTGCGGACGGCGTCCGCGTCGTGCTGCTGTGTGGCGAAGGCAAGGGTTTTTGCTCGGGTGGAGATGTCGAAGCCTGGTCGCAAATGAGTGCCACCGATTTCCAGGTGCAATGGGTGCGCTACGGCCATCGCGTCTTCGACCGGCTGGCGCGGTTACGGCAACCGACCATCGCCGTTCTGTCCGGCCATGCGCTGGGCGGCGGGCTGGAACTGGCTGTCGCTTGCGACTTCCGTGTCGCCGAGGCGCATGTGAAATTAGGCTTCCCGGAAACCTCGATCGGTGTGGTGTCCGGCTGGTCCGGCACACAGCGCGCGGTGCGCCGTTTCGGCGCGCAGACGGTGCGGCGCATGGCAATCGGCGGCGAGATTTTTCTCGCCTCCGAGGCGCTTGCTCTGGGCATCGTTGACCGCGTGGTCGAAACTGGCAACGCGTTCGCCGCAGCCAAGGCCTGGGCCGGCAAGATCGCCGAGCGCGGCCCGTTGGCAACCGAAGCCGCCAAGCTGATGATCGCGGTCGCCGAGGGCGAGGAAAGTGCTGCCGCCACAGAGGCGCTGGCCAGCGGCTTCATCGCTCTAACCGGCGATCTCAAGGCCGGTGTCGACGCTTTCAAGGCCAAGCAGAAACCAGCGTTTTCAAGATCCTAGAATGCAAGCGGAACCTCACATGAACTTGCCTCTCGACATCGCCATGCCCCCCGAGGCATCCGCAGCACCGAAGACCTATCGGCTGCTGATCGATGGCAAGTTTGTCGATGCCCGCGACGGCCGTACGCTGGAGCGCGAGAGCCCCGGCCATGGCTTCACGGTTTCACGCTATGCGCAAGCCGGCGCGGCGGAAGTCGAGGCGGCGGTGACCGCCGCGCACAAGGCATTCGAGGCCGGCCCCTGGCCGCGCATGAAGGCCGGCGAGCGCGCCGCGATCCTGCTCAAGGCGGCAGACCTGATCGAGGCGCGGCTTGAGGAGATCGCCCGGCTCGACGCGCTGGAATCCGGCAAGCCGATCGCCCAGGCGCGCGGCGAGATCGGCGGCGCCGTCGATATCTGGCGTTATGCGGCATCCCTTGCCCGCACGCTGCATGGCGAAACCTACGCCAATCTCGGCGACGCCATGCTGGGCGTCGTGCTGCGCGAACCGATCGGCGTCGTCTCGATCATCACGCCATGGAATTTTCCGTTCCTCATCGTCAGCCAGAAACTGCCGTTTGCGCTCGCCGCCGGCTGCACGGCGGTGGTCAAGCCGAGCGAGATGACCTCGGCCTCGACCTTCGTGCTCGGCGACATCCTGATGCAGGCCGGCTTGCCGGATGGCGTCGTCAACATCCTCGCTGGCCTGGGCGCCGATGTCGGCGCGGCGATGGTCAGCCATCCGCTGGTCGAGATGGTGTCGTTCACCGGCTCCACTCGGGTCGGCAAGATGACCATGGGATCGGCTGCGAGCACGCTGAAGAAGGTTTCGATGGAGCTCGGCGGCAAGAACGGCCAGATCGTCTTTCCCGACGCCGACCTCGAAGCCGCCGCCGACGCAGCGGTGTTCGGCGGCTTTTTCAACGCCGGCGAATGCTGCAACGCCGGCAGCCGGCTGATCGTCCACGAGGCGATCGCCGACGACTTCCTTGGCGCAGTGAAGGCGCTCACCGCCCGGGTCACCGTCGGCGATCCACTCGATGACGGCACCAAGGTCGGCGCGATGATCTCTTCCGAGCACCTGGCCAAGGTCACCGGATACGTGACGGCGGCGGCAAACGACGGCAGCAGCGTCTATAGCGGCGGCAAGCAGATCGCCTCCAGTGCCGGTCAATATCTCGACCCGACCATTCTTCGCGGCGTAACCGAAGACATGGCCATTGCACGCGAGGAAGTGTTCGGCCCGGTGCTCTCAGTGCTGACCTTTGAATCGATTGAAAAGGCGTTGCGCATCGCCAACAACACGCCCTATGGTTTATCGGTGGGCGTGTGGAGCGCCAGCATCGACACCTGCATGTCGGTGGCGCGGAATGTGCGTTCGGGAACCGTTTGGGTGAACACGTTCATGGAAGGTTATCCCGAGCTGCCTTTCGGAGGCTACAAGCAGTCCGGTCTCGGACGCGAACTCGGCAAGCGCGCCGTCGAGGATTATACCGAGGAAAAGACAATCCAGTTTCATCGTGGCCAGCGCACCGGATGGTGGGTCGGCTGAGTTGGGAAGAACCCGGCGGGCAACCGCCGGTCGTGTAGATGTAACAAGGGAGGAAGTACATGTTGCGCAAACTGCTTATCGGAACGGCTCTCGGGTCGGGCCTTGCGTTCGCGGCCCACGCCCAAGACGTCAAGGAAGTTGAGATGCTGCATTGGTGGACGTCGGGCGGCGAAGCGGCTGCTTTGAACGTGCTCAAGGAAGATCTGTCCAAGCAAGGCTTTGCCTGGAAGGACGTGCCCGTGGCTGGCGGCGGCGGCGACGCCGCCATGACCGCGCTGAAGGCGATGGTCGCGGCCGGCAATTACCCGACCGCCTCGCAGATGCTCGGCTATACCGTGCTCGACTATGCCGCAGCCGGCGTGATGGGCGACCTGACCGAGACGGCGGTAAAGGAAGGCTGGGACAAGTCCGTTCCGGCCGCCCTGCAGAAATTCTCGGTCTATGACGGCAAGTGGGTCGCGGCTCCGGTCAACGTCCACTCGGTCAACTGGCTGTGGATCAACAAGGCCGTGATGGACAAGATCGGCGGCACCGAGCCCAAGACCTTCGACGACTTCATCGCGCTGCTCGACAAGGCCAAGGCGGCGGGCGTCATCCCGCTCGCGCTCGGCGGCCAGAACTGGCAGGAAGCCACCATGTTCGACTCGGTCGTGCTGTCGACCGGCGGACCTGAATTCTACAAGAAAGCCTTCAACGACCTCGACGAGGAGCAGCTGAAGTCCGACACGATGAAGAAGTCGTTCGACAACCTCGCCAAGCTCGTCACCTATGTCGACCCGAACTTCTCGGGCCGCGACTGGAACCTCGCTACCGCCATGGTCATCAAGGGCGATGCGCTGGTGCAGGTCATGGGCGACTGGGCCAAGGGCGAATTTAACGCCGCCAAGAAGGTCCCTGGCACCGACTTCCTGTGCTATCGCTTCCCGGGCACCGACGGCAGCGTGGTCTACAACTCCGACATGTTCGGCATGTTCGACGTTCCGGACGACCGCAAGGCCGCCCAGGCCGCCTTGGCCACCGCCACTTTGTCGAAGAGCTTCCAGTCGGCCTTCAACGTCGTCAAGGGCTCGGTCCCAGCGCGCACCGACGTGCCTGACACCGACTTCGACGCTTGCGGCAAGAAGGGCATGGCCGACCTGAAGGCCGCCAATGAGGGCGGCACGCTGTTTGGTTCGCTCGCGCAAGGCTATGGCGCGCCTCCGGCGGTCGCCAATGCCTATAAGGACGTCGTCTCGAAATTCGTCCACGGCCAGATCAAGACCTCGGACGAGGCCGTGACCCAGCTGGTCAACGCGATCGAAGACGCCAAGTAAAACCAGGCATGGAGAGACCTTCCCTGCTCCGGTGGGGAAGGTTCCACCAAGGCAGGATGGTCGGCCTCGCGTCGGAAATGCCTATCACCTGGCGCCGGCGATCAACCAACACGCCCGACCCGAAAGGGAGGAGCCCATGACTACGGTCGCGACCCAGATCAAGCTGACGCCGGAGCATAACGCGCGCCCGGGCGCCTCGGTGCGCTCGCGCCTGCAGGACGCCTTGCCGAAGATCGTGCTGGCGCCAAGCTTTGCGATCACCATCGTCTTCGTCTACGGCTTCATCCTGTGGACGGTCTATCTGTCTTTCACCAACTCCAAGACGTTCCCGTCCTATGCCATTACTGGGTCACGCGCCTATCAGCGGCTGTGGCGCTGGACCTTCGAGAGCGACCCGCCATCGAGCTGGTACACGTCGATCACCAACATGGGCATTTTCGGTTTTCTCTACATCTTCATCTGCCTGGCGCTCGGCCTTTTCCTGGCCATCCTGCTCGACCAGAAGATCCGCGGCGAAGGCGTGTTGCGGCCGATCTATCTCTACCCGATGGCGCTATCCTTCATCGTCACCGGCGTCGCCTGGAAATGGTTCCTCGATCCCGGCCTCGGCCTCGAGCAGACGCTGCACCAATGGGGCTGGACGAGCTTCCATTTCGACTGGATCAAGAACAAGGATTTCGTCATCTACACCGTGGTGATCGCCGGCGTCTGGCAGGCCTCGGGGTTCGTCATGGCGATGTTCCTCGCCGGCCTGCGTGGCATCGACGGCGAGATCATGAAGGCGGCGCAGATCGACGGCGCCACCACGTTCCAGCTCTATCGCCGGATCGTCATCCCGCTGCTGCGGCCGGTGTTCCTGTCGGCCTTCATCGTGCTCGCCCACCTCGCCATCAAGTCCTACGATTTGGTCGTCGCGCTGACCAGTGGCGGACCGGGCGGCTCGGCCTGGCTGCCGTCGAACTTCATGTATGAGTACACCTTCAAGCGCAACGAAATGGCTGTCGGCTCAGCCAGTGCTGTGATCATGCTGATGACCATCACCGCGATCATCGTGCCCTATCTCTACTCCGAGCTCAGGGAGAAGCCGCGATGAGCGTCATTGCCACTCCCGCTCGCCAGAGCACTGGCGGCATCAGCGCCAGGACCGTCAACCGCGTTGTCATCTACGGCCTGCTGGCGCTGTTCGCGCTGTTCTACCTGATGCCGCTATTCGTCATGCTGGTGACCTCGTTCAAGACCATGGACGAGATCCAGAACGGCAACATGCTGGCGCTGCCGCAGGCGCCGACCTTCGAGCCATGGCTGAAGGCCTGGGGCGAGACCTGCGTCGGCCTCACCTGCGCCGGCATCAAGGGCTATTTCTGGAATTCCATCAAGATGGTGGTTCCGGCGGTGCTGATCTCGACGCTGCTCGGCGCGCTCAACGGCTATGTCCTGACCAAATGGCGCTTCCGCGGCCACACGCTGGTGTTCGGGCTGATGCTGTTTGCCTGCTTCATTCCGTTCCAGTCGGTGCTGTTGCCGATGGCGACGATCCTCGGCAGCCTCGGCCGTTTCGGCGTGACGTTGCGGAACGCAACAGGGCTGTCATTCGGCTTGGGCAACCCGACGGTCAACCTGGTCTTTGTCCACGTCGTCTACGGGCTTGGCTTCACCACTTTGTTCTTCCGCAACTATTACGAGGCGTTCCCGACCGAACTGGTCAAGGCGGCGCAGGTCGACGGGGCCAGCTTCTTCCAGATTTTCCGGCGCATCATGCTGCCGAATTCGATGCCGATCTTCGTCGTCACCGTCATCTACCAGTTCACCAACATCTGGAACGACTTCCTGTTCGCCTCCGCCTATGCCGGCACCGGTGACGCGATGCCGATGACCGTGGCGCTGAACAACGTCGTCAACACCTCGACCGGCGTCGTCGAATACAACGTCAACATGGCGGCGGCGATGATCGCCGCACTGCCGACCCTTCTCGTCTACGTGGTCGCTGGCCGCTATTTTGTGCGCGGCCTGATGGCCGGCGCCGTCAAAGGATAATCGAATGGCTTTTCTCGAAATCAATGGGCTGAGGAAGCGGTTCGGATCGGTCGAAATCCTGAAGGGCATCGACGTCGATCTCGAAAAGGGCGGCTTCCTCGTGCTGGTCGGCCCGTCCGGCTGCGGCAAGTCGACCTTGCTCAACACCATCGCCGGCCTGGAAACCATCACCGAAGGCGAAATTCGCGTCGACGGCCGGACGATCAACGATCTTCATCCCTCGAAGCGCGATATCGCTATGGTGTTCCAGAGCTACGCGCTCTATCCGAACATGACGGTCGCCGGAAACATCGCCTTCGGCATGGAGATGCGCGGCGTGCCGGCTCAGGAGCGCCAGAAGGCGATCGACAAGGTGGCGAAGGTGCTGCAGATCGGCCACCTCCTGCAGCGCAAGCCGAGCCAGCTTTCCGGTGGCCAGCGCCAGCGCGTCGCGATGGGCCGCGCGCTGGTGCGCGACCCCAAGCTCTTTCTCTTCGACGAGCCGCTTTCCAATCTCGACGCCAAGCTGCGTGTCGACATGCGTATCGAGATCAAGCGCCTGCACGCGACCACCGGCACAACGATAGTCTACGTTACCCACGATCAGATCGAGGCGATGACGCTGGCCACCAAGATCGCGGTGATGCGCGACGGCGAGGTGCAGCAGTTCGGCACGCCAGCCGAAATCTACAACAACCCGACCAATCTGTTCGTTGCCGACTTCATGGGTTCACCGGCGATGAACCTGATCCCGGCGACGATCGGCGGCAATGGCAATGCGCTTTCCGTGGTGCTGCAGCGCGAGGCGCGCGAGCCGATCTCGCTGCCGCTGGCCGATGCGCCGTCGGGCCTGTCGGCATTCCACGACAAGCCGATCATCTTCGGCGTCCGCCCCGAAGCCCTGACCGATCCGGAAGGGGCCGAACGCAACGCATCGAACATCGCCACCGCCGACTGTCACATCGAAGTCGTGGAACCGGCCGGCTCCGACACTTTCGCGGTCACCAATCTGGGCGGCAAGGCGGTGGTGGCGCGGCTGCGCGCCGACGCCAACATCCAGCCGGGCACCAGCACGCCGCTCGCCTTCAACCTGACCAAGGCGGTGTTCTTCGATCCGGCGACCGAGAACCGTATCCTCTGACAGCCATGACAAACCCGGACATCGTCATCATCGGCTCCGGCATCGGCGGCGCCACGATCGCCTCCGGCCTTGCCGGCAGTGGCGCCTCGATCCTGATGCTGGAGCGCGGCGAGAAGCTGCCGACGACGACGCACACGCGCGACACACGCGCTATCTTCGTCGACGGCCATTACCGGCCGAAGGAGATGTGGCGCGAGGTCGGGGGTGCTGCGTTCAACCCCGGCAACTACTACTATGTGGGCGGCAATTCGAAATTCTATGGCGCGGTGCTGATCCGCTACCGCAGGCAAGACTTTTCCGCCATGGAGCACTATGGGGGCGTCTCGCCGGCCTGGCCGTTCTCCTACGAGGCGTTCGAGCCATGGTACTCCAGGGCCGAGCAGCTTTTTCGCGTGCGCGGCGCACTCGGCGAAGACCCGACCGAACCGTTCCACTCGATCCCCTATGCCTTCGGGCCGGTGCCGGACGAGCCGCCCATCGCCCGCGCCCGCGCCGAGCTCAAGGGTCTCGGCCTGCACCCCGCATCGCTGCCGCTCGGCGTCGACATCGATGCCTGGCTGAAGGACGGCAAGACAGGCTGGGATGCCTTTCCCAACACCGGGACCGGCAAGGTCGACGCCCAAACAGGGCCGCTGGCGGCAGCACTGGCCGACCGGAACATCAGGCTAGAGACCAGTGCCCACGTCGAATATCTCGAAGCGTCATCGGATGCCAGGACGATCGCCGCCGTTCACTATCGCCAGAATGGCACGCTGAAGAAAGTGACGCCGAAACTGGTCATCCTCTCGGCCGGCGCGGTCAATTCAGCGGTCATCCTGTTGCGCTCGCCCTCTCCCAACAATGGCAAGGGAGGCGGCAAGGGCCTCGCCAACCGTTCCGACCAGGTCGGCCGCAATTTCATGAACCACAATTCGAGCGCCATGCTGGCGATCGATCCGCGCCGCAGGAACACATCCGTCTACCAGAAGACGCTGATGCTCAACGACTATTATCTGTCCGACGGCAAGGGCGGCAAGCCGCTCGGCAACGTTCAGCTTCTGGGCAAGATCGACGGCCATATTCTGAGGGCCAACGTCAAGCTTGCACCCAAATTCGCGCTGGACTTCATGGCCGGCCACGCCGTCGACTGGTACCTGATGTGCGAGGACCTGCCTGATCCCGAAAGTCGCATCATGGTCGACGGCAAGGACATCGTCATGCAGTGGCGGCGCTCCAACATGCAGTCGCTCGACGGGCTGACCAAGGTGATGCGTGAAAACTTCCGCGCCTGCGGCTATCCAATCGTCCTGTCGCGGCCTTTCGACAAGCGCACGCCGTCGCACCAGTGCGGCACGGTTAAGATGGGCGACGATCCGGCGACCTCGCCGCTCGACCCGTTCTGCCGCTCGTTCGACCACCGGAACCTGTTTGTCGTCGACGCTAGCTTCCTGCCCAACTCGGCCGCAGTCAATCCGGCGCTGTCGATCGCAGCACAAGCGCTGCGTGTCGCCGACCATATCCGCAAGACGGAGCTTGTCGCATGACCCGCCCGGCGGCCATCGTCACCGGCGGCGCGCGCGGCATTGGGCTGGCCTGCGCCGAGGCGCTGGCCGATGCCGGCTTCGACATCCTTGTCGTGGACCTTGCCGACAATGCCGCTGACGGACTTGCCGCCAACATCGCTGCCCGCGGTGCGAAATTCGCCTACCATTGTGGCGACATCGCCGATCTCGAAAACCATGCGGCGCTGGTCGATGCCGCGATAAGCGCCTTCGGCCGCATCGACTGCCTGGTCAACAATGCCGGCATCGGCGCGGTCGAACGCGGCGACCTGCTGGAATTGAAACCGGAGAATTTCGACCGGATCCTCAGCATTAATCTGCGCGGCACCGTCTTCCTCAGCCAAGCCGTTGCCAAGGCGATGCTTGCGGCGCCGGGTGATCACCCAAAATCGATCATCACCATCACCTCGGTCAGCGCCGAAATGGCCTCGCCCGAGCGCGGCGACTACTGCATCTCCAAAGCTGGGCTTTCGATGTGGGTGAAGACCCTGGCACTGCGGCTCGCCGCCGAAAATGTCGGCGTGTTCGAGGTGCGGCCGGGCATCATCCGCACCGACATGACCGTAGGCGTGACGGCCAAATACGACGCGCTGATCGACAGCGGGCTGGTGCCGGCAAAGCGCTGGGGCGAAGCCGCCGATGTCGGCGCCGCGGTGGCGGCACTCGCCGGCGGCAAGCTTGGCTTTTCGACCGGCTCGATCGTCAATGTCGACGGCGCGCTATCGGTGCCGAGACTGTGAGCGGGTGACCCCATGACCGACTACATCATCGTCGGCGCCGGCCCGGCCGGCTGCGTCCTCGCCAACCGGCTGAGCGAAGATCCGTCGCATCAGGTGCTGCTGCTCGAGGCCGGCGGCAAGGACTGGCATCCGCTGATCCACATGCCGGCAGGTTTCGCCAAGATGACCAAGGGCATCGCCTCCTGGGGCTGGTCGACCGTGCCGCAAAAGCACATGAAGGACCGCGTCTTCCGGTATACGCAGGCCAAGGTGATCGGCGGCGGCTCCTCCATCAACGCCCAGATCTACACGCGCGGCAACGCCCGCGATTACGACGCCTGGGAGAGGGAAGAGGGCCTTGCCGGTTGGGGCTACCGCGACGTGCTGCCCTATTTCAAGCGGGCCGAGAACAACCAGCGCTACGCCAACGATTTTCACGGCGACCAAGGCCCGCTCGGCGTCTCGAACCCGATTGCGCCGCTGCCGATCTGCGAAGCCTATTTCCGCGCCGGGCAGGAGATAGGCATTCCCTTTAATCCGGACTTCAACGGGGTAGCCCAAGAGGGCGTCGGATATTACCAATTGACGCAGAGAAACGCGAGACGCTCCTCTGCCTCGGTCGCCTATCTCCGGCCGATCCGCGAACGCAAGAACCTGACCGTCAGGACAGATGTGCTGGTGACGCGCATCGTCATCGACAAGGGCCGCGCCATCGGCGTCGAGACCGTCGACAGGCCGGGCGGCGAGAAGAAAATCCTGCGCGCCGAGCGCGAAGTGATCGTCTCGTCCGGCGCCATCGGCTCGCCGAAGCTTCTGATGCAGTCGGGCATCGGCCCGGCCGACCATTTGAAGTCGGTCGGCGTGACGCCGGTGCACGATCTGCCCGGCGTCGGCTCCAACCTGCAGGACCATCTCGACCTGTTCGTCATTGCCGAATGCACCGGCGACCACACCTATGATAACTACGCCAAGCTGCACCGAACGGTGTGGGCCGGCCTGCAATATCTGCTGCTCAAAAAGGGACCGGTTGCCTCCAGCCTGTTCGAGACCGGCGGCTTCTGGTACGCCGACCCGACCGCCGCCTCGCCCGACATCCAGCTCCATCTCGGCCTCGGCTCGGGCATCGAGGCCGGCGTCGAGAAACTCAGGAATCCAGGGGTGACGCTGAATTCGGCTTTCCTGCGCCCACATTCGCGCGGCACGGTACGACTGAAGAGTGCGGATCCCGCCGACCACCCGCTGATCGATCCGAATTACTGGTCCGACCCTTATGACCGAGACATGTCGATCAAGGGGCTCAGGCTGGCGCGCGAGATCATGCGGCAGAAGGCACTTGCCCCCTATGTACTACGCGAGGTGCTGCCGGGACCGACACTCACCAGCGACGACGAACTGTTCGACTATGCCTGCCGCAGTTCCAAGACCGACCATCACCCTGTCGGCACCTGCCGCATGGGCCATGATGCGATGAGCGTGGTGACGCCCGATCTCAAGCTGCGCGGCATCGAGGGCTTGCGCATCTGCGACGCCTCGGTGATGCCGCGCATTCCCTCCTCCAACACCAATGCACCAACCATCATGGTCGGCGAAAAGGGCGCCGATCTGATCCTTGGCCGCGAGCCGTTGCCGCCGGCCGTGTTTTCAGGCAACCAGGCTGCATAGGAACCCAAAAATGATCAGGCACTGTGTTTTCATCAGGTTCCGCAATGACGTCACCGACGACGAGCGCGCGGCGATCCATGCCGACCTCGAAGCGTTGCGGCGGGTGATCGAAGGCATGAGCAAGGTCGAATTCAGCGCCAATGTCAGCCCAGAACCGTTCGCACGCGGCTTCACGCACGGCTTCACCATCGATTTTCGCGATGCCGCCGCGTGCGATGCCTATCTAGTGCATGAAGCGCATCAGCGGGCCGGCGCCCGGCTGGTTGCTGCACTCGAAGGCGGAACCGACGGGCTGATGGTGTTCGACCTGGAAATAAGCGCTTAGCTACCCGAGCCTCAGCGCGACGACGCCGGCAACAATGCTGAGCACGGCGGCTCCCCGCCAGCCCGTCATCTTCTCGCCGAGCGCGAACACCGAGATCATCATGGCGAACAGGATCGACGTTTCGCGCAACGCCGCGACCGAGGCTATCGGCGCCTTGGTCATCGCCCACATCACGATCCAGTAGGCGGCGCCGCTGAGCACGCCGGTGTACACGCCCGCCTTCCAGTCGCGCGCCAGCACCGGCAGCGCCTTTGGCCCGCGGAAGATCAGGCACAGCACCAGCGCCCAGAGCGCATCGCAGACGAACAGCCATGCCGCATAGCTCGAGGCGGTGGCGGCGAGCCGCGCGCCGCTGCCGTCGGACAGCGTATAGCTGGCGATGAAGATCGAGGTGCCCAGCGCAAAGCCGACCGCGCGCAGGTTCAATCTCTCTAGATGCGCGCCACCGCGAAACGACAGCACCAGCGTGCCCGCCGACAAAAGAAGGATCCCGAGAATGGCGAGCGGCGCCGGCACCTCGGCTACGACCACTATGCCGCCAAGTGCGGCCAGCAGCGGCGCCGTGCCACGCGCCAGCGGATAGGTCTGGGCGAAATCGCCGGCCTTGTAGGCACCAATCAGGAACGTCCTGTAGCCCATGTGGAAGATCACCGAGGCGATGATGTACGGCCACACTTCCGATTTCGGCACCTCGACGAAAGGCAGCGCCAGAAGCGCCACGGCGCCCATGCCGAGCGTCATCAGCGTGATCGACAGAAAGCGGTCGAGATGGACCTTGACCAGCGCGTTCCATATCGCGTGCATGGCGGCGGCGGCAAGCACCGCGAAGAAGACGAACAAGGTCATCGGTGGCTCATGCGCCTCCGGTCCCTGTCGCGAGCGGCGTTTCCAGGTCGATGTCGACCCGCAGCGGAAAGTGGTCGGAGGCGATTTCGCCGATATCGGCGCTGACCGAGCGCACGCGTCCCGCAAACATGCCGCCGACGAAACAATGGTCGAGCCGTCGCTTTGTCAGCCTGCCATCGATGGTCTTCACATGGGTGTGGAAGTCCCCCGCAGGTTCGCTGGCGACGGCGGTGGCATCGACAAAACCGTCGAGATAGGCGGCACCGCGATGGTACGGCGTGCTGCCGGCGATGCGCCGGTACTCGGCGCTGCCCGGCTCCATGTTGAAATCGCCCATCCAGATCGCTGCCAGCGGGTTTTCCGGCTGCGGCTCGCCATTGCTCCAGTTGCGCACGGGTTCGTCGTCGGCGCCACTCCACGGGCCGCCGTCGGACGGCGCCCGGCGATGCTCGGCGAGCAGATAGTCGATCTGCTCCAGCCGCTCCTCGGCCGCGATATGCGCGAGATGCAGCGACAGCACCCGCACCGGTCCGGCAGGGGTGCGGATCATGCATTCGAGCGCCGCGTTGCGGGTGTTGAGCGGACGCACGGTGCGGCGCAGCGGCAACGTGTGCAGGCGCGACCAGACGATCGGCAGCCTCGACAGCACCATGGTGCCGAATTGCCGCCGCCGGTTGACGATCCGGCCTTCACGCCGCTCGCTGGCGTCCATGTCGAAGGCCGGGCCATAGACCCAATGGTATTCGGGCAGCAGCCGAGAAAGGATTTCCGGCTGGTCGTCCTCGTTGCTGCGCAGCCAGTGCCGTTCCACTTCCTGCAAGGCGATGATGTCGGCGCCAGCGACAACCTTGGCGCAGCGCGCGAGATCGTAGCGGCCGTCGCTGCCGAAACCGTACTGGATATTGTAGCTGACCAGCTTCATTGCTTAACCGGCTCAATTTCGTGATGGCAGTAGCGGTTTGGCGGATCGGTTGCAATGTGCAGCCGGATGGAGAGAGCTTGGGCCAGATAGCGCGCGGCTAAGTCGTCAGCGGCTGGAAACGTCCTGGCGGAGAAGCGGCCAGTTCCGACCAGTCGATTTCCTCCTCCAGGCGATGATAGGCTTCGTCGCCGATCGTCCCATCGATACGCAGCTGTTCCAACGCGTCGCGCTGGCTCTTGATGGCATAGAGGCGCAACCTGTCGTACTCGGTTGCAGCCTGGGCATCGTCAGGATTTTCGGCGATCACGCGCTGCGCGGTAAATTGCTCGCGGACCGCGGCCGCCGCATTCGATGTCTTGCCGCTCAACGCGTCCAGTGCGGCCTGCATGATGGCGACGCGTGCCTGCGCGACCTCGCGGTCGACAGTTTCGTCCGGATCGAGACGAAGCAAGCGCAGCAGCGGCTTCAGGCTCATGCCTTGCAGCACCAATGTGCCGAGGACGACCGAGAACGCGGCGAGCACGATCGGGTCGCGGCCGGGAAAGTCGGCCGGCAAGGCAAACGCTGCCGCAAGGGTGACCAGACCACGCATGCCGCACCAGCCGATCAGCACGCCGCCGCGAAACGACGGGGCTTCGGCCTGCCGATCCGCGTCACCGAAGCTGGCAAGCCACCTCATGATCGCGCCGCATCCCAGCACCCAGACGAGACGCGAGACGATGACGACTGCCAGCACGGCTGCGGCGAAGACGAACGCTTCGACCTGCCCCTGCTCGGCAAGCCGGCCGACGATCGATCGCGCCTGAAGTCCCATCAGGACGAAGGCCAGCACGTTGAGCACGAAGACCGCCGTCTCCCAGACCGAGTAGGAGCTGACGCGATTCCTGGCCGGCATGCGGCGCGGCGCGGTGCGCGCGATGGTCATGGCATAGACGACGATCGTTATGATGGCGGAGAGCCCGATCCTATCGGCCAGGATCCAGACGCCGAATGTTCCGGCGAATTGCACCACCGTACCGCTCGCCGGGTCTTCGATGCGACTGAGGGTGACGAGAAACAAGCGGCCGAGCACATAACCAGCGGCAAGGCTGCCGACCGTCGACAGCAAGATCATCGGAACCGCACTGCTCAGCAGGATAGAGCCGGCAGCTGCGGAAACCGCCATGCGGTAGATCAGGAGTGCCGTGGCGTCGTTGAGCAGGCTTTCGCCTTGCAGGATCGCGGTGATGCGGTGCGGCACCTTGAACTGTCCAAGCACGGCCGACGCCGCGACGGCATCGGGCGGCGCCACGATCGCGCCGAGGGCAATGGCCGCAGCGATCGGCAGGCCTGCCATTGCCCATCCGGCGAGCGCCACGGCCGCAGTCGTGAAAACAACGGCGCCAAGCGCCAGCAAGACAAGCGGCAGCCTGTAGCGATTGAGATCGCGCAGCGACGTGTCGTAGGCAGCGTCGAGGAGCACCGGCGCGACGAACAAGGCGAGCGCCAGTTCGGGATCGATCTCGATGCTCGGCGCAAACGGCAGGAAGGCGATACCTACGCCTGCCAAGGCCAGCAACGAAGGATAGGGAACCTGGAGACGCCGCGACAATGCCGTCAGCGCGACGGCGATCAGCAGGAGAACTAGGGTCAGCTCGAAAAGCGCCATGCCTCATCGTAGCGGCGAAGCGCGATTATTGGCAGCGGTAAAAACCATGAGCTGCTGTGATTGGCCGTTGTGCTCTGACTTGGCAGTATGCGTTGAGGCGGTTGTCTGCGTATAAGCTTGGGTCATGATCCTCATCGGCCAATATGACTCGCCCTTCGTCCGTCGCGTTGGCATTGCGCTGACCCTGTACAACCTGCCGTTTGAACATCGTCCCTGGTCGACCTTCGGCGATGCGGACAAGATCAGGCCCTACAATCCGCTGACGCGCGTGCCAACCCTGGTGCTGGACAATGGCGAGGTGCTGATCGAGAGCCACGCCATGCTGGACCATCTGGACAGCCTCGTAGCGGCCGAGCACCGGATGTTTCCGACCGACGAGCCGGCGCGCCGCCAAGCGCTGAAGATAGCCGCTTTGGCAACCGGGCTGGGCGACAAGGCGGTCAGCCTGTTCTACGAGAGGCTGCTGCACGAGCCGATCTCCGACCTCTGGGTCGAGCGCTGCCGCAAGCAGATAGAAGGCGTGATGGCTGTACTGGAAGCCGATCGCAGCACAAGGCCTGAAACCTACTGGTTCGGCGATCGGATCGGCCATGCCGACATCGCGGTTGCCGCCGCGCTTCGCTTCCTTGGCGAGGCGCATCCCGGCCTGGCTTCGCTCGCCGCGTTTCCGGCGCTCGCCGCCCATGCCGCGCGGCTGGAAGCGCTGCCGGTCTTCAGGACGGTGAGCCAGCCGTTCATCCCGCCGGCCTGACTTCGACTTCCGGGATACTGCCGCTGTTAGTGCATGTCGCCCAAAAGTGCGCAGCGGTTTTGGGATAACGACATGCACAAAAAACAAAGGCTTAAAGCGCGTCGATTGAATCCGTTTCAACGCGACGCGCTTTAGAGCATTTTGCAGCCAAACGTCTTCGCTTGGCGTCCGACAAAATGCGTCAAACAAGACCTGGAGCGCGGTTTTGGTTCCACCAAAAGCGCTCTAGTGCAGCACCAGCATGTCGCCCGACGAGAAGGAAATCTCGGCCTTCTCACCGACGGCGGGCGGCGGGGCGGCCGGGCTGTTGAACGTGTCGAGCGACACCGTGCTGCCGCCGATGCCGACGCGAACCCGGATGACCGAGCCGAGGAAATGCACTTCCGCGATCTCGCCCGAAAGGCTGGAATCGCGGCCGGGATGGCGGCCGAGCGAAATCGCCTCGGGCCTCAGCGCCAGGGATAGCTTGTCGCCGGTTTTCGAACCGTTGAGCTTGCCCTTGAGCGCGACCTCCTGCGTGTTGACGCGCACTTTGCCCGAAGCGGCATCGGTGACGGTGCCTTCGAGCACGTTCAGCGTGCCGACGAAATTGGCGACGAACTTGGTCGCCGGCCGGTTGTAGATCTCGAACGGCGTGCCGACCTGCTCGGCCTTGCCGCCATACATGACTGCGATGCGATCGGAGATCGACAGTGCCTCTTCCTGGTCGTGCGTGACGAAGATCGTCGTGATGCCGAGCCTCTTCTGAATCGAGCGGATTTCCTCGCGCAGCGACACGCGCACCTTGGCGTCGAGCGCCGACAACGGCTCGTCGAGCAGCAGGAGCTTCGGCTTCGGCGCGATCGCCCGCGCCAGCGCGATACGCTGCTGCTGGCCACCGGAGAGCTGATAGGGATAGCGATCGCCCATCTGCGGCAGCTTGATGAGGTCGAGCATCTCGGCAACGCGCCTGTCAGCATCGGCCTTTGGCATGCCCGCGACCTTCAGTCCGAAGCCGATGTTCTGCGCCACCGTCAGGTTCGGAAACAGCGCATAGGCCTGGAACACCATGCCGACATTGCGCTGGTTGGGCTTGAGCCGCGTGATGTCCTTGCCGGCCACCACGATCTTGCCGGCGCTCGGCTCCTCGAAGCCGGCGACCATGCGCAGCACTGTCGTCTTGCCGCAGCCCGATGGCCCGAGGAAGGAGACGAATTCGCCCGGCTCGACGTCGAGGTTGAAATCCTGGACCACGGTGGTGGGGCCGAAGGATTTTCGCACATGCTGGATGGAGAGGAACGGCTCGGCCATGGCTTTTTTTCTTTCGGTCAGTACTTTTCGATCAGTTTGGCCGGTTCGCCGATCGCGGCGCAAAACGCGACAGGATCTGGATCAGCGACATGCACGCCCAGGTAATGGCGAAGGCAATGATGGCAAGTGCCGCCGGCTCATAGGCGCGATTGGCGCCGATGTTCTGCAGGTAGGGACCGAAGGCCGGCCGATTGAGCAGGCTGGCCATGGTGAATTCGCCGAGGACGATGGCGAAGGTAAGGAAGGCGCCCGACAATACCGCGATCAGCACATTGGGCAGAATGACGCGGGTGATGATCGTGCCCCAGCCGGCGCCGAGGATCTGCGCCGCCTCCGTCAGCGTGCGCACGTCGATGGTGCGAAGCCCGGTGTCAACGGCGCGGTACATATAGGGCAGCGCCAGCGTCGCATAGCCGATGACCAGCAAGGCGTTGGTGCCCGTATCGCTCGCCAGGAACGGCAGCGGCGAGTTCGATCCGTACATTCTGATGTAGCCGAAGACGATGACGATCGCCGGGATGACCAGCGGCAGCAGCGTGATGAACTCGACGACCGGCCTCAGTTGCGGCAGCCGCAGCCGGATCCAGTAGGCGGTGGGCACGACGATCAGAACGCCGAGGATGATGGTGAAGACGGCGGCAAGCACCGAATAGCCGAAAGTCGCCTGGAAGCGGGGGTCGCCAAGCACGACCTCGTAGGCATCGAAGGAATAGACGCCGCGCCGCATGCGCATCGAGAATTCCACGGTTGCAATCAGCGGAATGAAGAAATAGGCCGCGCCCAGCGCGAAGACGACCCAGGCCCAGAAACGTCCGCTCTTCATTTGAGCCACCTTTCGCTGCGCGTCCGGAACCAGATGTAGAAGACGTTGGCGAGGCCGGTGATGACGATCATGCCAAAGGCAATGGCATAGCCGAGATGCGGGTTGTGCAGCACGTCGCCGCGAATCTGCGCGTAGAGCACGATGGGAATGATGTTGAGCGATGAGCCGGTCAGCGCATAGGCGGTGGCGATGGCGCCGAAGGCATTGGCAAACAGCAGGATGACGGTGCCGAGAAAACTCGGCCAGATCACCGGGATGACGACCATGCGCCAGTATTGCGCGGTGGTGGCGCCAAGTGTGGCGGCCGCCTCGCCCCATTCCTTCTTCAGCCCGTCGATCGCCGGTGTGATGATGACCACCATCAGTGGGATCTGGAAATAGACATAGGTCAACGTCAGGCCCCAGAACGACAGGATGTTGAAGCCGTGGGCGTAGATGTTGAAGCCGAACACGGTGTTCAGGATCACCGTCGCGAGGCCGAGCCGGCCGAGCGTGGCGAGGAAGGCGAAGGCCAACGGCACGCCGGCGAAATTCGAAGCCACGCCGGAAAAGGTCAGCGTCGCCGACCGTATCCAGTTCGGCAGGCCGCCGCGCACGATGGCAATGGCAATGGCCAGACCGGCAAATGCGCCGATGAGCGACGAAGCAAGGCTGATCTTGATCGAGATCCAGTAGGCGGCAAGGATGCTGGGCAGCTTGCAGTTTCCGTCGACCCAGGAAATCCAGGAATCATATTGGCACTGCATGTAGTTCGACAAATTAGGTGGGTCGAAGATACCGACGATGTTGTCGAAGGTGAATGCGCCGGCATCGTTCTGGAACGCGCCCAGCACCAGATAGAGCGTGGGCAGGACCAGGAACATGATGGCGAAGATGAAGAACGGCGCCACGCCCAGCCATTGCGTCGGCAGCCGAAACGCGCGCGCCTCGCTGGGCGGCGCCGTCTTCCCGGCAATCGCGTGATCGGAAAGCGAGAGATCGGTCATGCGCCGGCTACCGTCTTATCGCATCGGCCCGAAAATCGAACTCGATTTTCGGAAAGCACGATGCGAAAATTTGAGTTCTAGAGCGTACTTTGTGCGTCCAAGTGGACGCACGTCGCTCTAGTGGAATGCCGGGCGGCAGTGAAGCCGCCCGGCGGTTTTCAACCTTACTGAACGTTGGCGCCGACGACGGCGTCCCAGTTCTTGGTGATGGCTTCCTTGGCCTTGCCCTGCTCGTCGAGCGTTGGGAACACTGCGGCCTCATAAGATGCGGCCGGCGGCAGCTTGGCCAGCACGTCCTCCGGGATCTTGCCGTTCTTGGCGAGATCGTTGAAGCGGATCGGGTGGCAGTAGCCCTTCAGCCAGCCAATCTGGCCTTCGTCGGAATAGAGATATTCCAGCCAGAGCTTGGCAGCGTTCGGATGCGGCGCGTAGGCGCTGATCGCCTGCACGTAGACACCGGCGACGACACCGGTCTTCGGCACGACGACGTCGACCGGCGGATTGCCTTTCAGCGTGTCGCGGCCGGCAAGCGCATTGTAGTCCCAGTTGATCAGGATCGGTGTCTGACCCTGTGCAAGCGTCGCCGGCTTGCCGATGACCGGCACGAAATTGCCGGCGGCGTTGAGCTTCTTGAAGAACTCGAGGCCGGCAGTACCTGCGGCTTCACCGGCCGCGGCGCCGCTCGAAAGGCCGGCGGCGTAGACCGCCTGGATGGCTTGGTTCGAGGCGCGTGGATCGCCGGCGAGCGCGACGGCGTTGGCATATTCCGGCTTCAGGAGATCGGCCCAATCGGCCGGCACTTCCTTGACCAGATCCTTGTTCACCATCATCGCCAGCACGCCGTAATAGTCGCCGGTCCAGTAGCCTTCGGCATCCTTGGCGCTGTCGGGGATCGAGTCCCAGGTCGACACCTTGTAGGGCATCAGCAGGCCGTCGGCTTTGGCGGTGGGGCCGAAGGATAGGCCGACGTCGATGACGTCGGGCGCCTGCGGGCCCTTATTGTCCTTGTTGGCCTTGATCGCCTCGATCTCGTCGCCGGAGCCGGCATCGGGGTTAAGCTCGTTGACGGTGATTTCGGGATATTTCGCCTTGAAGCCAGCGATCACGGCGCCATAGCCGCACCAGTCATGCGGCAGGGCGATTGTGGTGAGCTGGCCTTCCGCCTTGGCAGCGGCAACCAGTTCATCCATGGACTGAGCCGACGAGATGGCAGAGGTCGCCATCAGGGCGACGGCCGTAAGGGAAAGCACTTTTCCCGTGAATTTGAACATGTGTTCTCTCCGTTGAACTGACGCCGTTGGACGCCTGCGATGCGGTATCGTTTTCGTGTGACAGCCAGATGAAAGCTTTGTGAAAGCGATGCCCCGCAGTACGAAAAAGTAAACTCTTTTTAACCGGCTGTAGCAATCGCCCCGCGATTATTTTTCCGGCTAATTAATTTCGGTCTTACCTTTCATTTTTCCCCTTTCTTTGCCCTCAATTCCCAGATCAATTTTTCGGGTGCTAAAACCGTCTCAGACGGTGCCGGCAATGGCGTTTTCAAGCAGCGTCAGAGCCGCTTTCCTGGTCAGCTTGACCGGGTTGCCGCCGGCGGTCGGATCGACCACTGCCATGTCGGCGATCAGGCCCTTGCGCTTCTTGTCCATGTCGAGCCCCTTGATCAGGCCCGGCAGCGCGTGCGGCACCTTCAGCTCCTTGCGCAGCTTGATGACCGCCTTGGCGAAACCGTCGAAGCCACCCTTGATGCCGCAATAGGCGGCGAGCCGGGCGATGCGCACCTCGATGGCGTCGCGGTTGAAGGCCAGCACATAAGGCATGAACACGGCGTTGGTCATGCCGTGATGGGTGTCGTAGAGCGCGCCGATCGGATGCGACAGCGAGTGTATGGCGCCCAGCCCCTTCTGGAAGGCGGCAGCACCCATGGCGGCCGCGCTCATCATATGGGCGCGGGCGACGAGATCCTTGCCGTTGGCATAGGCCTTCGGCAGGTTCTCGAAGACCAGCCGCGCGCCTTCGACAGCGATGCCGTCGGCCATCGGATGATAGCCCGGCGCGCAATAGGCCTCGAGGCAGTGGGCGAGCGCGTCCATGCCGGTGCCGGCGGTGATGAAGCCCGGCATGCCAACCGACAGTTCCGGATCGGCGATGACGATGGCCGGCAACAGCTTCGGGTGGAAGATGACCTTCTTGGTGTGGGTCGCTTCATTGGTGATGACGCCGGCGCGGCCGACTTCCGACCCGGTGCCGGCGGTGGTCGGCACGGCGATAATCGGCGCGATCGCATCCGAATTGGCGCGCGTCCACCAGTCGCCGACATCCTCGAAATCCCAGACCGGCCGCGTCTGGCCGGCCTGGAAAGCGATCAGCTTGCCGAGATCGAGCGCCGAGCCGCCGCCGAAGGCGATGACGCCGTCATGCTTGCCTTTCTTGAACACGGCAATGCCGGCGGTCAGGTTGGCGTCCACCGGGTTCGGCTTGACCTCGGAAAACACGCCATAGGGCACCTTGGCGTCGTCGAGGATCTTCAACGTCGAAGCGACGACCGGAAGTTTGGCCAGCCCTGGATCGGTGACGAAGAGCGGCCGCTTGATTCCGGTCGCATCAAGCACATCAGGCAATTCCTTGATGCGCCCTGCACCGAAGCGGACGGTTGTCGGGTAGTTCCATTTAGAAATGAGTTTTGTCATTTTTGACTTTCAGAAAATCAGATGGTTTCACGCAGGTGATATGATTTCGGCCTCGTCAGATTGTCGTAGCCAATGGCCGACAGCGCCGCGCCCTTGCCGGTGTCCTTGACGCCGGTCCAGACCAGCGCCGGATCGAGATAGTCGCAGCGGTTCATGAACACGGTGCCGGTCTCGACGCGGTCGCCGATCGCCGCCGCATGCTCGGTGTCGCGCGTCCAGATCGAGGCCGTCAGCCCGTAAGGGCTGTCGTTCATCAGCGCGATCGCCTCCTCATCGTTGCGCACCTTCATGATGCCGACGATCGGCCCAAAGCTTTCCTCACGCATGACGCTCATCTGATGATCGACTTCAGTCAGCACTTCCGGCGACAGATAGGGCGAGCCTGGCTCGTCGTTGGCAACCTTCATGTTGATGAGCGCCTTGGCACCCTTGCGCAGCGCCTCGGCCTTCTGTTCGCGGATCAGGTCGGCGAAGCGGGCCTGCGCCATCGGTCCCATCGTTGTCGTCTGGTCGAGCGGGTTGCCGACGACGTAGTTCCTGGTTTCGGCGATGAAGCCTTCGACGAATTCGTCATAGACCTTCTCGTGGACATAGACGCGCTCGATGCCGCAGCAGCACTGGCCGGAATTGTAGAAGGCGCCGTCGACCAAGTTGGCGACGGCATGGTCCATCTTGGCATCGGCCAGGACATAGGCCGGGTCCTTCCCGCCTAGCTCGAGGCCGAGCGTCATGAAGGTGCCTGCCGCAGCCTTCTCGATGGCGCGGCCACCAGCAACCGAGCCGGTGAAATTGACATGGTCGATCTTGCCCGAGCCGAGCAGTCTTTCAGTCTGGGCGTGGTTCATGACGAGGTTCTCGAACAGGCCCTTTGGCAGGCCGGCCTTGTCGAAAGCCTGCTGAAAGCGTTCGCCGACCAACAGCGTCTGCGCCGCGTGCTTGAGGATGACGGCGCTGCCGGCCATCAGCGCCGGCACGATGGTGTTGACGGCGGTGAGATAGGGATAGTTCCACGGCGCGATCACCATGACCACGCCGAGCGGCACCTTCTTCACATAGCGGCGAAACCCGTCCTTGGGATTGGAGGCCATCACCGGCTTCAGTGCCGCTTCGGCGATCTCGACCATGTAGTTGGTGCGTTCCCTGACGCCGCCGAACTCGCCGCCATAACGCACCGGACGGCCCATCTGCCAGGCGATTTCCGGCACGATCTCATCGGTCATGGCGACCAGCGCCTCCAGCATGGCAAGCATATATTTGCCGCGCTCGACGACCGGCGTCTGCGCCCATTTTTCCTGCGCTGCCTTGGCACGCTCGACCGCGGCATTGATCGCCTGATCCGTGGCGATCGGTCGCTCGGCATAGAGCGAGCCATCGACGGGGGATTTTATCTTGACCGTTTCGGTCATTCCTTGAGTCCTCGCAGCTTATGACAATCTCGGTTTTGAGCTACCCGCCTCCGCACCAAAGGCTGAACGGCAGCGCTGGCGTAGTTTAGTACCGCTCAAACCCCCTGTGCAGTTCCCAGTCCGTAATCCGGCGGTCGTATTCGAACTGCTCCCAGCGCGCCGTATGGACATAATGTTCGAGCACGCCGTCACCGAACGCCTGCTTCAGCATCTCCGAATTCGCCAGCGTCTCGGTGGCATCGCGCAGGGTTTTGGGAATTTCCGGCAGCTGCGAGGCCTGATAGGCATCGCCGACGAAGGGCTTCTGCAGCTCCAGCTTTTCATCGATGCCGGCAAGGCCGGCCGCGATCAGCGCGGCGAAGGCGAGATAGGGGTTGAGGTCGGCACCACCGATACGGCATTCCATGCGGATGCCCTTGGTGCCCTCGCCGCACAGGCGGAAACCGGCGGTGCGGTTGTCCTCGCTCCACATGATCTTGGTCGGCGCGAAGGTGCCGGCCTGGAAACGCTTGTAGGAATTGATGTAGGGTGCCAGGAACCAGGTGAATTCCTTGGCGTATTTGAGCTGGCCGGCCGCCCATTGCTGACCGAGCGTCGACAGCGTCCATTCGGCTTGTCTGTCGTAGAAAAGCGGCGTCTTGCCGTCGGCGCTCCACAGCGAATTGTGGATGTGGCTGGAATTGCCGGCCAGCCCATAATTGTATTTTGCCATGAACGAAATCGCCTTGCCTTCGGACTCGGCGATTTCCTTGGCGCCGTTCTTCAGGATGACGTGGCGGTCGGCCATGTCGATCGCCTCCGCATAGCGGACATTGATTTCTTCCTGGCCCGGACCCCACTCGCCCTTGGAGTTCTCGATCGGAATGCCGGCTGCTTCCATCTCGTTGCGCAGCCGGCGCATGACGCCTTCTTCCTTGGTGGTGATGCCGATCTGGTAGTCGCCGATATAGGGCGAGGCGGTGTCGAGGCCTTGCCAGTGCTTCTTGCGAGCGGAATCATAGGTTTCGCTGAACAGATAGAACTCGAGCTCGGAGGCGAAATAGCCGATATAGCCACGCTCGCTCAGCCGCTTGACCTGCTTCTTCAGGATGGCGCGCGGCGAATGCGGCAGGTCGTCATGGGTGTGGTGGTCGAGCACGTCGCAGATCACCAGCGCCGTCTTTTCCAGCCATGGAATGCGCCGCAGCGTCGACAGGTCCGGCTTCATGACGAAGTCACCGTAACCCTTCGACCAGCTCGCCGCCTTGTAGCCAGGCACCGGTTCCATATCGATGTCGGCGGCCAAGAGATAGTTGCAGCCATGCGTCTCGTCATGGGCGGACTCGACGAAATACTGTGCCAGGAACCGCTTTCCCGCCAGCCGGCCCTGCATGTCGACAATGCAGGCCAGCACCGTGTCGATCTCGCCGCTGGAGACCGCCTTCTTCAACTGATCGAACGAGAAATTTCCGGCCATTCCTTTGGCACTCCAGTGCTTGTCGTTTCGGGCTTGTCGCCTTGAAGATGTGGAACGCCATGGCCGGCAGGCGCCGGCCATGGCGATGGAGAGGTGTCAGGCGCCGGCCTCGCCTATGGCTACCTCGGCAGCCTTGATCGCTGCCTGACGCTTGGCAATCTGGTCGCCGATCGGCGGGCCCTTGAAGCGACGGTTCTCGAAGCCGAACCAAAGCACGGCGGTCAGCACAATGAAGCCCAGGGTGATATAGAGCACCTTATCGTTTGGCGGCTGGATGGCGATGTAGAAGATGATCACCATGCCGATGACCGACAGGATGCAAAACAGCTTGAACAGGCCGGCGCCGAGATTCCACGGGCCGGGATTCGGCCATTTCTCCGTTCCAAAAGCCAACATGCCGAGCACGATCGGAATGATGAAGGACAGGAACAGGAACACCAATGTCGAATTGACGACGATGGTATAGATGTTCGTGCCACCGATCGAAATGAACTGGGCAAGAAAGACATAGATGATCTCGAGGACCGCAGCCGTCCAAATCGCATTGACCGGCGTGCGCCAGGCCGGGCTGACCTTGGCTAGCGAGGCCGAGCCGACCGGCATGCCACCGTCACGCGAGAAGGCGAAAAGCATGCGCGAGGCAGAGGTGACCGTTGCGAGACCGCAGAGGAACTGCGCGATCAGGATGGCCAGATAGAGCAGCGTCTTAAGCCACGACGGCAAGATCGCGTCCATCGTCGCGAAGAACACGCCCCAGCCCTGCTTGGCGCCGGCCGCCAGATCGGGGATCGCCAATACGATCGCGCATAGCATCACCCAGCCGATCAGCGATGACCAGAGCACGGACGAAACGATCGCCCGCGGCACCGAGTGCGCTGCCTTCAACGTCTCTTCCGAAGTATGCGCCGACGCGTCATAGCCAGTGATGGTGTAAACCGGCAGTAGCAGGCAGAGCAGGAAGAGATACCCCATGGAATCGGACTGCGGGAAAACGCCGCCGCCTGCATCACCCGAATAGTTCGTGAACGTCCACAACCGTGTGATGTCGATCGCAGGAGCAAACATCAGGCAAGCGACGATCAGCACGGCTGTCGTTGCCAGGATCAGGAAGCCGGAGGCGTCCGTCAGCATAGCCGTCAACTTGATGCCGAAATGGTTGAGCAGCGCCTGCAACACGGTGATGAAGGCGACAAACCCGACGATCTCGCCAGGCGTGCCAGTCATGCCGAAGGCTCCGCCGAAAGTGCCGACGAAGAAGAAAGCAGTGCCGATGTTGATCGCGCCGAGCACCGTAATCAGGCCAAGCAGGTTGAGCCAGGCGGTGAGCCAGCCGGTGAAGCGGTTGCCGAGGATCGACGCCCAGTGATAGAGGCCGCCGGCGGTCGGAAACGCCGAGGCGATCTGCGCCATGGCGAGCGCAAAAAATCCGGAAACGGCGCAGCCGACGATCCAGCCGATGCCGGCGCCTGCGCCGCCGATCGACGAGGTGGCTTGCGCGAAGGAGTTGATGCCACCCGACAGGATGCAGATGATCGAAAACGAGATGGCGAAATTCGAGAAGCGGCTCATGCTTCTCGACAGTTCCTGGGCATAGCCCATTCCGTGAAGGACCTTCAGATCCTCCTTCTTGTCGACGTCCGAATAGTCTTGCGCTGACATTTTTGTCCCCTTCTGGTTCTTAGTTGGCCGATTGTGCTGACTTTCCCACTGCGCTTGCTCGGGAGCCCCTGGCCGCCTCGGGCTCCAGATCTAGAAAAATGCCTGTGAGCAGATCCGCCCATTTTCGCTGCCCGGCCTCGCCGGAGATCTCGTCGTTGCGGATTTCGATCATCGCGCAGGGTAGCCCCCGCGGGCGCGCGTGGCGTTCCAGCGTGAAATAAACGCGGTCGGCCGGCGAATAGGGTTCGTTGACGCCGACTGTGACGCCGGCGAGCCGCCGCAGCGCGGCGATAAGCGGCGCCGCGAGCCGGCGGTCCTCGTCGTGGATGATGCCGATATGCCAGGGTCGGCTCATACCCTTGTAGACCGGGGTGAAGGAATGGATTGAAACCAGCCGCGTCTCGAGCCCGCGCACCAGCCTTTTCTCGATGATGCTCGCGACCGCATCATGAAAGGGTTGCCAGGACAGAGCGATGCGCGCGGCGCGCTGCTTTTCCGACAGGCCAGCATTGCCCGGAATGGCGGTGGTCTCGCTGACCGGCGGCACCAGGTCGGGCGCATCCAGTGGCCGGTTGCAGTCGATGACAAGGCGCGAAATGCGGGTCTCGACCAGCGTCGCGTCGAGCGCCTCGGCCATGCGGTGGGCGACTGGCAGCGCGCCGAGGTCCCAGGCGATGTGGCGGGAAAGCTGCTCGGCAGCAAGGCCGAGCGTTCCGAATTCCGGCGGCAGAAAGTTGGAGGCGTGGTCGCAGGTCAGCACGAATGGGCTCGAACCGCCGGGGTTTGTCACCCTCACGGTTTCAGGCAATGCAAGGCTGGCGGGCCGTGCTGTCTCCATTGTCCTGTCGTCCCCGGGGAGCGCTGTATCGTATGTTACGTATTTTACCTCATTGCGTCCCTGTGGATGATTTCATACAGTTTGTCGGGCTTTGTCAAACGCGATTTCGGCGAAGCGGCCAGGGTGGGGAAAAGATGATTTCGAGCATCGCCGAACTGATCTCGGACCGCATCGGCACGATGCCGGCGGGCGAGCGCCGCGCAGCGCAAACGCTGATCGCCAACTATCCGCTGATCGGCCTGAAGACGGTCGCCGAGTTCTCAGCTGTCGCCGGCGTCTCCTCGCCGACGATCCTGCGTTTTGTCGCCCGGCTCGGCTTCCAGAACTACCCGGAATTCCAGTCGGCGCTGCAGGACGAACTGGCGGCGCAACTGCAGTCGCCGGCATCGCGGACGCTCAATCCTCCGTCGCCGAACGGCGGCGCGGTGTCGCCGATGCTGGAAGCAACGCTCGACAACATGCGCGAGACGTTCAGGCACTTGTCCGACAAGCAGCTTGCCGACATCGTCGCAAAGCTTGCCGATCGGCGCGGCAAGACGTTCCTGATCGGCGGCCGCTTCACCGATCCGCTGGCGCGCTACATGGCCGCCCACCTCGCCATCGTCCAGCCCAACGTCTTTCACCTTGGCGGACAGGAAAGCGTCTGGCGCGACCGGCTGATCGACATGGGCAAGCGCGACGTGCTGGTGATCTTCGACATCAGGCGCTACCAGGACAGCCTGGTCCGCTTTGCCGAAACGGCGCATCAGCGCGGCGTGCAGATCGTGCTGTTCACCGACCAGTGGCTGTCGCCGATCGCCCGCTTCGCCCGCCATGTTATCGCCGGGCGCACCGCCGTGCCTTCGGCCTGGGACTCCTCGGCGGCCCTTTTCGTCGTTGCCGAAACGCTGATTGGCGCCGTCACCCGGCAACTCGAGGCCGACGGCGCCAAACGCATACGCGAGTTGGAAAGCCTGCGGTAGGGCGACGCGGCCTGAACCTCGCCGACGTTCTCACCCGGATCGTCAACGGCCATGCCAACGGCCTAATCGACGAGTTCCTGCCGTGGGTCTAGATCACCAGCTCGAAATGCAAGGCCGTGGCCTGAGAACAGCGGCTACATCCCAAGCGCCGACACACAACGACTATGCTGGAAAAACCAGATCCCCCTCCGCCGGCTATTCCTTATTGGCCGTTCGGCCACTCGATCGCCGGCAGCTCCGTTATTGTCTTGTCACGGGAATGAGCCCCTGTTCTTATGCGGCAATAGGGTGTGTGGGGCCTGGGCATGAAAAGTCACCACAAACGCTACCTGAAGAACATTGCGCTTGGCGTGTTCTTGGTGGTGATGGCATATCTAATCGCGTGGCCGGTTATACAATTTGTTGCTCTTTTCCTGAGTGTATTCTTCGGAGGATTCGCTCCGTAACTTATGCTGGCCACTCCATAGCCGGAAGTTCGGCAACGAACGTCTCGACAGTCGGCACCTCACGCTGGCCTCGCAAGCATTCTTACCCGGATCGTCAATGACCATCCCAACAGCCAGATCGACGAACTCCTGCCGTGAGCCTACGCCATCGGCTGAAAGCAGGCCGTGGGCTGAGAACCGCGGTTACAAGGCGACCCCGTGCCGGGCCCCAAACGCAAAACGGCCCGCGCGATGCGGGCCGTTTTTTGATTTGGTTGCGGGGACAGGATTTGAACCTGTGACCTTCAGGTTATGAGCCTGACGAGCTACCGGGCTGCTCCACCCCGCGTCAACTTTTGAAACAAGTCAGCGCTTAGTTGGTTCCGCCAACTGAAAGGGCCGCTTGCGCGGCCCGGGCTCCCGATTGGCGGGCCTGTTTGTAAGGAGAAGATTGGATTTTTGCGACGTGCGTTTTGCAGACCTGGCAGCGACCTACTCTCCCGCGTCTTGAGACGAAGTACCATCAGCGCTGGAGCGTTTCACGGCCGAGTTCGGAATGGGATCGGGTGCAGCCGCTCCGCCATAACCACC
>NZ_RZTJ01000195.1:0-240 GCF_003997065.1 Mesorhizobium sp. M6A.T.Ce.TU.016.01.1.1 | reverse complement strand
CGGCGGCCGCACCGTCGGCGCCGAACACGTCGTCGGTGGCGTCGCTCAGCACGTTGCCGGTGGCGATGGCGCCCTCGGCGACGCTGTTGGTGTCGGCGTTCGCCGTCGGCACGTCGTCGACGACGTCAATGGTGATGGTGCTGGTGATGGTGTTGCCGTTGGCGTCGGTCGCCTGGTAGGTGAAGCTCTCGACGTTGTTGACCGTGTTGGTGCCGTTGTCGGCATCGGCGCCGTCGACCG
>NZ_RZTJ01000194.1:0-322 GCF_003997065.1 Mesorhizobium sp. M6A.T.Ce.TU.016.01.1.1 | reverse complement strand
GTTTTACCCGAAGGCGCTGTGCTAACCGCAAGGAGGCAGGCGACCACGGTAGGGTCAGCGACTGGGGTGAAGTCGTAACAAGGTAGCCGTAGGGGAACCTGCGGCTGGATCACCTCCTTTCTAAGGAAGAACCTTAATGGAAACGCTCACTCCCTCATCTTCGGATGAAATGGGGAGCCTCTGCCTTTCGGTTCTCTTGGAACAAGACGGAAGAGAGTCACTCTTACCGTCGTGCATACCTTAAGCGGGTCTGCCGCCTTCGTTTCTCTTTCTTCGCGAATGACTTTGACTTGCGCTCGCGCGCCGCATCGCACCCTTTGGG
>NZ_RZTJ01000193.1:0-338 GCF_003997065.1 Mesorhizobium sp. M6A.T.Ce.TU.016.01.1.1 | reverse complement strand
TTCCTGAGGCGCGCCGCGTCGCGAAAGCCATCACGCTTGGGCAACTGACAAAGCCCAATGCTCATAAAGCCGGATCAGGTCCGGCCGGTGTGTGGCGTAGGTGCAGTATGACGATGTGAGCCGCTACACCGTGCGCGTCGTAGCCGATTGCGCGGGCTTCGGGTCTCGCGCCGGCCCAACTGCGGCCTGCTTTCGAATGGCTGGAAGGTTTCCAGTCTGTCCATAGGCTCGGAAGAAGTCGGACAGTTTGACATGGCCGGTCAGTTGCAACTCCCTTTCCCAGCACTCCACTGCCCGGTAGAGCGCATGAAAAATCTCCTTTCGGGCGGTTTCTTAAG
>NZ_RZTJ01000192.1:0-378 GCF_003997065.1 Mesorhizobium sp. M6A.T.Ce.TU.016.01.1.1 | reverse complement strand
GCCTCGACTTGGTGCACGGCATCGATGCGGCCGCGATCCGGCGGCAGGCCCGCAACAGGCGGCACGCCGGTGTTGTGAAAGCTGTTGTCGGTGAAGCGCGGGCCGTTGTGACAGGTCACGCAATTGGCCTTGCCGATGAACAGTTTAAGCCCAAGGATTTCTTGTTTGGAAAAGACAGCATCGCCCTTCGGCTCGGCACCGGTGGCGAGGTCCAGCGCAAAGCGGTCGAAGCGCGCTGGCGTGGGCGCGATCGAGCGTTCGAAGGCGGCAATCGCCTTGCCGATATTGACGAAGACACCGTTGATGGCGTCGCGCTGCGCGCTGCTCATGGCATTCCAGGCTGCTTTCTCGGCATCGTTTCCAAGTGGGCTGGCATTC
>NZ_RZTJ01000191.1:0-327 GCF_003997065.1 Mesorhizobium sp. M6A.T.Ce.TU.016.01.1.1 | reverse complement strand
GTTTCGCAAAGCGCGCGAGGCGGATGTCGCGGTGGTGGGTGTCGGCTCCATCCTGACCGACGATTCCAGCTACTACGACCTGCATCCGTCCTCGAATGCCGATCGCCAGGCGATCGAGAAGTCCGGGGCGACAGGCGAGCTGCTCGCTCATCTCATCGACCGCCAGGGCAAGCTTTGCAACTACTCGCTCAACCGTTCGCTGGTCTCGTTGACGCTTGACGAGTTCGCGACCATCCCGCGCTCGATCGGCATTGCAAGTGGCGCCAGCAAGGTCGCGCCGATCCTCGCCGCAATGCGCGGAAATCATCTCGACACCATCGTCACGGA
>NZ_RZTJ01000001.1:615444-665452 GCF_003997065.1 Mesorhizobium sp. M6A.T.Ce.TU.016.01.1.1 | reverse complement strand
CGACAGAGCCGACAACCCGAATGCCAGGCCGAGGCTGGCGAGCGACGCGCGGCGGAACAATAAGGACATACGATTAACTCCAATGGGGGATAGCTAGAGCGGGATGGCTTCAAGACCAGCCAGATTGTGGCGGAATTTGGCGCGGTCGACAGGGCGAGCGCGGCGTTGACATCGATTGAGCCCCCTCTTATCTGTCCAACGACTTTGCGTCCAGAACCGTTTTCCGGGCGCTACTTGCGTGTGTCCGCGTTTCACGTGGATTTGATGGGGCCGGCCGGCACCCGTCGCAACGACTTGGAATGCTATCGAAAGGGCCATTGAATGGTCAGTTTTGGCGGTCTCGCCCGTAAGGTTTTCGGCTCCTCCAACGATCGTCGGGTCAAATCGACCCGGCCGCGCGTTGAAGCGATAAACGCCATGGAAAACGAGATGCGGGCGCTCTCCGACGCCGAGCTGACGGCCCGCACGGAAAAATTCCGCCAGGACGTCGCCAACGGCGCCTCCCTCGATGATCTGCTGGTGCCGGCCTTCGCCACCGTGCGCGAGGCGGCGCGTCGCGTGCTCGGGATGCGCCCGTTCGACGTGCAGCTGATCGGCGGCATGGTGCTGCACAATGGCGGCATCGCCGAGATGCGCACCGGCGAGGGCAAGACGCTCGTCGCCACACTGCCCGTCTATCTCAACGCGCTCGCCGGCAAAGGCGTCCATGTCGTCACCGTCAACGACTATCTTGCCACGCGCGACTCCGAATGGATGGGCCGTGTCTACAAATTCCTCGGCCTTACCGTCGGCGTCATCGTCCATGGCTTGTCCGACGAGGAACGCAGCGCCGCCTACGCCGCCGACGTCACCTACGCCACCAACAACGAGCTCGGCTTCGACTATCTGCGCGACAACATGAAATTCGAGCGCGCCCAGATGGTGCAGCGCGGCCATAGCTACGCGATCGTCGACGAGGTCGATTCCATCCTGGTCGACGAGGCGCGCACGCCGCTGATCATTTCCGGTCCGCTCGAGGACCGTTCGGAGATGTACAACACCATCGATGCCTTCATGCTGAAGCTCGAGCCGGCCGACTACGAGATCGATGAGAAGCAGAAGACCTCGATCTTCACCGAGGAAGGCACCGAGAAGCTCGAAAACCTGCTGCGCGACGCCGACCTGCTCAAGGGCGAGTCGCTCTACGACGTCGAGAACGTCGCCATCGTCCACCACGTCAACAATGCGCTGAAGGCGCACCAGCTGTTCCAGAAGGACAAGGACTATATCGTGCGCAACGGCGAGATCGTCATCATCGACGAATTCACCGGCCGCATGATGCCCGGCCGCCGCTATTCGGAAGGCCTGCACCAGGCGCTCGAGGCCAAGGAGCACGTGGCGATCCAGCCCGAGAACCAGACGCTCGCCTCCGTCACCTTCCAGAACTATTTCCGCCTCTACAAGAAGCTCGCCGGCATGACCGGCACGGCGCTGACCGAGGCCGAGGAATTCGGCAACATCTATGGCCTCGAAGTCACCGAGATCCCGACCAACCTGCCGGTCGTCCGCATTGACGAGGACGACGAGGTCTACCGGACGGTCGAGGAGAAGTACAAGGCGATCGTCAAGGAGATCAGGGAGGCGAGCGCCAAGGGCCAGCCGACACTGGTCGGCACGACCTCCATCGAAAAATCCGAGCAACTGGCCGAGCGCCTGCGCAAGGAAGGCTTCAAAGATTTCGAGGTGCTGAACGCCCGCCATCACGAGCGCGAAGCCGCGATCGTCGCCCAGGCCGGCAAACCCGGCGTCATCACCATTGCCACCAACATGGCCGGCCGCGGCACCGACATCCAGCTCGGCGGCAATGCTGACATGCGCATCGCCGAGGAGCTTGGCGACATGCCTGAAGGTCCCGAGCGCGAAGCCAAGGAAAAGGAAATCCGCGAGGACGTGCAGCGGCTGAAGGAAAAGGCGCTGGCCGCCGGCGGCCTCTACGTGCTCGCCACCGAACGCCATGAATCGCGCCGCATCGACAACCAGTTGCGCGGCCGCTCAGGCCGCCAGGGCGATCCCGGCCGGTCGAAGTTCTTCCTGTCGCTGCAGGACGATCTGATGCGCATCTTCGGCTCCGAGCGCATGGACGGCATGCTGCAGAAGCTCGGCCTCAAGGAAGACGAGGCGATCATCCACCCCTGGATCAACAAGGCGCTGGAAAAGGCGCAGAAGAAGGTCGAGGCGCGCAACTTCGACATCCGCAAGAACCTGCTGAAGTATGATGACGTCTCCAACGACCAGCGCAAGGTGGTGTTCGAGCAGCGCCTCGAGCTGATGGACGGTGAAGGCCTGTCCGAGACCATCGCCGAGATGCGCGAGGGCGTCATCGACGAGATCGTCGCCAAGGCTATTCCCGAAAACGCCTATGCCGAGCAGTGGAACGTCGCCGGCCTCAAGGCTGAGGTCGCCGAATTCCTCAATCTCGACCTGCCGATCGAGGACTGGGTCAAGGAAGAGGGCATTGCCGAAGACGACATCCGCGAACGCATCGCCCAGGCCGCCGAGACTGCCGCGAAAGAGCGCGCCGAGCGTTTCGGCCCCGACGTGATGACCTATGTCGAGCGCTCCGTGGTGCTGCAGACGCTCGATCATCTGTGGCGCGAGCACATCGTCAACCTCGATCATCTGCGCTCGGTCGTCGGCTTCCGCGGCTATGCCCAGCGCGACCCGCTGCAGGAATACAAGGGCGAGGCGTTCGAGCTGTTCCAGGCAATGCTGGGCAATCTGCGCCAGGCCGTGACCGCACAGCTGATGCGCGTCGAGCTGGTCCGCCAGGCGGCCGAAGCGCCACCGCCCGAGGCGCCCGACATGTTCGGCAGCCATATCGACGGCACCACCGGCGAGGACGATTTTAACGGCGGCGAGACCGGGCTTCTGGTTCGCCAGGAGACCCACGCCATCGTCGCCCCCGAAAACCGCGACCCGAACAACCCCGCCACCTGGGGCAAGGTCGGCCGCAACGAGGCCTGCCCGTGTGGGTCGGGGAAGAAGTACAAGCATTGCCACGGGGCGTTTGCGTAAGCCGCAGCTTTCCTTCTTCCCGTTCACGGGGAGAAGGTGCCCGAAGGGCGGATGAGGGGCGGCGCGGACGCCCGCGCTTAGCCAATCTCCCCAGCTGAGGGGGCGCTGTCCCGCCGGCACCGGAAGTACCTATTACGAATTTGTTGTATCTCGACCGTCAGATTCCATCAGCTGGCCTGTCGTTTCGTCGCGCTCTGCCGCGAACGGCGAATATGAAGCAGCGCTCTGGCGCCGCCCCTCATCCGCCCCCGTGAACGGGGAGAAGGAGCGCCCCGCCTCCTCACCCAACCGTTTCTTAATGTGTTTTCGCTAGACGCATACGCTGAAAAGAGGCGGAAAACGGAGAGTAGTGGGTGCGCTTTTCCGCGGCGACGACAGCCGGGCGGTTCCTGCCGCAGCGCCTTGCGCTGCGCGTAAAGCCGCTGCTTGGCCGCGTCGATGCCGTGCTGTTCACCGCCGACGAGCGCGGCGAGGCCGGCCGCATGTCGCTCATCGCCTTTTCCATCCGCATCGTCAGCGCCGTCATCGCCTTCGTCAGCCAGGTGCTGATGGCGCGCTGGATGGGCTCGTTCGAATACGGCATTTTCGTCCTCGTCTGGGTGACGATGGTCATCCTCGGCAACCTCGCCTGCCTCGGCTTCCACACCTCGGTCATCCGCTTCATTCCCGAATATCGCGAGCGCAACATGCTGGCCGAATTGCGCGGCATCGTGCTGACCAGCCGCCTGTTCGTGCTGGTTGCCTCGACCGCGATCGCCGGCCTCGGCGCGCTCGGCGTCTGGCTGCTCTCGCCCTTTATCGAGAACTACTATGTCGTGCCGTTCATTCTCGGCCTCATCTGCATGCCGATGATCGCGATGTCCGATCTGCTGCAGGGACTGGCGCGGGCCAACTCATGGGCGCTTTTTGCGCTGGCGCCGACCTATCTAGTGCGGCCGGTGCTGATCCTGGCGCTCATGGCGCTGATGCTTCTGGCGGGCTTTGCGCCTGACGCCAGGACCGCGATCTTCGCCTCGATTGCCGCCGCCTACGCCACCACGCTCGGTCAACTCATCGGCGTCACGGCGCGGATGGACAGGAATATCCCGGCCGGGCCGAGGAAGGTGCATTTCGCGCAGTGGTTCCTCGTGTCGCTGCCGATCTTCCTGGTCGAAGGCTTCTTCTTCCTGCTCACCAATGCCGACGTGCTGATGGTCGGCGCCTATATGAGCCCCAACGACGTCGCCGTCTATTTCGCCACGGTCAAAACGCTGGCGCTGGTGCATTTCGTCTACTTCGCGGTCAAGGCTGGCGTCGCCCAGCGCTATGCGCAATTCACCCATGGCGAGCCGGAAAAGCTCGCCGCCTTCGCCCGCGAAACGGTGTCTTGGACCTTCTGGCCGTCGCTGTTGATGGCGCTGATGGTGCTGGTGCTTGGTGAGCCGATGCTGAGCTTGTTCGGGCCTGAATTCAGCGCCGGCTATCCGCTGCTGTTCCTGCTGGTCTTCGGCGTCGTCGCCCGCGCCGCCGTCGGCCCCTGCGAAAGCCTGCTCACCATGAGCGGCAACCAGAACATCTGCGCCGCCGTCTACGCCATGACGCTGGCCTTCAACATCGGCCTCAATTTGGTGCTGATCCCGCTTTTCGGCCTGTGGGGCGCGGCAATGGCCACCGCCTTCGCGATGATCTTCGAGGCCGGCGCGCTGTCCTTCACGGTCTGGCGCAAGCTCGGCATCGTCATGGCCATTTTCGTAGCCGCCGAAGGAGCCGCGTGATGGCCGCTGTCCCGTTGCTCGAGGAAACCAGCGGCGGCCCGGCTGGCGCCATGGTGATCGGCCTCGCAGGGCTCGCCCGCGAAGCCGATCCCGCCCATATCGAACTCTTGGCCAACGATCGGCCCGAGCGCAAACTGGCCATTTACCCGGCCTCCGCCGGCTTCGATCTGGTCGAGGAGCTCGACTATCTCTGCACCCGCACGATCGAGCCCAACGTCTTCTTCAACCCGCGCTTCCTGGCGCCCGCCATGCCGAGGCTGGAAGACCGCGAGGTGCGGCTGGCGGTCATCCGCGACGGCGACGAATACCGCAACCGGCTGCGCTTGCTGGTGCCGTTCTCGGTGGAGCGGCCGGCGGTGCCGCTCGGCGTGCGGGTCATGCGCACATGGTCGAGCCCGTTCGGCCCGATCGGCACGCCGCTGGTCGACCGTGACGATCCCGTCGGCGTCGTCGAGGATTTCTTCTCGATGCTGTCGCGGCCGCATCTCAAGCTGCCGAAAGTCTTTGTCCTGCCCGACATCCGGCTCGACGGCCCGGTGGCCAGCAGGCTGGCCACAGTCGCCGAGACGCGTGGCCTGACGCTGGTCACCACCGGCAAGGCCGAACGCCCGATGCTCGAAAGCGAGATCGACGGCGATGAGTATCTGAAGGCCTCGCTGCGCGCCCATCATTATCGCGAGTTCCGCCGCCTGAAGCGCCGCCTCGCCGATCTGGGCCAGCTGGAGCATCTCGTGGCGCGCGGACCCGACGAGATCCGCCATGCCATCGAACGTTTCCTGACGCTCGAGGCTGCCGGCTGGAAGGGCCGCGAGCGCACCGCCATGGCCATCGACCGCTACCGTGCCGCCTTTGCCCGCGAAGCCGTGCACCGGCTGGCCGAACAGGATCTGTGCCGCATCCATTCGCTGACCCTCGACGGCCGCACCATCGCTTGCCTGGTCGTCTTCGTCGAGGCCGGCGTCGCCTACACCTGGAAGACGGCGTATGACGAGACGCTCGCCGCCTATTCGCCGGGCACGCTCCTGATGATCGAGGTGACCAGGCAGCATCTCGACGATCCCAACATCATGATGACCGATTCCTGCGCCGTGCCCGACCATCCTGTCATGAGCCGGCTATGGATGGAGCGCCGGCCGATCGGCACTCTGGTCATCGGCCTGACGCCGGACGCCGACCGCCTCACCCGCCAGGCGGCGTCGCAGCTTCACCTCTACCGCGAAACCCGCAACATGGCGCGCATCCTGCGCAACCGGATGAAGAGCTTGCTGGGGCGGCGGTAGGACCAATCGATATTCATCGACGGAGCGTGGTTCGCCCGCCTACATCGCGTCTGCCGGCGCAAAGAAGCAGTTTTCGTGTTCCTCGGTTGGATGCAGGCAGATGTGAAAGTTGTCGTCGCCAGACGGAATTACACTGTTATAGGGAACAAAATATCGATTTGGATGAGTGATCATCCGATGGTCGCCTGGCCGCAAAATGATCACGTAGCCATCGGGCTGCGGTGTAACAGCTAAACTGGGAATCTTGCCGCACTCTCCTGTCACCGGATTGCCATGACAGCAGGCCGGTGGATAGGTCCAGCCTCTATCGGTACTGTGCGCAAACGCAGAAACATTCCCAAGTGCCGCAGCCGTGGAGATCACGCCTGCCCAGCCCACCTTGAAACGTCGTTTTCCGACCGCGTGCACCGAACGGCTCCAAACACCAACGGTATAATTGCAGCAACCATACAACATTCGTGATTGCTAATATATCGAAGCGACCGCTTTCCGATGCCCTTCTTCGAGAGGCATGGCCAATGCTGCTTTCCGCTGCGGCCAACGGAGGCCAGCGAAATAACGCTGAATACGAAGCTGGTCCGGTTTTCTGGTCGTTTGGTCTCTCCCGACCAGGAGCCTGCCGAGGGCCTAGCTCATGAGGGTTAATTCTCCCAACCAGCGGAAAGGATTAGCATCGGCGATAATCTGGGCCGCGCAACCAGCATCATTGCCGCCTCGGTCTGCCGGCCAACAAAAAACTGGGAGGAATGCATGACGAAAACAACTCACTTCAGGCGTCGCAGTGTTCTCGCTTTGATCGGCCTTGTTGGCGGCTGTCTGACCGCGGCCGCAGCTCAGGCCGCCGAGCCTGACAAGGCCGAGATCGATGCCCTGAAAGAATCGCTAACCAAGTACGAAGACTACAAGGCCGCCATCCGCGACCTCTATCTGTCGACGGTCGGATGCGTTTATTACAGCGGCGAAAAAGTGGCTGGGGCTATGGATTACCCTAAGGGCGCGATGGGCATTCATTTCGTCAACGTCGGGAGCGTCAGTCCGACACCAGATCCGACGCGCCCCAATGTCCTTATCTATGAGCCGGTCGACGGCGGCTTGCGCCTGGTGGCCGTGGAATGGCTTGTACCGTTGACGCCTGACACCAAGGAGCCGCCGAAACTCTTTGGACAGACGTTCCAGGGGCCGATGGAAGGGCACTATCCGCTCATTCCGGCGGAGTTCCATCATTACGATCTTCACGCCTGGCTGTTCAAGGACAACCCGCTCGGAATGTTCAGTCCGACGAATCCCGACGTGAAATGCGAAAATTACGCGTTTCCGATGCCGGAGCAGCCGACCAAGATGGTGCCGGGGCCGATGTAAAAGCGACCTGAGCTACGGGGGTCCGACGGTGTCGGGAAAGGCCTGGGTCGGTCCGGACCAGGCGGCATCCACTCAACGGTCTAGACCATGCATCACAGGTACTTTCTCAAGGGAAAACCCGTACACTCATGCGACAGAGCAAGTGACCGGCTACGGCGAGCCAGCTTAGTGACCCGAGAAAAGGCCGCACAGTGGCTTGCGGCATTTGGCCAGTGTGGAAGCCGGCAGATACCGTTGCGCTTGGTGGTGGCTGTTTCTGAGGCTAGGAGGGGGCGGTCCCGATTTGCGGCATGGGAGGGCCACCCCTTCAGAGTTCCCTAGCCGATAAAGCGCAGCAGAGTTTTCTCCTTTCCTGCATGGACAGCAAATGGCGCTATCAGCCAGGACCTTATTGGCGGCGCCGCGTTTGGCGGTCCGTGCAGGCCGACAGGTCTAGAGCCTTCCAGGTTGAAAGCCGGAATGAGGGACTTTACATCGGCCACATCTTAGAGGATGCTGAAATACGCCATTAGCATCTGTGGGACCCTTCGACTTCTGCGCATCGTAGATCGCCTGAAAGCAACTTGTTTTCACGCGAAAGGGATAATTATGGGCGCCACTCTACTTTTGAGCGTCTGAACAAGCCGGTAACCGGACACCGCCGGCAGCTTGGCCACAACTATCGCCGTGAGGCATGGCACGCCGTCCGCCATATCCGTCGTCATCGCCGCGCTGGTCGCAGTCGCCGTGAGCACGCTCACCCAGAAGAGAACGGGAAACTCAGGACTAAACCAGGAGAGGAAAATGGGACGCACCGCAACAGAGACGTGGACACTATAAGGGAGGGAAAGGCCATGAAACGTGCAACAGGGCTAGTCGTCGCCCTAACAATGTCGACGATTCATCACTCCTACGCCCAAGACGCCTTCAACGACGGTCGGTACTGCCAACAGAACCCGGGGGCATGTCGCGCTCCTCCCCCATCATCAGGCGGCGCCAATGTTTATATCCCCTCCGTACCGAGCGGCGGGGGGGGTGGCGGCGGGCTGGACGCCGGTGAGGCAGCCCTCATCGGTGTAGGAATTGGCCTATTGGGTCAAGTAATCCAACAGGCAACTAAGAACCCACAACCGCGCCAGCCATCGCAGTCCACGCAGGGCAAATGGCGCCCGACCATGCCTCACACGCGGCCGACGACTTACGCGCCAATCCAGCCGTCAGCCGAGGAACTCAGACTCCGGCAGCTCGACGCTTTCCGCCGACAACAAGTCAAACAACAGATTGAAACCGAGAACGCCGCGAAGCTGGCGGCCGACAGCACGACATGGGGTAAGTTCAAGCAGAACGTCGGTTGGACGGATGATGACACGCGGGAAGTGCAGAAGGGCGTCGCCAAAGGGATGGCCAACAACGCCGCCAAGCGCACTTTAGGTGCTTGGATCAACGACACGTTCGGAAGCGGCACCGCCGAGACGCAGGAATTATCAGATAAGGCGGCCGACGTCATGCTGAACCTCAAGCAAGGTATCTGGGGCGCCCGTGAGCGTGTGGGCAACGTGGGAGACGCTGTCAAGAAAGATTTCCAGAAGTGGCTGGACGACGGGGTCATCAACCCGATGAAGGACATCTAGGTGAAGTAAAGTAACCCAGAAGAGGGGCGCGTTGTCACACGCGACCATAGAAGGGAGTGCATAAATGAAAAAGACTCTTTCTGCACTTGTAGGACTGGTTGCGCTTGCTGGTTGTTCAACTACCAGCGGCGGCACGGACGCCGCCTCCATCACCAGCACAATCAAGGGCTACCGCAGTTGTACCGTGAAGACCATGGCGCAGAACCTAAGCAGCCCCGAACGCGTTGACGTCGGGGCAACCGTTGACGACGCTTGCGGCGATTACATGGACAAGTTCGGCGCGGAACTCAAGAAGGCCGGCGTCAAGCCCGCACAGGTGACTTTGTACCAAGGCCAGCTACGTACAACGATCATGAAATACTCGACCGCCGCTATCACGGCAATCATGTACGAAGAATATCAGAAACAACAGAACGCAAACAAGAAACCGTCATAGGAGAGGCGACGCTACCACGCGCCGAAGCCAGCTGATGGCGTTGTCGTGACCGACAAATGACCGGACAGTGCCCCTTCACGCCTGACGGGTGCGCCTATACCGGCGACGCGTGCCAACTATGCGACAGCCTTGTGTCCATGTGCATCAGACTAACGGGCCAGGTGCGGTGGGTCGTTGGTAGCTGGGCGGAGCACCTTCATGTGTACGGTCTCAACGCCCGGCGGCGCCGGCTCACATAGAGTCTAGACCGTATATCTCAGGAAGCATCGCAAGGGTTCCTTGATTTTCCTGAGCGAAACGCGTTGGGAGGGGCCAGTCCGAATTTGCAGCAAGATCCGTCTACCAATCTTATCGCGATCATAGGGCAGCAATTCTCACCGCTACCCCTCCTCATCTTGAGCCCGTGTCCTCCTGACTGGGAAGGGAACTATGTTGCTTTCTGCCAAAATCCAGAGCGGCAACGATTGCCCGCCGCACATCTTCATGACCGTCAAATTGTTGAGGGGTGCACTCCTTGACAGCCTCCTCCAGCCGCAACGTCAGACGGGATGCTTCTTCGTGCAATGCATCCAGAGTGACGTATTGGAGAAGAGTGTCACCATCATTTCCATGTAGCGATTTCAACTTCCCTGTCCCTGCTTCATAGTGAAGGAAATCGATACCGCCGGCCAACTTCTCACCGTTGAAGTAGCAATGTGCAATTACGTTGCGTAGCTGCTGATGACGCCGCACCCGGTTAAAGATGTCATTGTAGTCTAGTCCCTGGTACCCTACGCCAGTTTCAGTGAGATTGATCTTCTGACCAATGTGTAGGGCTTTCTGAAACAGCAAGGCACCCCAATCATTGAGGCCAAAGACAGCTCTAAAGAGTTCGTCGATTTGAACTTCAAGTCTGGCGAAGTCCTGGAGAAATCTCCCCACATATCTCCAAGCCTTTTCCTCATCATCATCGTTGACCATCGCACACCCCTGCTGCAGCCGGAAATGAGCTTATCGCCCCAAAACGGGGTAGAGTCTATTTAGCTGTCAAACTGGAGAAGCACATTGTACGGCCTTCCAATTAGCGCACATACCTGGTCGCGGCTCACCGAATGCAACGAAAAGCTCGCAAATGCGGGATTATCGCCACGTGGCGTTTTCGCGCCTGCTAGTGGCCCCGGTTATGAGCGCGGCGGAAGACGAGCGCTACTTTATGTCGGCAAGAGTGCCGGTCCACTTGGCACGAAGGTCGGTTCAGGCTCGGATCAAACATCCAATATCGCAGCTTCAACGAGGTGGATGATTGAGCGCCATAACAAGTCTGCCTTTTGGCAGTTTGCTGAGCTGTTCGATCGCTCACGTCATTCTCTTGCATGGACAAACGTTTGCAAAATGGACCAGGGCGATGGCTCCCGCCCCCCTTCACTCACATTTTGGGGCACGGTGGCCGCCGCGCACGTTCAGGCGCTCAAGGAAGAAATCATTGTCTTCAAGCCACGCGTAACTCTCTTTGTCACGTCTGAGTTCGCCAGGGGCTCCATCCAGGCGCTGCTCGAGGGACTTGGTTATCGTTTGCTACCGAGCGGTGCCGGCGGCGAATGGACCAAACTTTGGAGTGACGGCGGGCATGGCTATGCAGTGGTCACCCGCCATCCCCAAGGTTGGTCGACGGCTGATCGCGCTGGCACGGTGAAGCTCGTAAAGGAACTTCTCGGCGGCGAATTTTAAGGCAGCACCGACCGTTTCATGATTTGCCACAGCAAACGGACAGGGAGGGGCCGGTCCCCATTTGCGGCACGGGAGGGGTATTCGTCGTCCGTCCAACGCATTGGCATGGCCACCCCCTTCCCTGTGACTGATGCGCTCCCCAATCCTATTCCGCGATTTTACCGAAGGCGAATCTATCCAGGGCGATCGCGCTTGAGACTAAGCGCGACCAATCGGACAATTTTGATGCCGCCTGCAAGTCTGAGGGCTGATCATGCCTTCGCCCAGGCGGGCGATGGCACAGGCTGGGACGCGGCCCCCGCAGGGGCGGCAACGAAGCATTCTAAGGTGGATTTTCGGGTGGATGGACATCCATAAAGTTCTTGTATCATACTGGAATTAAACCGTTTTCAGCATGAAATTGGTGCCCCTAGCCGGGATCGAACCAGCACTCCTTGCGGAACTCGATTTTGAGTCGAGCGCGTCTACCAATTCCGCCATAGGGGCTCAGGCCGGGCGGCCTGGATGGGCGCGGACTATACGGTCGGAGGCCTGTTCGTCAACTGGCCAATTCCCGGCATGCGGCCTTCGCTCGACCACAGCCTTTCGATTTCGTGAAGCTGCGGCCATTGTGCGGCGCGAAAAATCTTTCTAGACAGGCGGCGCATTAAAGCGCGTCGCGTCTGGAGAGATTCATGTGGCGCGCTTTTGGTCTTTGTTTTTATGCATTGTTACCCCAAAACCGCTGAGCATTTTGGGCGACGTGCATTAGGAGTGCCAATGCTTCGCGGACTTTACGACTGGACCTTGTCGCTGGCGGCAAAGAAATCCGCCGAATGGTGGCTGGCCTTCATTGCTTTCGTCGAAAGCTCGGTGTTCCTGGTGCCGGCCGACGTGCTGTACCTGCCAATGGCGCTGTCGCGGCCCGATCGCGCCTATCGCTACGCGCTGATCGCCACCCTGGCATCCGTTCTGGGCGGCATCGCCGGCTGGTACATCGGCCACTATGCCTACGACACGGTGGCGCGGCCGATCCTCGAATTCTACGGCAAGTATGACGACTTCGAGGCGCTGCGCGTCTCGTCGGGCATCGGCTTCATCATCCTGATGCTGATCACCTCCGGCCTCGCCCATCTGCCGCCGATCAAGGTGGTGACGATCCTGTCCGGCGTGATCGGCGTCAATCTCCTGCTGTTCATCGTGCTGGCGATCGTGGCGCGCGGCGCCCGCTTCCTTTTTCTCGCCTGGCTGCTGCGCCGCTATGGCGAACCGATCCGCGAATTCATCGAAAAGCGCCTTGGCCTGATCGCGGGCGCTGCCGCCGCTGCCCTGATTTCGCTCTATATCGTCGTCAAATACGCTTTCTAGAGCAGGGATGTTCAAATCCTTTGCTCTGAGCGAGAACGGACGATAGATCGATGACAGCGACCGTGAATGCCGACATTGGACGCCAGCGCATGCGGACGGCGTTGTTCCTCGCCGTCGCCATGGCCGCCACCGTCGGCTCGGCGCTGGCCTTCCAGTATCTGGGTGGCTACATCCCGTGCAAGCTCTGCCTGGAGCAACGCACCCCCTACTACATCGGCGTGCCGCTGATGCTGCTTGCGGCGCTAGCGTCGACACTCCGCGCCCCGGCATGGGTTACCCGTAGCCTGCTGGCCGTCGGCGGCCTGCTGATGGTCTACGGCGTCTATCTCGGCGTCTATCACTCCGGCGTCGAATGGGCGTGGTGGCCGGGACCGACCGATTGTGCGGCGGCTGCCGGACCGGTGGACACCGGCGGCAAGGGCGTGCTCGACGCGCTCGACAAATTCGTGCCGCCCTCCTGCGACAAGGCGGCACTGCGCATTCTCGGCCTGTCGCTGGCCGGCTGGAACGCCATCGCCAGCCTTGTCCTGGCGGTCATAGCGTTCCGCGGCGCCTTTGCCCGCGACTGAGCTGCCGCAACACAGAGTTCGCGCAAAAATTCGTCAGGCCGGAACGCATGAGGTGGATTTCGAGAACCGGAGCGGAGCGTACTTAAGTACGTGAGCACCGGAAGCGCAGAAAGCCGCGTCAGGCGGCCGGCATGGCGGATTTGTGCCGAAGTCTATGGTTCCAGTTCGACATCCCAGTACAGATAATCCATCCAGCTTTCATGCAGATGGTTGGGCGGGAACAGGCGGCCATTGTTGTGCAGATCATGCACCGTCGGCTGAAACGGCTTCTGCAGCGGCCACATCTTGGCATGCGCCGGCATCATGCCGCCCTTCCTCAGATTGCAGGGTGAGCAGGCGGCGACGACGTTCTCCCACGTCGTCGCGCCGCCGCGATGGCGGGGAATGACGTGGTCGAAGGTCAGATCCTCCGGCGTGCCGCAATACTGGCACTGGAAACGGTCGCGCAGGAACACGTTGAAGCGGGTGAAGGCCGGATGCCGCGATGGCTTCACATAGGCCTTCAGGCTGACGACGCTCGGCAGCTTCATCGAGAAGGTCGGCGACGACACGGCGTGCTCGTATTCGGCGACGATATTCACCCGCTCGAGGAACACCGCCTTGATGGCATCCTGCCACGACCAGAGCGACAGGGGGTAATAGCTGAGCGGACGGTAATCCGCGTTCAGCACCAGCGCTGGAAGCCCATCCGGAGACACGGCAACCGTCACGTCATTGACCTCCTTGGCTCTACAACCGGTCGGCGCGGATACTGTAAGCCCGACATGACAGGGATGTGAAGCGGCTTGTCGATCAAACGAAGTGCCAAAACTGGATGATTTTCATGCTTTTTTGCGGATTTAGGCAGGGGGTGCAGCGTCCCTGCCCTTCAATTCGCGATAATAGGCCCAAAAAAGCCGCGATGCGACACCTCGCCACGGGCTCCATGATTCGGCGAGCTGGATCAGTCTTTTCTCGGGCGGACGCGGCTCGATGCCGAGCGCGTGACCGACCGCGCTCTGCAAGGCAACGTCGCGTGCCGGGAAGACATCGGGGTGGCCGGCGGCAAACAAAAGATAGACCTCCGCCGTCCACGGGCCGATGCCCGACACTTTGGTCATGGCTGTGATCGCCTCCGCGGCATCGAGCAAGCAGAGATGATCGAGGTCGAGGCCATCGACCACCGCCTGGGCCACGGCGATCAGGCCGCGCTGCTTTGGCCGCGACAGTCCGGCCTCGCGAAAAATGGCTTCGTCCGCGGCAAGGATCGCTTGTGGCGTCAGCGGATCGACGAGTTTTGTCAGCCGCCCGAAGATAGCGTCGGCGCTGGCACGGGAAACCTGCTGCGAGACGATGATCGAGGCAAGGCTTCTGAACCCCGGCTCGGAGAGCCGAAGCGGCACCTCGCCGGCCATGCCGCGCACCCTTTCGAGGCGCGGGTCGAGCAGACAAAGCGCGTCGAGCCCTTGTGAGATGTCGTCGAGCGTAGCGATGCGTTGCATGCTTGCTTGTTCCCAGCGCAAAATGGCAATTCGTAATCAGGCTCAAAGTAGCAACTGGCGAAAGCGCCGCACAACCCGATTGCCGCCCAAGGATGACACTCCTGACCTTCCGCTTCGCGCCGAGCCCGAATGGCGAACTGCATCTCGGCCATGCCTATTCGGCGCTGCTCAATCAGAAATTGGCGAGGCCAACGGGCGGACGCCTGTTGCTGCGCATCGAGGATATCGACACGACGCGCTGCACGCCGGAATTCGAGGCTGGCATTTTTCGCGATCTCAAATGGCTCGGGCTTGGCTGGGAAGAACCGGTGCGCCGTCAGTCCGAGCATTTCGCGGACTATCAGGCGGTGCTCGATCGGCTGATTCGCGAAGAGCTCGTCTACCCCGCCTTCATGAGCCGTGGTGATATCAGAGCCTTCATTGCCGATAGCGAAAAGCGTGGTCGCGATTGGCCGCGGGACCCGGACGGCGTGCCGCTCTATCCCGCCATCGACAAGGCATTGCCGACCAGGGAACGCAAGCGACGGATCGCCGAGAATGCGCCTTTCGCCTGGCGGCTGGACGTTGGCGCTGCGATGGCGCGCGTCGGCACGGATCTGTCATGGCTGGAATTTTCGGATGAGAGGCTTTCCGCAACACGCGCGGTAGACGCCCGGCCGCAGGACTGGGGCGACGTGATCGTGGCGCGCCGTGAAATCCCGACAAGCTATCATCTCGCCGTCGTCGTCGACGACGCGCTGCAAGGCATCAGCCATGTGGTGCGCGGGCAAGACCTCTATTTCGCCACCGGCGTGCAGCGCCTGCTCCAGGAGGTTCTCGGCCTGCCGCAACCAAGCTACTTCCACCATCGCCTCGTCCTCGGCCCGGACGGACGAAAGCTGTCGAAGAGTTTTGCGGATACCGGCCTTGCCGCCTTGCGCGAGGCCGGCACATCTCCGGCCGATGTCAGGCGGCTGATTGGGATGTAGATCAGCGCACACGCTCACAAATACGAGCGCCTCTTCAATTCGAATGAGCCTATGGATCAACCGTTTGGTTTTGCTTGCCAGGTTGAACCACTTTACAGCAATCGCACACTCAACCCCTCACCGACCACACGGCAGCCTTCCGAAAATGCACAGCATCAAGCGGTTCATCCCCGCCTCTTTCGTCGTCCTGTGGGCGACCGGCTTCATTGGCGCGCGTTACGCCATGCCATGGGCGGAGCCCTTCACCTTCCTCGCCGCGCGCTTCGTGCTGGCGGCGATCCTGCTGGCCGTTCTGATGATCGTGCTCGGCTCGAAGAGAGCGACCCGCGCCGAGGCGCTGCACGCCACGGGCGCGGGCATCCTGATGCATGGCGTCTATCTCGGCGGCGTCTTCTGGGCGATCCACAGGGGCATGCCGGCCGGGCTTTCGGCCCTGATCGTCGGGCTGCAGCCGCTGATCACGGCGGTACTCGCCGGCAGATTCCTCGGCGAAGCCATCCTGCCGCGCCATTGGGCCGGTCTCGGCATCGGCCTGGTCGGCGTGGTCATCGTGCTCTGGCCGAAGCTCGGCGCGTTCGGCGGCGGCGTGACGGCCGAGACGCTTGCCGCCTCGCTTGTCTCGGTGCTTGGCATGAGCGCCGGCACGATCTGGCAGAAGCGCTTCGCCTCCGGCGGCGATCTCGTGGCGGCCACCAAATGGCAATATGTCGGCGGTGCATCGGTCATGATCTTGGCTTCGCTTGCCTTCGAGACCCGCACCGTCGTCGTCAATGGCGAGCTGATCTTCGCCATGGCATGGTTGGTGCTGGTGCTGTCGATCGGTGCCATCTTCCTCTTGATGGTGATGATCCGCGACGGCGAGATGTCGAAAGTCGCTTCGCTGTTCTATCTGGTCCCGGCCGTCACCGCGGTCATCGCCTGGATATTGTTCGACGAGCAGTTGAGCCTGGTTCAGATCGTCGGCATGGCGATCGCGACGCTCGGCGTCGGGCTGGCAACCGCTCAGCCGACCAAGAATCAGCCAACTCGGGCGCGTGCCTCCAGATAGCGGCTGATCGCGGCGTTGAGCTCACCGCCGAGGATGAAGATCGCCGAGACGATGTAGAGGAAGACGACCGCGATCATGATCGAGGCAAGGCCGGCATAGGTCGTCACATAGGACGAGAAACGGTCGAGATAGGCGGCGAAGATGGTCGACCCGATGAGCCAGGCAATCAGCGTGAAGATGATGCCCGGTATGATCGAGACGAAGCGGCGCTTGCCCGCAGGCAGCCAGTAATGCACCGCGAACAGGCCACCGACGATGACGATGGAGGCGATGATGTAACGCCACAGCGTGATCGTGCCCATATAGGGTTTTATCCATTCGAAATTGGTCTCGGCCAGCCGCGCCAGTAAGGGCGCGAAGACCACGAGCACGCTGATCACCAGAAAACCCGCCGTGGCGATCAGCACGAAGACGATGCTCTGCACCCGGCGATAGATGATGCCGCGCGTTTCGGAGACGCGGTAGGCGCGGTTGAGCGAGGTGCGCAGCGCCTCGATGCCGTTCGAGGCGAAGAAGGCGGCGAGCAGCACGCCATAGGTCAACAGGTCGGTGCGCCGCACGGTAAGCACATTGAGCACTTCGCGCGCGATCGGCTTGGCGATCTGCTCGGGCCAGGTATCGAAGACGAGATGCACGGCCGTGTCGGCAAAAGCCTGTGCGCCGAAAAAGCTGGCCAGTGTCGTGGCGAAAATCAGAAAAGGGAAAAGCGCCATCAGCGCCGTGATCGCCAGATGACTGGCCATCGCCCAGCCATCGTCTGCGTTGAAATGGCCGAGCGCGTCATAGAGCACGCGTTTGAGGGCTACGATCTTCCGCAACAAGAACCGCGTTCCCTTCGATTGTCTCGACGCCGCGAATATGGGAAGGGATTGCGGCAAATGGCAAGCCTAGGTCAAACCACGCTTCCTCCTGGAGAAGCGTCGCGCACCATCATCGTCACCGGTGCTTCTTCCGGGATAGGCGCCTATTGCGCCCGGGCGCTGAAGGCGGAAGGCTGGCGGGTCTTCGCGACGGCGCGTCAGCCAGAGGATATCGCTGCCCTCGAAGCCGATGGCATCGAGGCCTCCTATCTGGACTACCGCGAACCCGTATCGATCGAGACGCTGGTGGCGTCGGTGCTGGAGCGGACGGACGGACGGCTCGATGCCCTGTTCAACAACGGCGCCTACGCACAGCCCGGCGCCGTCGAGGACTTGCCGGTCGCAGCACTCAGGGAGCAATTCGAGGCGAATGTCTTCGGCTGGCATGACCTCACCCGTCGTGTCGTGCCGGTGATGCGCCGCCAGGGACATGGCCGTCTCGTCCATTGCTCCTCGATCCTCGGCTTGGCGCCGCTGCGCTTTCGCGGCGCCTATTCGGCATCCAAGCACGCGATCGAAGGGCTGATGCTGTGCATGCGTCAGGAACTCCAGGGCAGCGGCATCCATGTCTCGCTGATCGAGCCGGGGCCGGTGACATCGAAGATCGCCAGCAACGGCCTTGTGTGGTTTCTCAGGAATATCGACCATGAGAATTCCGTGCACCGCCTCGCCTACGAGGCGCAGTTGCAGCGCCTGCGGGCCGGCGGCAGCACATCACGGCTGAAGCCCGGGCCGGAGGTGGTTCATGTGGCCTTGCGCCATGCGCTTCTGTCGCGGCGCCCGCGACCGCATTATGTGGTAACGGTGCCCGCCAGGATCGGCGTGATCCTCAAACGCATTCTGCCGGCAGCGATGCTCTACCGCCTGCTTGCCAAACGCGCCTGAACGCAATCGACTGGAAACACACTATGGCAACCGTCTTCAACATCCTCGCTGTCCTCGTCATGGTCGCCGTGGTGATCGTGCTGATCCGCGGCCTCATCAACATGATGCGCGGCGGCTCCAGCATGACCTCCAACAAGCTGATGCAGACGCGCGTGCTGCTGCAGTTCGTGGCATTGGTGCTGATCATGCTGGCCGTCTGGTTCACCCGCAAATAAGGCGACCCGCAATTTCAGGAGGCTGAGCGTGGTCAAGCTCAACAAGATCTACACCCGCACCGGCGACGACGGCACCACCGGCCTTGGCACCGGCGAACGGCGGCTGAAATCCGATCTGCGCATCGACGCCTATGGCACGATCGACGAAGCCAATGCCTGCATCGGCATGGCCCGCATCCACACCGCGGCATCATATCCGGCGATCGACGCGATGCTCGGCCGCATCCAGAACGACCTTTTCGACCTCGGCGCCGATCTGGCCGTGCCGGACGACGGCAAGCCGCTCGGCTATGAGCCGCTGCGCATCACCGCAGTGCAGACCGACCGTGTCGAAAAGGACATCGACTTGCTCAACAAGGATCTGCAGCCGCTCAAATCCTTCGTGCTCAACGGCGGCACGCCGGCGGCGGCTGCCCTTCACCTCGCCCGCACGGTGGCCCGGCGGGCCGAGCGCATCATGGTGGCGTTGACGCAGGGCCCAGGCGAGCATGTCAACCGCGAGGCGATAAGATACATCAACCGCGTGTCGGACTTTCTGTTCGTCGCCGCGCGCGCGGTCAATGACAATGGAAACGCCGACGTGCTATGGGTTCCCGGCAAGAACCGCTGAATCTGCCGAGGCGGGAGGGGGTCCGATGTTCATCCCGCTTTACGACACCAACAGGCTGCGCCACATCAAGCTGCAATATGTGACGATCAGCCTGATCGCGCTCAACACGCTCATCTACTTCGCCACCGCGCTTGGCGGCGAGCAGTTTTCCAACGCTGCTGTGCTGGGCCTCGGCTTCATCCCGTCGGTCGTCCACGACAGCCTCGAACTCGCCCCACAGTTTGTCGTCATCCCCGAGAGCCTGAGCTACGTCACCTATTCCTTCCTGCATGCCGATATTTTCCACCTTGGCGGCAACATGCTGTTCCTCTGGGTATTCGGCGACAATGTCGAGGACGCGCTCGGCCATGTCCGCTTTCTCGCCTTTTACCTGCTTTGCGCCATCGCCGGTGCCTTCTTCCAGGGCCTGATCGCGTGGGATTCGCAGGTTCCGCTGATCGGCGCCTCGGGCGCCATTGCCGGTGTGGTTGCCGCCTATCTGATCCTATATCCCCGCGTGAAAATATGGGTGCTGGCCTTCGCCCGGATCCCGCTGCGCATCCCGGCCTTCATACCGCTTATCCTGTGGATCTTGTTCCAGATCGTGATGTTCGCCGCCGGCGGCGAGGATCAGGTTTCCTGGGCATGCCATGTCGGCGGCATCATCGCCGGGGCCGTGCTGGTGCTCATCTTGCGCAACCGCGCCGTGCCACTGCTTGCCGGCGCGGACGAAGAGGCCGTGGTGGTCGCCGGCCAGGTGCCTGTCGCCGCAGAGCCGGCGCCAGGCGACCCGCTGCCGGCGGAGCCAGCGCCGCGCTGGGGACGGGGAAGCGCCTCCAATCCGGACTGAACCGATTTGAGTGCGTCGCGGGTGATTTGGGCGCGCCCCAGATATTGACGTGCGGGGTCGCCGCAACTACGGAAGCTTTCCCGCACTAGGCGGTCGGAGACTAGAATTCCGCCCGGAATGTCGGCTTTCGACAACTCTGAAGGGGCGCACGCTGCTATAGCGCGCTCAATTTATCTTGGAAGAGGTTGCTATCGTGAAAGAGGTGACAGGCAAATGAAGATCCTTGTGCCCGTGAAGCGGGTTGTGGATGCGAATGTGAAGGTTCGTGTGAAAGCTGACGGTTCGGCGGTGGAACTCGCCAACGTCAAGATGGCGATGAACCCGTTCGACGAGATCGCGGTCGAAGAGGCGATCCGGCTGAAGGAGGCCGGCAAGGCGGAAGAGATCATCGTTGTCTCGATCGGGCCGCAGCAGGCGCAGGAGACCTTGCGCACCGCGCTCGCCATGGGCGCCGACCGTGCCATTCTGGTCAAGACCGACGAGCAGACCGAGCCGCTGGGTGTCGCCAAGGTGCTGAAGGGCGTGGTCGAGGCGGAACAGCCCGGCCTCGTCATTCTCGGCAAGCAGGCGATCGACGACGATTCGAACCAGACCGGCCAGATGCTGGCAGCACTTCTGGGCTGGGCGCAAGGCACTTTTGCTTCCAAGGTCGTTATCGACGGCGACACGGCCAAGGTGACGCGGGAGGTCGATGGCGGCCTGCAGACGGTGGAGCTGAAGATGCCGGCGATTGTCACCGCGGATCTTCGCCTCAACCAGCCGCGCTATGCCTCGCTGCCCAACATCATGAAGGCCAAGAAGAAGCCGCTCGACGAGAAGAGCCCGGCCGACTACGGCGCCGACGTCAAGCCGCGGCTGAAGGTGATTAAGACCGAGGAGCCGGGCGGCCGCAAGGCAGGCGTCAAGGTCAAGAGCGTCGCCGAACTGGTCGACAAGCTTAAGAACGAAGCCGGCGTGCTGTAGGAATTCATGTGATGCCGGCCTGCAAACGGCAGGGTTCTCCGCTTCCGGTGCTCACGTACTGAAGTACGCTCCGCTCCGGTTCTCGAACCCAACCGTTTTCGACTCGGCCTGACATGAATTCGAGACGTTCCCACTGAAGTGGATCAAGGAATAGAGAGATGACAATTCTTCTGATTGCCGAACACGACAACGCAACGCTTTCCGACCAGACCGCCAAGGCGCTTTCGGCGGCACTGCAGATCGGCTCGGACGTGCATGTGCTGGTCGCCGGCAAGGGCGCCAAGCCGGCTGCCGACGCCGCCGCCAAGCTCAAGGGCGTGGGCAAGGTGCTGCTCGCCGAAGCCGATGAGCTCACCGAGCGTCTCGCCGAGCCGCTGGCCGCACTCGTCGTCGGCATAGCCGGCGCCTATGACACGATCATCGCGCCGGCGACCTCGTCGGGCAAGAATGTCGCGCCGCGCGTGGCGGCTCTGCTCGATGTCGCGCAAGTGTCCGAGATCATCGAAGTGGTGTCATCAGACACCTTCAAGCGGCCGATCTATGCCGGCAACGCCATCCAGACTGTGCAGTCGAGCGATGCCAAGAAGGTCATCACCGTGCGCACCGCCTCCTTCCAGGCCGCACCCGAGGGCGGTTCCGCCCCGGTCGAGACGGTCCAGCCGGCGGCCAATCCCGGCCTGTCGAGCTTCGTCGAGAACAGGCTTTCCGAGACCGATCGTCCGGAGCTGACTTCGGCCAGGATCATCATCTCGGGCGGCCGCGCGCTGGGCTCTTCGGAGAAGTTCCAGGAGGTCATCCTGCCGGTCGCAGACAAGCTCGGCGCCGCCGTCGGCGCCTCTCGTGCCGCCGTCGATGCTGGCTACGCGCCGAACGACTGGCAGGTCGGCCAGACCGGCAAGGTCGTCGCCCCCGATCTCTACATCGCCGTCGGCATCTCCGGCGCCATCCAGCACCTCGCCGGCATGAAGGATTCGAAGGTCATCGTCGCCATCAACAAGGACGAGGAAGCGCCAATCTTCCAAGTCGCCGACTACGGCCTCGTCGGCGACCTTTTCGTCATTCTGCCGGAACTGCAAAAGGCGCTTTGACGCTATCTGGCAAAGCGTATTAAATTGTGAGAGGCGGGGTAGACGAAGCTGCCCCGCCCTTTTAGTTTGCACCGCACAAAAAGCAGGCCGCAAAGGCCTTTTGACGGGATCGGTGTAATGAGCAAGATCGAGACGATCGGCATCATCGGCGCAGGCCAGATGGGCGGCGGCATCGCCCATGTGTCCGCGCTTGCGGGCTACAAGGTGCTGGTCTACGACATCTCACCCGACCGCATCGAAAAGGGCATCGCCACGATCAGCGGCAACATGGCCCGTCAGGTCGGCTCCGGCAAACTCGAGGAAAAGCTGCGCAACGACGCAATGGCGCGCATTTCGGCAGCGCCCACCATGGCCGACCTTGCGGGTGCCGATCTGGTGATCGAGGCAGCGACCGAGGACGAGACGGTCAAGCGCAAGATCTATGCCCAGCTCTGTCCGCAGCTCAATCCCGAAGCCATCCTGGCGACGAACACCTCGTCGATCTCGATCACACGCCTCGCCGCGCAGACCGACAGGCCGGAGCGTTTCATCGGCATCCATTTCATGAATCCGGTTCCGCTGATGAAGCTGGTCGAACTGGTGCGCGGCATCGCCACCGAGGACCAGACCTTCGAAGCGGCAAAGGCCTATGTGAACCATCTCGACAAGACGATCACCGTCTCGGAGGATTTTCCGGCCTTCATCGTCAACCGCATCCTGCTGCCGATGATCAACGAGGCGATCTACACGCTCTATGAGGGGGTCGGCTCGGTCGACGCGATCGACACCGCCATGCGGCTCGGCGCCAACCATCCGATGGGACCGCTGCAGCTCGCCGATTTCATCGGCCTCGACACCTGCCTGTCGATCATGCAGGTGCTGCATGACGGCCTGTCGGATTCGAAATACCGCCCTTGCCCGCTGCTGGTGAAATATGTCGAGGCCGGCTGGCTCGGCCGCAAGACCGGGCGCGGTTTCTACGACTATCGCGGCGAGCATCCCGTTCCGACGCGCTGACCGGCGATACGAGCCAACGGACATCGCGCGCGGTCGCGCTGAGTGAAGACCGCATCGGGCCGATCCTTGCCCGAAGCCCGATGGATTTGGCTCAAACCAGCCCGGCAGAGCGTTTCACGTCGAGCATTTTGCGGCCAACTGGAACCACTTGGCGTCGCACAAACGAAACAAAGAGATAGAGCGGAATGCCGGATCAATCCAAACGCATTCCGCTTTAGAGTCAAAACTCAATCAGCGGGATGCCGCCAATAGCCGAGATGGGTGGTTTCTGCCCTCCGCCTCGCCAATCGGAACGAGTAGGCAGCGCCATCTTTGGGCATTCACGATACGAACGCCAAACGCCGCATTCGTCACCCACTCCGCGCGTAGCCTACGGCCGGGGCAAGAGGCGCGGTGTTCCGCAACCTCAAGGGACGGACTATCGTTTGCGACCGCGAAGCCATCCGCATGCGTTCCGGTGAACTCGCCGCGTGGTGTAAATTTTCAATGTCCCATTGGCGGCCTACTTACTCCGGCAATCCGGCGTTGCGCAGGCCATCGAGCAGAGGTTTGAGCGCATCTCGGTGAGCATAAGGATTCACAGCGATCAGTTCCCGCGATGAGATGCTGGGTCTAAGTTCGCGAGCCTTCGCCAGCGCATTCGCAGCGAGAGCGGCATGGCCGAGATGGTCATGGGCGGCCGCCAGTGTGAGCCAAGCGGGGTGATCCTTTTTTGGCATGTTGTCCAAGGCCGCTACGACTTCGCCATATCTCCTCAGTTCCAGCAAAATTTTGGCGCGAATTACCCAGAACCAGTGTGGTGGAAACGGGGTTCTCTTCAGCGCGTCGTCGATTGAAGCCAGAGCCTCCTCCGGCCGGCCGGCGTATCGCAACCAATTCGCTCGGTCCGCGCGAATTTGCGCATCGGCCGGATTGAGAGCGACGGCGCGGTCGAAATGGACGCCGGCCCGTTCGTATTCGCGGAGCCACACCATGACCATGCCGTTGGCGTGGTGGACCGTTGGATCGTTGCTGTCCAACTCCATGGCTCTTTGTGCGGCAAGTGACGCTTCGTGCAGCGTTCGTGGATCGGTGTCGAACCAGTAGCGGGCGAGGAGAGCGATCGCCAGCCAGGCGTGAGCGTGCGCAAAATCGGGATCGATCGCCGTCGCGCGGGAAAAAAGCGGAACGGCCTCCTTCTCCATGTTGGCGTCGGCCAGCTCCCGGCCCTGCAGGAAAAAGTCATAGGCCGTCCAGCTCGACGTTGGCCGCTTGCGCACCTGAAGAGCAGCAGCGGCCACCATTCGCCCCTCGAGCGTCGTCACGATTGCTGCCACGACTTCGTCCTGCACAGCAAAAATGTCGTGGCATTCGCGATCATACCGCTCCGCCCAGACGTGGTTGCCTGTCCTTGCGTCGATCAACTGTGCAGTAATGCGAATCCGCTCGCCCGCCTTCCGCACACTACCTTCGATGACGTAGTTCGCGCCCAGATCGCGGGCGGCCTGCATTGGGTTGATGCCCATCCTGGCAAGATGGAACGAAGCGTGACGCGCCGCGACGGTAAGATTTTTGAACCGCGACAACTCGGTGGTGATGTCCTCCGTGATGCCGTCCGAAAGGTATTGTTGACTGGGATCGCCGCTCAGATTGTCGAATGGCAAAACGGCAATGGAGGGCCTGGCAGCAGACGTCGTTGCGGCCCGCCCGCCCACTTGACCAGTACTCGTTTCCACACGGTAAACCCGCACCGGTCTGACGATATTCTTGAGCTCCACCTCGCCCATGTCCTCGAAGGCAGCGTTGCCTTTGCCTCGCAATTCCTCATGAACCTTGGCCGATACGCAGACCCCGCCTGGCTCTGCCAAGGCTTCGAGGCGAGCCGCAACGTTCACACCGTCGCCATAGATGTCCGAGCCCTCACCGATCACGTCGCCCAGATTGATGCCGATACGCAGCAATATGCGGCGGTGCTCGGTGAGGGATTGGTTGGCCTCCGCCATTTTGGCCTGTAGTTCGACTGCAGCCTCGACCGCGTTCACCGCGCTGGTGAACTCCATCAGCACGCCGTCGCCCATAAGCTTGACGATCCGCCCGCCGCGATCGCGAACGATCGGCTCCAGGATCGCCTTGCGCCGCTCCTTCAGTGCCGCCAGCGTACCCGCCTCATCCGCCTCCATCATTCGGCTGTAGCCGACCACGTCGGCCACAGCGATGGCGGCAAGACGGCGCTTGACGCGTTCATCAGCCATTAAGTGATCGCCTCACTGGTTGGATCGATGGTATTTGCGCCGCACGGAAGAGTCCATCGTGGCCAGCAACGAGAACGGCTACCTGGGTGGAATGATGGTCTCCTACCCCTTTCGGGACATTGAGCCTTCAACAGTCAATGACTGCTTCGGGTCAGGGCTTGCCGTAGAAGTTCTCCGAGCGAAAGGGCCGCAACGGGGTCGAACGAGGTCGTTCAGAAATGAAATGAGTTTTGACGTTAGAGCATCACGGTCTCCGCTCGCGGGCCGTCGCTACCAGCGCACGAAAATCCGGGCGCCGAGCGCGCCGAGCGCGGCGAGGACGGCAATCGCCATCGTGTACCAGGTGGCGACGAAAAGCGGCGAGTCGTCGAAGCAGTGTGCGGCATAGAAAGTTGCCGCCAGCCCACCGGCGAGCAGGCCCGCCACCGTTCCCGCAAGCACCGGCCGCGTCGGCGCGCCATAGCGCAGCACCGCTATGAAGACGGCAAGCGGACCGATGCCGATCAGCGGAATGGACGTCAGGCAGATAACCATGTTGCTGCCGACCAGCCGTGTGCCCCAGTCGGCCGCAGGCACGGAAAGGAGCTCCAGAACCACCGCAATGATCACCAGCAGCGGTGCGGTAATCATCCAGGCCGCCGCCCTGCTTGTCGATGCACTGGGTGTGGACAGGGCCCGGATCAAGGCGAAGGCGCTGACGGCCAGAGCAGTCGTGAAGACGAACTTGGAGAGGAAGCGCATCGTGTGCATGGCGGTTGCGATGTCGGCACGCGGACCGATCGTCAGCCAGAAAACCACCGCCGCGATCACGGTAGCCGCACCGGCGGCCAGCCACCAGGCCGAGCCAAGCGGCATCGCCGTGCTGCGGGCATCGGCGTCAAGCGCCTTGATGAGATCGTCGGTCCTCATGTCATTCCCGCTTGAACTGTTTGGCCCGCCCGAATTGTTTGGCCCCGAACCGTTTGGCAATGGCGGCAAGCCCGCGATGCAGCGACACGCGCACCGCCGTCTCGCTGATGCCGAACTTCGCTGCCGTCTCGCCGATGGAACGGCCTTCGACCGATACAGACGAGACCACGGAACGCTGCGCCGGCGGCAGGCCGTCCAGCGCCCGGTTGATGTCGCGCTCGCTGACTGTCTCGGCCTCCGGTTCGGCGAAGGTCTCGGCGATCTCGTCGATCTCGATCTCGACACGCCGCCCGCGCCGCCGAAAGGCGTCGATCAGCTTGAAACGCGCAATGGCGTAGACCCAGGGCAGCACAGCCAGATCCTGACGCCACGTATGCCGTTTCACATGAATGGCCAGCAAGGTTTCCTGCACGACATCCTCGGGATCGACCCCGCCGTGGACGATCTTGCGCCTGACAAAGCCGCGAACGAGAGCAGCCGTCCGGTGCAGAAAGTCGGCGTAAGCCCTTTCATCTCCCGCGATCGCGGCCCGCATCAGCCGGGAAAGCTCGGCCTCGTCCTTGCCGGTCACAAGAGTTCACTCCCGATATTCGCGCCTCGGCGCTGGTTTGTTACGTGGCCGGCGAAATAATGTCCAAGCCAAACTATGGGAAAATCACGAAGATTTGCAGACGGCTCAGTGCCTAGAGCCGAGCACCGCGTCCCGGACAAACCTCAAACCTTTTCGTACGACCAACTTCCTGCGCCTTTTCCGGTACTCGCGCCGCAGCACCGCAAGAACTTCGAAATGCGTTCTATCGAGTTCCGCAGTCGATGACGGGTCGCGCGCATGCGGCAGCGCCAAAAGAGCATCGGCATGCATGTTGGCGTAGGGCATTGAATCATATTTGTCGAAAGGTGTTGGCGGATAACTCAGGACGGTGGGGTTGGTGTTGATCTCGAAGACCTGAATGCGGCCATCGACGATCGTGTAGTCGACCCGACCATATGTAATCGAGGCCTTTTCGAAAATCGCCATCAGATCCGGCGCATGGGGATTGTCCCTTACATAGTCCAGGTGCTGTTTTCTTGTAGCTTGCAGAATGCCCCTTCCAGGGTCCTTGATGAACCATTCTTCGTTGGCAAAACAATGCTGTGCGTAGGTCCGATCGCCGACGCGATACGCCGCGTATTTTCGGTACAGGCCATCAGGGCCGGCCTTCGATCCGAATTCGACCACCATTGGTCGGACGAACTTCATGTCAGGCAGGGCGGCGAGAGCATTGTCCAGCTCGCGACGCGCTTGCAATAGCCGTGGCGCCTTGTAAGCGGCGCCTGTCTCGTCGCGTAGAAAAACGGGATAGCGTATATCGTCGGGCAGAGCATCTGGCCGGTGGACCTGGAAAGTGTTGATGCGATCCGCAAATAGTTTGCGCAGCAGGTCGAAACGCTGAAAACTCTCGCGCGGATGATTGAGCTGAACGACGTGAGGTTGTTGCAGCTCCATCTTGCGGCCGAGCTCCGAGGCCGCATCGATTTCAACCTCGCTCAGTCGGTCCATGTCGGACCAGATTACCGTTCCCGCAGAAAGCGACCCTAGAAGAGTTGCCTGTTCGTAGGGAACCAGGCGAAAAAAGTTCTGCATATCTTTTCGATAATAGAGAAGAAAGCTCGCCTGGGTGTAGGTATGCAGGCGATGGCAAACATAAAAAATCATCGGAAAATCCGCCGTTGCGGGGTCGCGCATGCACGACTAGCAAATAGAGATCATGCATTCTATACGGCATTGGCGGGCTGCTCTTCATGACAACGAAAAACATCCGATTTCATTCCCTCGACAAAGAAGACGTGCCGCGGATGGCCGAGATGGAGAATGCCGCATGGGGACCGCTTGGTGCCGGAGCGGACACTATCCGTCGTCGACTTTCCCTAGGGCATACGATGATCGCGGCCTCCATTGATAGTCTTGTCGCAGGCGCAATCTGCTTCGTAGAGACCAATCAGGATCCGCACGACACCGCAAAGTTTCCAAAGACCTTCTCCGCCTATTCTTCGATGACCCGAAGTGAGCCTGCGCTTTCGCTCTATGTCTATAATCTCGGTGTGCGTCCGGAGTTCAGAGGAACCGATATCGCGCGTCGTCTGCTTTCCGAATTGATCGAGCACGGACGCCGGGTCGGTGCACGCTGGTTGGTGGGAGACGGACGCTGTCCGTCCTACGCAGGCGCGCAGCACGACACTCCCGACAAGGTGCTTCCGGATCAGAGGTTTCGCGCGACCATCGACGACTGGCACCGTACCGGCGTGACGCCTCCGGTGAAATCCATAATCCGGGATCCGCTGCTGCGATTCTACCGACGGGTGCTGAGCTGCGAATTTCTGCATCTGGCGCCTGGATTTCTGCCGGAGGATGCAAGCTCCGGGGGCTATCGCGTTATCTTTGCGGTGGATGTCACCCAATGATATCAGCCGAGCTTTTCAACCCTTTCGCTCTCGGCAACGATCGGTTTCCAGAATTCGCGCGGCGCCGGGCGACCGGGGGAGCAGCTTGGGGCGAAGCACCTTACCCCGAGGTGGGCCAAGCGTACTACGTGTTCAGCCATGCTCTGGTTTCGAAGGCGCTGAAACACCCGTCGCTTTTGCAAGCGCCGCCCGGCGCTTACCAGGCGACCCGGCAAAAGATCACCGCTAATTACGCGCTCGATCTGCTGACGAAATCCATGATGTTGTCGGATCCTCCGCAACATCTACAACTTCGCCGCCCGCTCGCGGGATCGCTGACGCCATCCCTGAGTGCGCGTCTCTTCGACAGCCTGTTGTCCACAGCATTGCATTTGACGCAAAAGGCCACGGAAAAACCAGACTTCGACGCAGTGCGCGATCTGGCCGTCCCTTTGTCGTTCTCAACTTTGGAGAACATCCTCGGCATTGATATCGATAACCCGTGGTCGATGGGAGACGATGCACAATGCATGGCCAAAGCACTGGAGATGAGACCTGAAGGCGTGGACCCCGACGCCAATGATGCCTGCCGCCGGCTGGAACTCTGGGTGTCGTCCGCGATCGACAAGGGTGCGATACGGCCAAACGGCATGGCCGCGCAGATGCTAGCAGAGGTCGAAGCCGGCCGCTGGCAACGCGACGACGCCGTTGCCAACATCGTGTTTCTCCTTTTTGCAGGACAGGCGACGGTTGTCGACACGTTCGGCAACGCGCTTGTTGCGCTTGAATGCTTCCCCGACCAGCGGAAACTTCTTGAAGACGGACGCATAAGCTGGCTGTCCGCAGCGGAAGAACTGCTTCGCTATTGCGCTCCGGTTCACTATGCCGGAGCACGGATCGCTGCGAACGACTTCGATTTTGACGGTGTCGCCATCCGTGCCGGACAGGCTGTCGTCCCAGTGCTTGCCAGCGCCAATCGCGATGCGGCGGTTTTTCCGGCAGGCGACCAGCTGGACCTGAACGCCGCCGTCTCCGCTACCCTCACCTTCGGCACTGGCTTGCATGTCTGTCTCGGGCAGCATGTCGCCCGGCTGGAGCTAGCCGCCCTGCTGGAGGCACTGTTCACAAAGGCTGGAGGCTGGCGCCTGGACCTTCCCAGGGTTGTCAGACGACCCTCGGTGCTGCTTTACGGCCTGCAGACCGCTCCCCTGATTTTCGCGTAGAAAACGCCGGGGAACACGATCCCTTCGCGGCGACGCTTTGTTGCGGACAGAGCAGACACGTGCCTGCTCACACAAAATTGTCCGTCCGGCGTGGCTTTCGCGTTTCGACGCTTGATTAACGCAGCGGCCAATGTTGACTACACCGGTCAGGAATTGATAGTGCAGCCTTGCTAAATCAAGACCATCGAGATCAAGAGGGATGACGTCCATGAAATATGCTCTTTCCGCCCTTGCCGGTGCCACAGCACTTGCAATCAGCCTGATCACCGGCCCGGCGATGGCCCAGGACGGCGGCATCGTCGTCTACAATGCCCAGCATGAGAGCCTGACTAATGCCTGGGTGGAAGGTTTCACCAAGGAAACCGGTATCAAGGTCACCGTTCGCCACGGCGGCGACAGCGATTTCTCTAACCAGATCGTCGCCGAAGGCGCCGCCTCACCTGCGGACGTGTTCCTGACCGAGAATTCGCCGGCTATGGCCCTGGTCGAGGCATCAGGCCTGTTCGCGCCGATCGATGCCGACACGCTGGCGCAGATTCCGCAGGAGTATCAGCCGGCCAGCGGCAAGTGGGTGGGCGTCGCCGCGCGCAGCACCGTCTTTGTTTACGACAAGACCAAGCTGACCGCCGAGCAGTTGCCCAAGTCGCTGCTTGATCTCGCCGATCCAAGCTGGAAGGGACGCTGGGCCGCTTCGCCCTCCGGCGCCGATTTCCAGGCGATCGTCAGCGCACTTTTGCAGCTCAAGGGTGAGGCCGCAACGGCCGACTGGCTGAAGGCGATGAAGGAGAACTTCACCGCCTACAAGGGTAACAGCACGGTGATGAAGGCGGTCAATGCCGGCGAGGTCGAAGGCGGCGTGATCTATCACTATTACTACTACGGCGACCAGGCCAAGACCGGTGAAAACAGCAAGAACATCGGGCTCCACTATTTCAAGAACCAGGATCCGGGCGCGTTCGTCTCGGTTTCCGGCGGTGGCGTGCTGGCCTCCAGCAAGCACCCGAAGGAAGCCCAGGCATTCCTGAAATGGGTGACCGGCAAGGGTGGTCAGGAGGTGCTGAAGACCGGCAATTCCTTCGAATACGCGGTCGGCAAGGGCGCGGAGTCCAATCCGGCGCTGGTGCCGCTAGCCGATCTCCAGGCGCCGAAGGTCGACGCGACGACGCTGAACTCCAAGAAGGTGACCGATCTGATGACGGCAGCCGGCTTGCTTTAGTCGGCGTTCGTCCTAAAAGGGCAACCGACTGCGCTCCTGCGGGACTTCGCTTTCCGCAGGAGCGCTCTGTTTTTCGAGATGGCATTCGTCCATGACGACAGACTGCGTTTTTGGCCGCGTTTGCGACCCTTCGATCGTTTCCGCCACCGGGCGGCAGCGGCGCGGCGTCTGAGCTGATGCAGTCTGCGGCCGATCTTGCACGTTCAGGCTCGCCGACCGGCATGGTGGCTGGGAAATGGACGCGCCGGCGGCCCGTATCCTGGATTTCGCTCGCCGCCATCCTGGTCTCACTTTTCTCCCTGCTGCCGCTCGCCTTTATCATCTGGATTGCCGTGCAGACCGGCTGGGAAACCGTATCGGCATTGGTCTTCCGGCCACGCGTCGGCGAGCTCCTGGTCAACACCCTTCTTTTGGTGGTGCTGGCCGTGCCGATCTGCATCGTGCTCTCGGTGGCGCTGGCCTGGCTGACCGAACGCAGCGATCTCCCCGGGGCCCGCCTGTGGGCCTGGCTGTCGGTGGCGCCGCTCGCCATCCCCGCCTTCGTCCACTCCTATGCCTGGATCACCCTGGTCCCGGGACTGCACGGCCTGTGGGCCGGCGTCCTGGTTTCCGTCGTCGCCTATTTCCCGTTCCTCTATCTGCCGGTGGCGGCAGCTTTGCGCCGGCTCGATCCTGCCCTCGAAGATGCTGCGGCAGCCGTCGGCCTCGGGCCGTGGCGGGTGTTCCGGCGGGTGGTCTTGCCGCAGCTCAGGCTCGCCATCTGCGGCGGCTCGCTGCTGGTCGGCCTGCATCTCCTGGCCGAATACGGCCTCTACGTGTTCATCCGCTTCGACACCTTCACCACGGCAATCGTCGACCAGTTCCAGTCGACCTTCAATGGACCGGCCGCCAACATGCTGGCGGCGGTGCTGGTGACATGCTGTTTCGTGCTGCTCGGGATCGAAGTGCTCGTGCGCGGCGAGGAGCGCTATGCCCGCGTCGGCTCGGGCGCAGCGCGTCCCCTGCAACGCACAAGGCTCGGCCGCGCCACGATCCCGTGCCTGCTGCTGCCGGTCGTCACCGCACTGCTGGCGCTTGGCGTACCGTTCGTCACCATCGGCCGCTGGCTTGTGGCCGGCGGTGCCGATGTCTGGCGCCTCCACGAGATCGGCCTGGCGCTCGGCCAGACCCTGTTCCTGGCGCTCGCCGGCGCCCTGCTCGCTACCGTCGCCGCCATGCCGATGGCCTGGATCTCGATCCGCGCGCCCGGACCGCTGCAGCGTCTTCTGGAAGGCTGCAACTACATCGTTGGATCGCTGCCCGGCGTCGTCGTGGCGCTGGCGCTGGTCACCATCACGGTGCGCATCGCTTTGCCGCTCTACCAGACCCTGTTCACGATCCTCGTTGCCTATGCGCTGATGTTCCTGCCGCGCGCCCTGATCAGCCTGCGGGCATCGATCGCCCAGGCGCCGGTCGAGCTCGAACGCGCCGCCGCAAGTCTCGGCCGATCACCGCTCAAGGCGCTATGGTCGACGACGATCCGCCTGTCGGCGCCGGGTGCCGCGGCGGGCATGGCGCTGGTGGCGCTCGGCATCATGAACGAATTGACCGCCACGCAGATGCTGGCGCCCAACGGCACCCGCACGCTGGCGATGGCGTTCTGGGCCCACAGCGGCGAGATCGACTATGCATCCGCCGCACCCTACGCTCTCATCATGGTGGCGATGTCGCTGCCCCTGACCTGGCTGCTCTATGTCCAGTCGAAGCGGATGGCCGGACGATGAGCTTCCTCGAACTCACCAATGTGCACAAGCACTACGGCCCGGTGGCCGCACTGGCCGGCGTCGATCTCAGCGTGGCCAGTGGCAGCCGCACGGCGATCGTCGGGCCGTCCGGCTGCGGCAAGACGACCTTGCTGCGGCTGATCGCCGGCTTCGAGCCGCCGGACCAGGGCCGCATCGTGCTCGACGGCGAGGTACTGGCCAATGGCGGCGCCGCCGTGCCCGCATATCGGCGGAGCATTGGCGTGGTGGCGCAGGACGGCGCCCTGTTCCCGCATCTGACCATCGCCGCCAATATCGGTTTCGGCATGGGACGCCACGAGGACAAGCGCACCGAGCGCATCGTCGAGCTCGCCTATATCGTCGGGCTCGACAAGGCGATCCTGAAGCGTCGGCCGCACGAGCTCTCCGGCGGCCAGCAGCAGCGTGTGGCGCTAGCCCGCGCCATGGCCATGAAGCCTCGGCTGATGCTGCTCGACGAGCCGTTCTCGGCGCTCGACACGGGTCTGCGCGCCTCGATGCGCAAGGCTGTGGCCGAGCTTCTGGAGGCCGCCGGCATCACCACGATCCTGGTCACGCACGACCAGGCCGAGGCGCTGTCCTTTGCCAGCCAGGTCGCGGTGATGCGCGACGGCAAGTTCTCGCAAATCGGCACGCCGCGCGAGCTCTATCTCAAGCCGAAAGACAGGATGGTTGCCGAATTCCTCGGCGATGCCATCATCCTGCCGGCCAAGATATCAGATGGCTTCGCCAGCTCGCCGCTCGGCCGCATCGCCGTCGACAGCACCGAGCGGCGCGATATCGTCCGCATCATGCTGCGGCCGGAACAGGTGCTGCTGAAACGGACGTCGCGTGAAGGCATGTCGGGCACGCCGGACATGCTGTTCGGCGAGGTGACCGAGTCCGAATTCGCCGGCTCGATGTGCACCATCGCGGTGCGGCTCTTGAACAGCCCCGATCCGCCGGACGCCGCCGCAATCGGCAACACGCCGTTGATCCTGCGCAAGCCCGGCATGGACACGCCTGCCGTTGGCGAGATCGTCCTGCTGACTGTTTCCGGCAAGGCGCATGTGTTCGCCTGAATGGGCGCCCGGCCCGCGCCCTAGCGCTATCCGGCAGCAAACTCCGACGGTTCTGGCCGAACAGCGGCGGCATCGTCTCCCTCCCTTTGCTTGCCGGCACTCGGAGCGGGCGGCAACGAGCTTGCTGGCGATTGCAATCAGTGTGCGGGGACCGGCACGGAAGCCCTGAAGGTATCGATACGGCTTCCGGTCTCCGACGAGAAGAAGTGCATCTCATCAGGCGAAAACATGAGCCCGACCGCCGTTCCGGGTGCCGGATGGACGGCTTCCGATGTCACCGCGCAAAAGGATGCCCCGCCCAGGGGCGCCTAGTCCGACTTGGCGAGTGCCGTCTCGACCAGCCGCTTGGCGTCGGGGCTCGACCATTCGGCCGGGCCGTTCATATGGGCGATCAGGCAGCCTTCGCCGTCGATCAGCATGGTCACCGGCAGGCCGAGAGCCAGGCCGCGCGTCTTGAGATCGTTGAACAGCGCCATTGTCGAATCGCGGTAGTAGCCGAGCGCCTTGACGCCGGTTTCCTCGAGGAACTTTTTCGGCTTGGTGTCGTCGCCGGCATCGACGTTGACCGCAACGACTTCGAAGGCGTCGCTGCCCATTTCCTTCTGCAGCGCGTCGAGCGCCGGCATTTCGGCGCGGCAGGGCGCGCACCATGTCGCCCACAGATTGAGCAGCACCGTCTTGCCGGCATGGTCGGCGAGCGTCATCGGCTTGCCCCCGGGGTCGTTGAAGGCAAGGCTTTTCAGCGATTGCGGCGGATCGGCCGGCAAAAGTGCGGCTACCTGCCCGGTGGCAGCAGCCGCGACCGTCTTGGCGCGGTCGGCCTTAGCAGTGCAGGCGACATCGTCCTTGCTGTCGCCAACGGCAACTTGAGCGGGCGCGTTGTTGCCAGAACCGCTCTCGCTGACATATACCGCGACCGCGCCGGCCAGCACGCCCGCCACCAAAGCGGCGAGGATGAGGCGCGGGGCCGGGAAAAATTTATTGCCGTCTGCCATTTTCTAAAAACTGCTCCGGAGCACGGGTTATAGCGATGAGCGACAAGAAGGCCAGTAACCAGATGTGGGGCGGACGTTTTGCCTCGGGTCCGGCCGCGATCATGGAAGCGATCAATGCGTCGATCTCGTTCGACCGCAAACTCTACGCGCAGGACATCAGAGGCTCGATCGCCCATAGCGAGATGCTGGCGCAAACGGGCATTATTTCGGCGGCCGATCAAGAAAAAATCGCTCACGGGCTGAACACGATCCTAGCAGAGATCGAGGCGGGAAAGTTCGAGTTCTCGACCAGGCTGGAAGACATCCACATGAATGTCGAGGCTCGCCTTGCCGAGCTGATCGGCGCGGCTGCCGGCCGCCTGCACACCGCTCGCTCTCGCAACGACCAGGTGGCGGTCGATCTCAGGCTATGGGTCAAGGACGAGTGCTTTCGCGTCGCCGAGGCGCTGAAGGGCCTGATCACGGCGTTCCTGGAACGGGCCGAGGAGCATGCGGCAACGGTGATGCCGGGCTTCACCCATATGCAGGCGGCGCAGCCGGTGACCTTCGGCCACCATTGCATGGCCTATGTCGAGATGTTTTCGCGCGACCTGTCGCGTGTTCGCGACGCCATCGAGCGGATGGACGAAAGCCCGCTCGGTGCTGCCGCCCTTGCCGGCACCAGCTTTCCGATCGACCGGCACCAAACGGCCAAGGCGCTCGGCTTCCGCGAGCCGATGCGCAATTCCCTGGACAGCGTTTCGGACCGCGATTTCGCGCTGGAATTCTTAGGGCTGGCGGCAATCTGCGCGACGCATCTGTCGCGGCTGGCCGAAGAGATCATCATCTGGTCGACGCCGCAATTCGGCTTCGTCAGGCTGTCGGACTCATTCTCCACCGGCTCCTCGATCATGCCGCAGAAGAAGAACCCCGACGCCGCCGAGTTGGTGCGCGGCAAGACCGGCCGCGTCACCGGCCATCTGGTCGGCCTGCTGACTGTCATGAAGGGCATGCCGCTGACCTACGGCAAGGACATGCAGGAGGACAAGGAATCCGTGTTCGACGCCGCCGAGACGCTCGACCTGATGCTGGCGGCAATGACCGGCATGGTGCGCGACATGACGGTGAACGCTGCCACCATGAAAAAGGCGGCGGGTGCCGGCTATTCGACCGCGACCGACCTTGCCGACTGGCTGGTGCGCACGCTCGGCCTGCCGTTCCGCGAGGCGCACCATGTCACCGGCCGCGCGGTGGCGCTGGCCGAAGAGAAGAAGATCGGGCTCGACAGGCTGCCGCTGGAAGACTTGCAGTCCATTCACCCAGGCATCACCGCGGACGTGTTTTCGGTGCTTGCCGTGCAGAATTCGGTGAAGAGCCGCACGAGCTTCGGCGGCACCGCGCCGTCGGAAGTGAGGAAGCAGATTCGGTACTGGAAAAAGCGCATCGCCAAGGCGTGATGCCGGGGTGCAATGCCGGCAAAACTCAGCTAAAAGCGGCGGGCAAAAGTTTCGGACGGATGGCACGAATGACCGCAAGCAGGATTTTGGTGACGCTGACGCTGCTGGCGGCGCTGGCGACCGTAACGGCCTGTGGCAGGAAGTCCGGGCTCGACACGCCCTATGAGGCGGCCGTGCAGGCTCGCAAGGACGCCGAAAAGGCCAAGCAGCCCGTGCCGCCCGAGCCGGAAAAACCGGTCGAGGACAAGAAGTTCATCCTCGACCCGCTGCTCTAGAGCCGATGAGATCGGCCGATCTCATCGTGCTCCAACTTCCGGAACCACTCTTGTGAACCATTTCGACTACCGCGACGGCGTGCTGCATGCCGAGGACGTGGCGATACCAGATATCGCTGCAAGCGTCGGCACGCCGTTCTATTGCTATTCGACGGCGACGCTGACCAGGCATTTCCGCGTGTTTGCGCAGGCCTTTGCCGGGCTCGACGCGCTGGTCTGCTATGCCATGAAAGCGAATTCCAACCAAGCGGTGCTAAAGATCCTGGCAAAGCTCGGCGCCGGCGCCGACGTGGTCTCGGAAGGCGAACTGCGCCGCGCGCTAGCCGCCGGCATTCCGGCCAACAAGATCCTGTTTTCGGGCGTCGGCAAGACCGCACGCGAAATGGATTTTGCGCTCTCGGCCGGCATTCTGTGTTTCAATGTCGAATCCGAGCCGGAGCTTGAATTGCTGTCGGCCCGCGCCACGGCACTGGGCAAGGTGGCGTCGGTCTCGCTGCGCATCAACCCGGATGTGGATGCCAAGACCCACAAGAAGATCTCCACCGGCAAGGCCGAGAACAAGTTTGGCATCCCCTGGCAGAAGGCGCGCCAGGTCTATGCCCGCGCAGCTGAACTGCCTGGCATCAAGGTCACCGGCATCGACACCCATATCGGCAGCCAGATCACCGAATTGCAGCCCTTCGACGATGCCTTCGCGCTGCTGGTGGAGCTGGTCGGCGTGCTGCGCGCCAACGGGCACACCATCGAGCATATCGATCTCGGCGGCGGCCTCGGCATTCCCTACCGCGTCGATAACAGCCCGCCTCCCTTGCCAGACGCTTACGCCCAGATCGTCAAGAAGCACGTCACGAAGCTGGGATTGAAGGTGATGTTCGAGCCGGGCCGGCTGATATCAGGCAATGCCGGCATCCTTGTCTCGCAAGTGATCTTCGTGAAAGAGGGCGACGCCAAGAATTTCCTGGTTGTCGACGCCGCGATGAACGATCTGATCCGGCCGACGCTTTACGACGCCTTCCATGACATCAAGCCGGTGGTGCAGCAGCCGCCTGCGGCACCGCGCATGACGGTCGACGTCGTCGGCCCGGTCTGCGAGACCGGCGATTATCTCGGCCTCGACCGCGATCTGCCCCGGCTGAAGGCCGGCGACCTGATCGCCATCGCCACCGCCGGCGCCTATGGCGCGGTGCAGGCCGGCACCTACAACACCAGGCCGCTGGTGCCCGAAGTCCTGGTCGACGGCGACCGTTTCCATGTCGTGCGCCCGCGCCAGACCTATGACGAGCTGATCGGGCTGGATTCGCTGCCAGATTGGCTGGAATAGATCATGATCCCGAACCGAAGGTCCGCGTCTGCGAAAAGTGGGAACCGGTTTTCGGAAACGATCATGGTCAAACAAAAATAGAGCGCCGGCAGCGCTACAGCCGGTGCTGAATCAACGCCCTGGTCTCGGCAATCCTGCCCTCGTCGCGGCGATAGAATGTCCACTGCTTGATGCGTTTGCTGCTGAGAAGGCCCGCCTGGGTCAGCACCCGCATATGCTCGCTGAGCGTCGCTTGGGTGATCCCAAGCTTTTCGGCGATCAGCAGCGCGCAGACGCCGTCCTCGACCAGGTCGCCATCCGCTTGGCGTGGAAAATGCGCGCGCGGGTCCTTCAGCCAATCGAGGATTTGCAGCCTGCGCTCGTTGGCGATCGCCTTGAAGAGATCGACCTCTTGCATTTAGCCATTTTGCTAAGTTACTAAGTGATGTCAACCCTTGGGAGCAGGCCATGCTGAACGGCAATATGATCACACGCGAACGCATCGCCGCAATGGAACCGCGCATCCGGCCATTCGTGCGCCACACGCCGGTGCTGCGTGTCGACATGGCCGATTTCGGCCGTCCGCCTCTTAGCCTCGACCTGAAGCTCGAATGTCTGCAGCATTCCGGCTCGTTCAAGGCTCGCGGCGCGTTCACCAATCTTCTCGAGCGGCCGGTTCCCAAGGCTGGCGTCGTCGCCGCATCGGGCGGCAATCATGGTGCCGCGGTCGCCTATGCCGCCATGCGGCTCGGCCACAAGGCGACCATCTTCGTTCCCGAAGTGAGCCCGCCGGCCAAGCTGGAACGCATCCGCGGCTACGGCGCCGAGTTGGTGGTCGGCGGCGCGCGCTATGCCGAAGCGCTGGCCGCCAGTGAAGACTTTGCCGAAAGGTCCGGCGCGCTGCAGATCCACGCCTTCAACCAGGAGGAAACGCTGGTCGGTCAAGGCACGCTTGGCCTCGAGATCGAGGCCGACCTGCCCGAGCTCGACACGCTGCTGGTCGCCGTCGGTGGCGGCGGCCTGATCGGCGGCATTGCCGCCTGGTTTGCCGGCCGCATCAGGATCATCGCGGTCGAGCCCGAAGGTGCGCCGACGCTTTATCGCGCCTTCGAGGCCGGCCGGCCCGTCGACGCGCCGGCGGAAGGCATCGCTGCCGACTCGCTGGCGCCCAAGCGCGTCGGCGAAATGATGTTTCCAATCGCCGAGGCTTTCGTCGAGCGTTCCATACTGGTCAGCGACGACGAGATCATCGCCGCGCAGGCGGCGCTTTGGGACCGGGTGCGAATCATCTCCGAGCCGGGCGGCGCTGCGGCTTTCGCGGCGGTCCTGTCCGGCCGCTACGCGCCGGCTGCAGGCGAGCGTGTCGCCGTGCTCGTCTGCGGTGCAAACGCCAATCCGGCTAAATTCTGACGATAACAGGGGCAGTCCTGTTCACGTTTTAGGGAACTGCCTCGCCTTCGCCGTGTTTCTTGGTATGTTTGGAGCGACGAGCATCTAAGACTTTGAGTCCTTCGCATCCGATTTTCGGGCCGGTGCGATAGATTTGTGAGGTTCGGGTTATCCCGCCCGAATCAGGAAGGGCCGATGACGCAACGACCCACCTCCACCAGTGATCGCAGCCTGGCCGGGCGCCTTGCTCTGAGCCGGCTGGCGACGCGGATCTCGATGACGGTCGAGCGTGGCTGGCCGTTGCTGCTTCCGCTGGTCATCGTCGCCAGCCTGTTCCTCAGCATCTCGTGGCTCGGCCTCTTCCATCTGCTGCCCGATATGGCGCGCATCGGTCTCGTGGCGGCGTTCGGCATCGCAGCCCTTGCCGCACTCTATCCCCTGCGTTTCTTCCGGGTGCCGACCAGCGCCGAGATCGATCGGCGCATCGAGGCGGCCAACCAGTTGCTGCACAGCCCGGTGCTGGTGCAGACCGACCGGCCGAGCGGCAGGGAAAGCATTTTTTCGCAAGCGCTGTGGCGCGAGCACCAGAAACGCATGGCCGAAAAACTCGGCGACCTCGGTGGCGACCTGCCACGCACCCGGGTCCCGGAGCGCGACCCGTGGGGGCTGCGCGCCGTGGCGGCGCTTTTGTTGGTCACCGCCTTTGCCTTCTCCTTCGGACCGTCGGGCGGCCGCATAGCAGACGGGTTCAGTGCCCACGCGGCGCGCGACACTGTCCCGCCGCGCATCGACGCCTGGGTGACGCCGCCGGCCTACACCGGCAGGCCGCCGGTCTTCCTCACCTCCCCAGCCCTCGCCAACCCAGCCCTCGCCAATAATGGCAATCAGGCTGCGTCCACCTTCACCGTTCCGGAAGGCAGCGACGTGTCGCTGCGCGTCACCGGCGGGTCGGGCGAGGAAACGCTGAGCTACGCCGACGCCGACGGCAATGCCCGCACCATCGAGCCGACCGGGCAGCAGGCCGACAAGGCCAAGCCGGCGGCGGCAACGCCCTCCACGGTGCGCCAGTTCACAGGAAAGCTGACGGCCAACGGCACGCTGACGCTGAGCTCGGGCAATGACGAACTCGGCAACTGGGCCTTCGCGGTGATCCCGGACAAGCCGCCGCAGATCCGCTTCGTCGGCGAGCCCAAACGCGCCGTCAATGGCTCCTTCGAGCTCAACTACCAGATCGACGACGACTATGGCGCGGCCTCCGCCAAGGCGGATTTCGTATTGGCCGACCCGCCGGCGCCGAATGCGCATCCGCTCTATGGCCCGCCCGAAATGCCGCTGTCGCTGCCGCGCCGCGGCGCCAAGGGGAATGCCGCCAAGACCACGAAGGACCTGACCGAGCATGTCTGGGCCGGCGGCAACATCAACCTCACGCTTGTCGCCACCGACGATGCCGGACATACGGCAACCAGCGAAACCAAGACGCTGGTGATGCCGGAGCGGCCTTTCTCCAATCCGCTTGCGAGGGCCGTGATCGAGCAGCGCCGCGTGCTGGCGCTCGACGCCAACGCCAAGAGCCGCGTGCTCGACCTGATGGACGCGATCACGCTCAGGCCCGAAGACACGTTCGACAACATGGCACACTACCTCGCCATCATGAGCGCCCGCACGCGGTTGAAGATGGCCGACAGCGACGATCAGTTGCGCGACGAGGTCGCCTATCTCTGGGAGATCGCGCTCGGCATCGAGGAAGGCAATCTTTCGGAGGCCGAGAGGCGGCTGCGCCAGGCGCAGCAGGCGCTGCAGGACGCCATCAAGAACGGCGCCAGCGACGAGGAAATCGACAAGGCGATGAAGGAACTGCGCGAGGCGATGAACCAGTTCCTGCAGGAATTCGCCCAGCGTGCGCAGCAGAATCCGAACGCGCCGCAGATGCAGCAGAACGGCCAGGAACTGCGCCAGAGCGACATCGAACGCATGATGGACCAGATCGAGAATCTGGCGAAGTCCGGCGACCGCGACAGCGCGCAGCAATTGCTTTCGCAACTGCAGGACATGATGAACAATCTGCAGGCCGGACGTCAGCAGCAAGGCGGCCAGCAGAACAGCGAGATGCGCCAGCAGATGGACAAGCTCGGCGAGATCATGCGGCGCCAGCAGGAGATGATGAACGAGACCTTCCGCATGGACCAGATGCAGCGCGGCCAGCAACAGCGCGGGCAGAACCGCGACGAACAGCTCGGCGAGAACGGCGAGCAGGGCCAAATGGGCGAACAGGGCGAGCCCGGCCCAGGTGAAGACCGCGATCCGCTCGGCCGGCCGAAGCCGATGACGCCGGAGGAATTCGCAGACGCGCTGAAGCAGTTGCAGGAAGGTCAGGGCAAGCTGCAGGGCGACCTCGACCAGCTGAGGAAAGGTCTTGAGGGTATGGGGCTCGAGCCCAATGAAGGATTTGGCGACGCCGGCAAATCCATGGGCAGTGCCGAACAGGCGCTTGGCGACAGCGATGGCGACCAGGCCGTCGGCCACCAGGGCCGCGCGCTGGAAGCGCTGCGCAAGGGCGCCAAGGACATGATGAAGCAACTGCAGGCCATGCAGGGCGACGAGGGCGAAGGCGAGCGGGGCGGCCGCCAGCAGAACGCCGACCGCGATCCGCTCGGCCGGCCACGCTCCACCGAGGGGCCTGATGATGGAAGTTCGGTGAGAGTGCCGGACGAGATCGACGTGCAGCGCGCGCGCCAGATCCTCGAAGCGATCCGCAAGCGGCTCGGCAACGCGCTCAGCCCCGACATCGAGCGCAGCTACCTGGAGCGGCTGCTGGAGCTGAAGTAAACCTCTTCTATCGCCTCAAGCATCGAACCATTGAGACTACCATGGTGAAACTCGGCGCCGTCACTCCGATCCTGCGCATCTTCGACATCGCCAAGGCGCATGAATTCTATGTCGGCTTCCTCGGTTTCGAAGTGCAGTTCGAGCACCGCTTCGACGACAACGCTCCCCTCTATATGGGAATTTCGCGCGATGGTTGCGTGCTGCATCTGAGCGAACATCACGGCGACGGCGCGCCGGGCGCTCATATCCGCGTCGAAGCGGGCGACACCGCGGCGCTGCACCGCGAACTGATAGCGAAGAAGTACCGTTTTGCCAGGCCGGGAGTGGAAGAGACACCTTGGCAGACAAGGGAGGTCACCGTCGGCGATCCGTTCGGCAATCGGCTGACCTTCTACGAAAACGTCGCATAGCGGCTGCCAGGCTTTAGCGATTGGTGAACGCCTCGCGGATCGCCTCTTGCATGCCGTCGATCGCCTCGCCGGAAGCATTCGGATTGCGCCGCAAAACCACGTTCGAGGAATCGATGTCGCCGAACCCGTCGGCGGCCGTAAGTTCGCGGCAGCCGGCAGGGATGTTGCTGCGCGAGATCGGCGCAATCGCCAGCCCGGACGTGACGGCGAGCCGTAGTCCGCCATTGGTATCGCTGGTATAGGCGACACGATAGGCTAGACCGCGCTGTTCCAGCGACTTTATCGCGAAATCCTTGCACCAGCCGGCACGGTTGTAGAGCGCGATCGGCACCGGCCGCTCCTCATGCATGTGGTGAAGCTCCGACGTCACCCATACGGTCGGATCATGCATCAGCACCTCGCCGCCGAAGAGATCCTGCCACTCGAACACCACCGCCAGATCGAGCTCGCCGGCCGCGAGCGCCGCGATCTGCGCGCCGGAATGCGCGTAGCGGACGGTGACTTCGACCTGAGGATGGCGCTTGGCAAAGGCGCCGAGCGCGCGCGACAGGATGGCGTGGCCATATTCCTCCGGGATGCCGATGCGCACCGGCCCACCAAGCGGCGCCGCGACCATCGATGCCGCCGTCTCGTCGAGCAGCGATATGATCCGGCGGGCGTTGACGATGAGTTCGCCGCCGCGGCGGGTCAGCGCCACACCACGCGAGCCGCGCTCGAACAGGCTGTCGCCGACCACACCTTCGAGCCTCTTCATCTGCATCGAAACCGCCGACTGGGTACGGCCGGCCTGCTCCGCTGCCTTGGTGAAATTGCCGGTATCGGCAACCGCGACGAAGGTGCGCAGCAGATCGCTGTCGAGCGTGGACTTCATTTGTTCGCCATAAGAAAATCTGATTGCTGGCATCATTCCAATTCGTTTGCAACATGTCAAACGTCGGATGATAGTTGCTTCACCCATTGGATATGCGGCTGCGAAATCGGCCGCGGACCAATACAGAGTCCTCACTCGTACCCGCTGCCCGAAACGGTGGCGGGTTCTTTTTGCCCAAACCGCAGGCCCGGCTTTCGGGCCGCACATGCAAGGAGCCCGTTGAACGACATGCAGAACCGGATCGTTCTCGGCATGGCAAGTCTTTGCCTCGGCGTTCTGGTGTTCTCGCTCCAGGATCCGCTGATCAAGGCCGTATCGGGCACATACCCGGTGACCGAAGTGATGGCGATCCGCTCGATCGTCGCCCTGCCCATTCTTCTCGTGCTCGTTCATGTCGATGTCGGGCTCAGCGCGATCTTTTCGAAGCGTTTTCGCATGCTGACGATGCGCGCCTTGATCCTGTTCACCTCCTACACGGTCTACTACCTGGCAATCGCCGCCCTGCCGCTTGCCGACGCGGTGGCGCTCTATTTCATGGCACCGCTGTTCATCATGGCGCTTGCCGGCCCTTATCTCGGCGAACGGGTGGCATGGCAGACGCTGGTCACCGTCATGGTCGGGATGCTGGGCGTGCTGGTGATGCTGCGGCCCGGCGCCGGGCTGTTCGACTGGGCGGCGCTGCTGTCGCTGGCCTCAGCGGTGCTGTACGGCTTTTCGCAGCTGATGGCCCGCAAGATCGGCGACACCGAATCGTCCACGGTCATGGCGTTCTATCAGAATGGCGTCTACCTCTTGGGCGCTGCACTGGTCGCCGGGCTGTTCTGGCTGGCAGGAATAGCTCACGCCACGCATCCAAGCCTCGAATTCCTGGTCAGGCCATGGATCTGGCCGACGACAATCGATTTCCTCAAGATGGCGACCTGCGGCTTCGTCGCCTCGGCCGGGATGATCCTGTTGTCGCAGGCCTACAGGCTGGCGCCCGCCAACAGCGTAGCCACCTTCGAATACACCGGCATCATCTGGTCGCCGCTGTGGGGCTTCCTATTCTTTGCCGAAGTGCCGCGATCGACCACCGTCATCGGCGCGGCCCTCATCATCGGCGCCGGTCTGTTCGCGCTCAACGCCAGTCGGCGCCGGAGCAGCGGTCCGGCAATCGCGGCGACCTGCGATCCGGCCTGACCACTGTCAGGCCTTAGGCTCTAGGCAAAGCAGGCGAGCGCCTGTTCGACACGCGCGCGGATTTCGGCCAGCGTGAACGGCTTCTGCACGACGTCAAGAATGACGCCGTTCAATTCCTCGGCGCGCTCGCGCTGGTCGGCATAGCCGGTCATCAGCAATATCTTCATCGCCGGGAAAAGCGACGCCGCCGCCTTGGCCATCGCGATGCCGTCCATCTCCGGCATGCGGATATCGGAGACGACAAGGTCGTAGCCGCCACGCGCTGCGCGGATCAGGGCAAGCCCTTGCGCGCCGTCGGCGGCGATGTCGATCATATGCCCGGCGCGTTCGAGCGCACGAGCGGCGAGAGTGCGGACGGATTCATCGTCCTCGACGATCAGGAGCTTTGCCATGGCGGAATGTTTGGCGGGGAAAAGTTGACTTTTCCTGAACCGCAAACAGCATCGAAGAAAAATCTAGGCGTCGCCCTTGACGATGCCGACGAAGGGCAGCTCGCGAAAGGCGTGGGCGACATCCATGCCGTAGCCGACGACGAAATAGTCGGGGCAGTCGAAACCGACATAGTCGGCGTTGAGCGCGGTCTGGCGGCGCATGCGCTTGTCGAGCAGCACGGCGATAGCGCAGCTTTTGGCGCCGCGCGACAACATCAGGTCGCGGGTGAAGGACAGCGTCTTGCCGGATTCGAGGATGTCGTCGATCAACAGCACGTCGCGGCCGGCGACCTCATTGTCGATGTCGCGCAGCACCCTCACCTCGCCGCTGGTTGTGCCGGCGCCGTAGCTGGAGATGAAGATAAACTCGACCTCGGGCGACAGGCCGACATCGTGCATGGCGCGGATGAGATCGGCGGCAAAGATGAACGATCCTTTCAGCACCGAAATCACCAGGAGGTCGTGATAGTCGTGCCCAGCGATCTCCTTGGCCAGTTCCAGATTGCGGCGGGCAATAGCCGACGCCGAAAACAGAACCTCGATATCCTTGCCGCGCACGACTGGCATTGGCCGCCCTTCTAGAAATGATCGCCCTAATTGGCGAAGGTGACCGAAACGGTCTTGACCCCGTTTCTAGGCACGTCGAGCCGGCTGGAAAAGCCAAATCTTTCGCCGGGCGCCAGCGAACGGTTGAATGTGCCCAGCGTATAGCGGGTTGTGCGCCTGTCATTGCCGGTGACCCGGATCTCCAACGGCGGCAATGGCGACGGGCTGGCGCCGTCATTTGCGGCCTCGCCACCGACGAACAGGACAGGTTCCGGCCCGGACGCATCGATACGCGACGTGACGCCTGAAATAGTGAGGGCAGTGCCTGTTTCCTGGGCCGCGAGAAGAAGCGGCGCCTGGCGCATAAGCGCGTGCCCGCCCGATATCCAGAAGGCTGCAAACGCGGCACTGAGGCCGGCGATCCAGAAGATCGGTCCACCGCGCGATATCCGCAACCGTCCCGTCGCGGCTTCGGGCTTGCGCAGCATCTCCATGCCTTCGATCGACGGCGTGGCCACCACACGCGAAAGCGGTGGTGAAGGGTCCATGCTGCCGGTAAAGCGCGGCAGCACCTCGTAGTCGGCGTCGACGATGTCATCGGCTGGATCACGCACGATGCGTTCCGGCGCGGCGGCCGTGTCGGCCATGATTTCGCCGGAAACCGGGCGCGCGGTTCGATCCTCAGCCATCACGGCCCCAGCACTACGGCACTTGTTCGCTCTTCGTTTCTTTTGCGTAAACGGAAATGGTTAACGCTTCCCCACCGGAACCCTTGTGACGCGCCCAAAAAACCTCAGAATTAACCGCCGGTTAACCATGCCGGCCGATGGTCTTTTCTCAGAGAAGGCTGGCTCGTCGCCGCCGCAAGTTTCAGGTCGTCGAACGTGATCCGCTTCGAAAATGTCGGCCTCCGTTATGGCATGGGTCCGGAAATCCTCCGCGACATTTCCTTGCACATACCGGAGCGCTCCTTCCAGTTCCTGAGCGGCCCTTCGGGCGCCGGCAAGACGACGCTGCTGCGGCTTTTGTTCATGTCGCTCAAGCCGACGCGCGGGCTGATCACCATCTTCGGCAAGGACCGCTCACGTATCTCGCGCACGGAGTTGCCGCATCTGAGGCGGCGAATCGGCGTGGTGTTCCAGGACTTTCGCCTTCTCGACCACATGACGACCTATGAAAACGTGGCCTTGCCGCTGCGCGTGCGCGGACGCGAGGAGGCGAGCTACCGCACCGACGTGACCGAACTCTTGAAGTGGGTCGGCCTTGGCGAGCGCATGCATGTGCTGCCGCCGGTGCTGTCCGGCGGCGAGAAGCAGCGCGCCGCAATCGCCAGGGCGCTGATCGAGCAGCCCGAGATCCTGCTTGCCGACGAGCCGACCGGCAATGTCGACCCGCCGCTGGCGCGGCGCCTGTTGCGGCTGTTCATCGAACTCAACCGGCTGGGCACCGCAGTGGTGATTGCAACCCACGACCTCGGCCTGATGGAACAGGTCGATGCACGGCGCATGATCCTGGCCGGCGGAAGGCTGGATATCTATGACTAACCTTTCCGTTGAACACGCCGAAGACCAACACGCCGAGAGGGCGGGGACGACGCAGCGCGTTCAGCGCAAGATGGCGCCGATCGTGCCGGCACAGAACATCGCCGGCCGGGCGCTGGTCCTGGTCATCGCCATCATGACGTTCCTCTCCTGTCTGACCTTCGGCGCGGTGACGCTGGTGCGTGATACCGCCTCGGTCTGGGAGAACCAGATCTCACGCGAGGCGACGATCCAGATCAAGCCGATAGACGGCCTCGACATGGAGGCAGCGCTTGCCCAGGCCTCGCAGATCGCCGGCGAATTTCCTGGCGTCAAGAGCGCCAGGATCGTCGACCGCGACGCCACGGCGCGGCTACTGGAGCCATGGCTCGGCTCGGGTCTCAATATCGACGACTTGCCGGTGCCGCGTCTGATCATCGTCACCATAGACGAGAGCAACCCGCCCGATTTCGCCGCAATGCGCGCCGCGATCACGCCGAAACTGCCTAGTGCCTCGCTTGACGACCATCGCACCTGGGTCGACCGGCTGGTGGCCATGGCCCGCACCACGGTGACCATCGGCATCGCCGTGCTGGCGCTGATGCTGTCGGCAACCGTGCTGACCGTGGTGTTTGCGACGCGCGGCGCAATGGCCGGCAACGGCCACATCATCGAGGTGCTGCATTTCGTCGGCGCCGAAGCGCGCTTCATCGCGCGCGAATTCCGCCACCACTTTCTTGTTACCGGCATGAAGGGCGCAGCCGCCGGGGGTGCGGCGGCGGTGCTCGTCTTCATCGTCTTCTCATGGTGGTCATCGCGCAACATGGCAACACCGCAGGCCGATCAGGCAACCGCACTGTTCGGCAATTTCGCCATCGGTTCGGCAGGCTATTTCGGCGTCGTCCTCATGGTGCTGGTCATCGGTGCGCTGACGGCGGCAACCTCCCATGTCACCGTCGTCACCTATCTCAGCGACATCGATGTCCGCCAACCCGACGCGGGGTGATCACGGATAGAGAATTAGCGTAACGTAATGTGTGCTTTTTCACCTACTAAACGCCGCATTTCGGGGTTAACGATAAGATGATGGACGCGCGCGACTCGAGCGGAATGGCTGGACAGTTGCCCTTGGTGATTACGCGCTCCCGCGAGCGCGCCAAGCCCAGCCGATTGGCGGGCGCGTTGCGCATCTCCGCTTTCTTTCTGCTCGTGCTGGCAACGCTGTTTGCCGGCGGCTTCGGCTGGTTCGCCAACACCGTCAGCCGTCTCGCGACGCCTACCAATCCGGCAAAAGCCGATGCCATTATCGTGCTGACCGGCGGCCATTCGCGTCTCGACGCCGCCATGGGTCTGCTTGCGTCCGGCAAGGGCGAGCGGCTGCTGATCAGCGGCGTGCATCCTTCCGCCAGCCGCCGCCAGCTTCAGGTCGCGACCCGTGGCGACAAGAAACTCTTTTCCTGCTGCGTCGACATCGACCGCGCCGCGCTCGACACGATCGGCAATGCCGAGGAAAGCGCCAAATGGGTTGAGGACCACGCCTATGGCACCGTGATCCTCGTCACCAACAACTATCACATGCCGCGCAGCCTGCTGGAAATGGGCCGGCTGCTGCACAAGGCCAAGCTCGAACCCTATCCGGTGGTCAACAGCAATCTTGGCAATGGCGGCTGGCTGACCAAGCCCAGGGCGCTGCGCGTGCTGTTCACCGAATACAACAAATATCTGCTGGCGCTGGCGCGGGGCATCGTGCCGGTGAAGCCAACGCCAACCGGCATCGCGCTGGCCGAGGCTGCTGAGCCGATCTGAAACCGGCAGCGGTATCATTCCTTGGCGCTAGAGGCTCCGCGCAGGCGCGCGATCTCCTGTTCGAGACGTTCGATACGATTGTCCCGTTCGGCCAGCGCCGCCGCCACATCGGCCGCTTCGAAACGCTGTGGGATGTGCTGCGGGCAATTGGAATCCCAGGCCGAAACCGTGAACAGTATGATTTGCTCGGGGCGCGCCTTGTAGCCTTCCGGCATCAGCTTCGCCATCAGGTCGGCGTCGTCCTCGACGACGCGCGCACTGCCCCAGATCTTGATGCGCTGCCGGTGTGCATAGTCGATCAGGAACAGAAAAGCGCGGGGGTTGTCGTCCAGATTGCCCTGGGTGATGAATTGCCTGTTGCCGGAGAAATCCGTGAACCCGATCGTCCGCTCGTCGAGCACCTTGAGGAAGCCGGCCGGCCCGCCGCGATGCTGGATGTAGGGCTGGCCGTCACCATTGGCCGTCGACAGGAAGATGCTGGTCTGCGCCTCGATAAAGGCGGCGAGATCGGGCGTGATATCAGCTTGCCAGCCGCCGCGCTCCTCGACGCGGGCATAGGCATCGCGTGAGCCTTTGCGGGCCTGGATCGCCTTGACGGTTGGCGTAAAGGCGACATCGCTGGTGAAGACGTGAGCATTCATGGAAAAGCCTCCTTCAAAGGCCGAGCTCCGACAGAGAGGGATGATCGTCCGGCCGGCGGCCAAGCGGCCAATGATATTTGCGGTCGGCCTCGTGGATCGGCAGGTCGTTGATGCTGGCGATGCGCAAGCGCATCAATCCATGTTCATCGAACTCCCAGTTCTCATTGCCGTAGCTGCGAAACCACGAGCCGCTGTCGTCGTGCCATTCATAAGCGAAACGCACGGCGATACGATTGTCGCGGAACGCCCAGACCTCCTTGATGAGCCGGTAGTCGCGTTCGCGATCCCATTTGCGTGTGAGGAAGGTCTGGATGGCGTCGCGCCCTTGCAGGAATTCGGCCCGATTGCGCCAGCGGCTGTCGATTGTGTACGCAAGCGCGACCCGTGTCGGATCACGGGAGTTCCACGCATCCTCCGCCATGCGTGCCTTCTGTGCGGCAGTCTCGGCGGTGAATGGCGGGAGCGGCGGGGGGGGTTTTGAC
>NZ_RZTJ01000001.1:421658-615434 GCF_003997065.1 Mesorhizobium sp. M6A.T.Ce.TU.016.01.1.1 | reverse complement strand
CCTTGTGTTGGGCTAGAGCGGCGGGCTTTCAAGTCGAACCGTACCGCCGCTCTATCTCTTTTGTTTGAGCATCGGATTTTCCAAAACCGACACACTGGTCGCTGAAATTCAGGCTGCCTTGCGGACAGAAACGACCGGAAAGTCGATCTCCGTCCTAGCAACCTCATTGACATAGTTGGTCCAGACATTGAGAGCGACATGCTGGACGATCTCGATGATCTGCGCATCGTCGTAGCCTGCGAGCCTGACGGCGCTGAGATCCTCGTCACCGATATGGCCGCGGTCGCGCGCAATCTTGGCGGCGAAAAGCACGGCCGCGGCGGCCTTGGGATCGTTGGACCCGCCCGCACGATTGGCGACCATCTCGGCATCGTCAAGCTTGGCGAGGTTCTTGCCGAGATAGGTATGGGCGGAAAGGCAGTAGCTGCAGCCATTGATCTCGGCGACCGCCAGAGCGATGCGCTCGCGCGTCGGCGCGGGCAGGCGGCCCTTGGCAAGCGCTCCGGACAGACCGAGATAGCCTTCAAGCGCAGCCGGGCTATTGGAAACGAGCCTGAAGAGGTTTGGGACGACGCCGAGTTGCTTCTCGACGGCATGCAGCATCGGCCGCGACGCAGCAGGCGCGGCCTCTATGGACGCGGGTGTAGGGATACGGGGCATCGGCATTCCTTCTCGTTGATCAGCTTCGCCGTCAAACATGGACCCTTCCATGTTTTGGATGTAGCTGTCATATTTGCAATCAATCCTTCCATTTCCCGGGAGAAGCATGGATCGCCTCGAGGCTATGTCGCTTTTCGTCGCCGCTGTGGAGGCCGGCAGCCTTTCGGCCGCCGGACGCCGTTTCGGCATCCCGCTTGCGACGGTCAGCCGCAAGGTCTCCGACCTGGAGCGGCATCTGAAGACGCGTCTCCTGAACCGCTCGACGCGCCAGCTGACGCTGACCGACGCCGGTCATGCCTACCTCGCTGCCTGTCATCGCATACTCGACGAGGTCGGCGAGGCCGAGCGTACCGCCGCCGGCGAATACAGCGCCCCGACGGGCGAACTGATCATCACCGCACCGATCGTCTTTGGCCGCCTGCATGTGCTGCCGGTCGTCACCGGCTTCCTCGCCGCCTACCCCGACGTGGCTATCCGCCTGATGCTTGCGGACCGGATAACCCAGTTGACCGAGGAGCACATCGATCTCGCCGTCCGCATAGGCGAGCTTCCCGACTCGAGCCTGGTGGCCACCCGCATCGGCTCGATCCGGCGCGTTGTTTGCGCGACGCCGGCCTATCTGGCCGAACACGGCACGCCGGAGACCCCGAAAGACCTTGCGTCACACAGCTGCATCACCTTCGAGGGGCTCACCGCTCCCGCCACGTGGACCTTTGCCACCGGCAAGACCGAACTCGCTGTTCCGATCCGCTCACGGCTTCGGGTCAACACTGCGGAAGCGGCGATCGATGCCGCGATTGCCGGCGCCGGCATGACGAGGGTGCTTTCCTACCAGATCACTGCTGCGGTGCGGTCCGGCACACTCTGCACCGTGCTGGAGGCATTCGAGCCGCAGCCATGGCCGGTCAGTCTCGTGCACGCCGGCCAGGATCTGCTGCCGGTGAAACTGCGTGCGTTCCTTGATTTCGCCGCCCCTCGCCTGAAGAAGCGGCTGGTGCAAGCGACGTGGCAGGCCTGACGAACGGATAGCGGGTTCGGATCGATCTCGCACCGTTTCCTTTTTGCCCACGCTTGGTGTAACCAACGCACACTTCCTCACCGGGCACTTCCCACATGCTCCATATCCGCTCGCTGGCGTTCAACCTCGTCTTCTACGTCAATCTGATCGTCCAGATGATCATCTGGACTCCGTACTATTTCCTGTCGCCGCGCCACCGCGCCTGGTTCGTGCCGAAATTCTGGTCGCGCACCAGCATGTGGCTCTACGACAAGATCGCCGGCACCAAAAGCGAGATCACCGGCCAGGAAAACCTGCCTGAGGGTTCCTTCATCCTGGCACCCAAGCACCAATCCTTCTGGGATGCGATCGCCTTCTTCCCCTTCCTGCAGGATCCGATCTACATCCTGAAACGGGAACTGACCTGGATCCCGTTCTTCGGCTGGTACATCCTGAAAATGCGGATGATCCCGGTCGACCGCGGCAGCCGCTCGAAGGCGTTGAAAGCGGTGGTCGCCGCGACCAAACAGGAGCTGGCGCGCAATCCCCGCCAGCTGATCATCTATCCCGAGGGCACACGCCGGGCGCCGGGCGACGAGCCGGCCTACAAATACGGCATCGTCGAAATCTATGCGCAGCTTGGCATTCCGGTGGTGCCGGTCGCCCATGTCGCCGGCCTCTACTGGCCGCGGCGGAAATTCCTGCGCTATCCCGGCACGATCAAGGCCCGGTTCCTGCCGCCGATCCCGCCGGGGTTGGACAAGCAGGAATTCATGGAACGGCTGATCGGCGAGACGGAAGCCGCCTGCGACCAGCTGCTCGTCGATGCGTCCCGTGCGCCGAACCCGCCGTCCATGCCGCCGACGGCAGTGAAGCGGCTGAGGGAATTGGCCCCGACAACCCGGCCTGAACCGCCCGTCTGACCGGCAAGTCCCTAGGGAATCACAGCCAGCGCCGTGGTCAGAACCAGTGTCGCCGCAAACGTCAGATTGATGATCCGCGAGGCCAGCGGCTTGCGCAGAAAGCGCGCAAACGCGGCACCGGCGAGAAGCCAAATGACATGGATGGCGACGATCATCGAGACGAGGACCGCCAGCCTGAGCCCTGCATCGAGCTCACCGGCGGCCGACGTGCCGGCGAACACGGCGGCAATCGCCACATAGGCTTTCGGGTTGGCGACGGCCAGAAGAAAGCCGCCCAGGAAGGTGGGAAGTGCCGCCCCGCCGGTACGCGCAGCCAGAGGCGGAGCCGTTGCTATCTTGAAGGCGAGGTAGAGGATGTAGGCAGCGGACGCCACCGCCAAAAGCGGTGTGAGCCCCGGCACAGAGGCAAGCATGGCCGTGATGCCCGTCGCCACGACCAAAAGCACTGCGACCGTGCCAAGGATGATGCCCGAGGCGTAGCGGAGCGAACCGCGCAGACCGAAGGCCGCGCCAACAGCGGTGACGCTTATCGTCGCCGGCCCCGGACTGCCCATCACGACCGTCGATGCCAGCACAAGCGCCAGCAATTGCTGCCATAGTTCCGGATGGGAAAAGACCTGTTCGGCCATCTGTATACCAGTATCCCGACGCGATGCGACCAATCGTATGGCAGGGCAGACCAGGGCGTCTTGAACGATCGTGCGGAGCCATCCGGCGCAGGCCGCGCACGATCCTTGGCTGGCGTTTGAGCCGGCCGCCGCTTCGCGCTAGCTTCTATGCGCTCGCGCTGTCGAGCTCGGCGATATCGTCAGGACTGAGATTCAACGATGCGGCGCGGACGAGGCTGTCGACCTGGTCCAGCGTCGTGGCGCTGGCGATCGGCGCCGTGACGCCGGGCCGCGCGATCACCCAGGCGAGCGCCACGTCCGCCTGCTTGGCCGCGTGACGCGCCGACACCGCGTCGAGTGCCGCCAGGATGCGCATGCCGCGTGCGTTGAGGTAGGACTTCACGTCGTCGCCACGCGCGCTTTTGCCGAGATCGGCTTCGCTGCGGTACTTGCCGCTCAAAAACCCCTTGGCGAGGCTGAAATAGGTGATGACGCCGATATCCTCGGCCATGCACAAATCGCGGAGCGGCCCATCGAAGGCGGCGCGGTCATAGAGATTGTACTCCGGCTGCAGCACCGCGTAGCGCGGCAGGCCCCGCAGGCTTGCCACGTCGAGCGCGGCGCGCAACTGGCCGGCGTCGAGATTGGAGGCACCGACGTGGCGGATCTTGCCTTTTTCGAGCAGCTTTTCGTAGGCGCCGAGCGTTTCCTCGTAGGGGGTGGTCGGGTCCGGCCAGTGCGACAGATAGAGATCGACGACATCGGTCTGCAGCCGCTTCAGCGACGCGTCGATGGACTTTTCTATATAGGCGGCGGAGAGATCTTTCCTGCCCTGCCCCATATCCGACCCGACCTTGGTGATCACCACGACCCTGTCACGATTGCCGCGGCTCTTCATCCATTTGCCGATAATCGTTTCGGATTCGCCGCCCTTGTTGCCGGGAACCCAGCGCGAATAGGAATCGGCGGTGTCGATGGCGTTGAGGCCGGCGCCGACGAAGCGGTCGAGCAGGTCGAAAGAGGTTTTCTCGTCGGCGGTCCAGCCGAAGACGTTGCCACCCAGAACCAGCGGCGCGATGGACAGGTCGGTTTGACCGAGACGACGTTTCTGCAAGACTGATCTCCGTGGGGAATGGAAAGAATGGGGGCGAGAAGCCCTCGCTTAACCTATGTCGCGGCGTGGCAACGTCAAAGGCCTGGCCAACTTTTCCGACCAGCCAGCCTTCACAAAGGCGCGACCGCCGCGCTCGACGTTCCAGCCGATGTCTACTGGCTTTGGCGCCGGTATTCACCAGGCGGCAACCCGACCACGCGGTTGAAAAGGCGGCTGAATGACGCCGTATCCCGGTATCCGACCTGGTAACATATTTCGGCAATGCCGAGCTTGGTGCTTTCAAGAAGTGTTTTCGCGGCCTCAAGGCGCCGGTCCTGAATCCATCGGCCGGGAGTGGTGTGCAATTCATCGAAAAACCGGCGCGCCAGCGTTCGCGGCGACAGACCGAGTTGCGCACCAAGGAACGCAAGGTCGAGCGCTCCGAGCTGTTTTCTGGACAAGGCTTCGAGCCGGTCGCGGAACGCCTCTTGCGTAGGCGGCAGATCGGCGAGCGGGAACTCGTAAGGTGTCTGGATCTGCCGCGACGGTGGCAGCACCAGCAATTTGCGAACCAGGCGCTCCTCCCTGGCGAAGCCAAGATCGCGCAGAATCGCCTTGCCGAGCTCCAGGCCTGAAAAGCCGCCGCCGCAAGTGTAGATCCGTCCGTCCCCGATCAGCACACGTGAAGCGTCCCACCGCACTTTTGGAAAGCGGCGCTGGGCATCCGTCTTCAGCCACCAGGAGATCGTCGCGCGCTTTCGGTCGAGAAGACCGGCGTCTGCCAGGAAGTAACCGGCCCCGCAATGCGCGGCGATGATGGCGCCGTCGCGCTGCGCGCTTGCGATAAGCGGTGCGGCGTGGCGGCTCTCTTCCTCCAGCGCGGCAACAAGCTCCGGGATTTGCATGCCGGGCATGGCCAGCAGGATCAGCAGGTCCATGCGCTGCGAGGGTTTGCGTCTGGTGTGAAAGGAGATCCCAGGCGTCGTCGTGGCGTCAGCCTGCCGCGCCACGAATTCGAAGGAAATCGCCGGCGCGCCGCGAATGGTGTTCACCAGCTCGAACATTTCGACAAGTGTCGCGGCGACGGCCGAATAGAAGGTCGACGGCAGCCAGATCACGGCATGGAGGGGGCGGTTGTCCAAGATGCCTCCTTTGAACAGCTATGGCAAGTTTAGCATATAGATTGTCAAATCTGCCAATTCCGATTTTTGCCAGCCACCTTAGGTTCCGCGACACCGATGCAAACACCGGTGCTGCAATCTGGTGACGTCCAGGCTGCTTGCCCCAGATCGCCCGTTACTGGAGACCAACATGAAAGCAATTGTATTCGACGCAATCGGCTCGCCGCGGGACGTGCTCTATCTCGGCGACGTGCCCATGCCGCGAATTGGCGACGGCGAGGTGCTGGTCAGGATGGTCTCCGCCTCGGTCAACCCTGGCGACTTCCTGTTCATCCAGAACCTCTACCCCGAACCGAAGAAGCCGCATTTCCCCCGGCAGGTGGCCGGAAACCATGGCGCCGGCATTGTCGAGGCCGTTGGCGCGAACGTCGCTTTGAAACCGGGCACGCTTGTCGCGTTCAGCTACTACGACAGCTGGGCCGAATATGCGGCCGTTCCGGCCGAATGGCTGATCCCGCTACCCGCCGACTATCCGCTCGAACGCGCCGGGCAGATGGTGAATCCCATCACCGCCTGGGACCTCTTGGCGGACTCCCGCGTGCAGCCTGGACAGTGGCTGGCCGTCACGGCCGGCTATTCATCGGTTTCGACGATGGTGATGCAGTTTGCCCAACGGCGCGGCATCAAGGTGATCGCGCTCGTGCGACGCTCTCACGACAGGCTCGACCTGAAGCGGCTTGGTGCCGCGGCCATCCTCGATCTTTCGGACCTGGAGGCCGGCATCAGAGAGACGGTCATGGAAATCACGGCCGGCGCGGGGCTGAACGGGATCATCGATAATGTCGGCGGACCCGTCAGTGGCGAATTGATCCGCGCCCTCGCGATGGGCGGGCAGATGGTCATCAATGGCGGCATGAGCGCCGAGCGTTTCGAACTGCACAATTTCGACGTGCTGCTGAGCGGCGTCGAGATCAGGGCAAATATCTACCGCTACTTCTTTTCGCCGCCTGTCGAAGCCGACCGGCCAGTGTTGCACGAGATTGTCGATACCTTCGGCCAACCCGATTTCCATGTCCATGTCGGCGGCATCCATCCGCTGTCGGAGTTCAAGCTCGCCGTGACAAACAGCCTGGACCGCGCCGATCTCGGAAAACAGATTTTCAGGATGTAGCCCGGACCATCACCCGAACCGAAGGTCAGCGAAAAAGTAGGAACCGGTTTTCGGAAAAGATCATGGTCAACAGCGAAAGCGATCACGACCCGATCCGTTTCGCCACCTCTTCCAGCCAGTGGTCGCGGATCCCCAGCGCCTCGAGGTGCTCCAGCGTGCTGGACACGTAGTCCTCGTTCTTTCCTGACTGGCCGACGGCGCCGCGAACGACGGTCGCGGCATCCGCCGCATCGAGCGCGCCGGCATATTGCTCGTGGGTGCGGTCGACAACATAGGCGACCGCCGGGACAATCTCGCCCCCGTTCGTATCGCCCACGTTCATACCGTCATTGTCGAGGCGAATGCTAAGTGTGCGCTCGAGATAGACATTGGTGACCAGCTCGCGCTCGCGCAGATAGGTGATGACCTCGTTGCGCAGATCGCCGGGGACGCGGAAAGCCAGCCCGATGCAGGAGCCGCCACGGTCGAGGCCGAGCACCAACCCGGGCCGTTCGCGCGTGCCGCGATGCACGAAGGAGTAGACGCACAGCGACCGCCGATAGCCGTGAAGACGCGCGCGCCGCGTCTCGACATGCGCAAATCCCGGCCGCCAGATCAGCGAGCCGTAGCCAAAAACCCAAAAATCGCCCATATCGCCAAGCCTGGTTGCAGCACCGCACTGGAATCGGTGTTTTTAAAATCCGTCTCCGTCTACCCGATGTTGCCGGAAACGACAGTCCCCTCTGCAACACGCGTTAACGAGAGCCGCAGCATGACGTCAAGTGACGAGCGCCCGCCGAATTTTCGCCGCCGCCTCTTCTGGCTTGGCGCTTTCATCGTCGTGCTGTTCGGCCTCTACAGCGCCGGCTGGTTCTACCTGGCAGACAAGGTCAAGAGCGAAGCCGCCAAAGCAGTCACCGAGCTCAACGGCAATGGCATCGAGGCGGACTGCGCCAATCTCACGGTCAGCGGCTATCCCTCGAGCTTCGCCATTTCCTGCGATAGTCTGGCTTATCAGGACGACACTAGGAACGTCGCCGCCTCGCTCGGCAGTCTCAACGCGGTTACGCACATCACCCAAATCCTGTCGCCTAGCGCCGACTTGCGCGGACCGCTCAGGACCTCAGCCCCGGGGATGACGCCGCTGTGGATCGACTGGGATAATCTGCGAGCGAACCTGAAATTGTCCTGGCCGCTGCCCCGGGGCGTTTCACTGGAGGCAGAGGGCCTGTCCGGCCAGACCGATCCGGCGGATGGCACAGACCCGGTCGAGCTGTTCAGCGCCGGGACGGCGGCCGGACAATTGCGTCCGAACGGCCAGGACATCGACTATGCCGGGAGTTTTACCGATCTCGAAATCGATCCAGGGGCGATCGGTGGCCGCGTGTTGCCGCCGCTCGACGGCAGCGGCGACGTGACACTGAAGAACGGCGTGGCTCTGATCAAGACGCAGCCAAAGAGCTTGCGCGGCCAGGCGGTCGATATAGGCAAGCTCGATCTATCGTCGGGGACCGCGCGCGTCACCGTCTCCGGACCGGTTTCGGTCGATGCCGATGGGCTGATCGACGCCGACCTGATGATCAGGCTTAGTGACCCGAAGGCCGTGGCGGCCATCCTCGGCAAGGCCATTCCCGAGCAGAAGAGCCAGATCAAAACCGGCTTTGCCGGGCTGGCGCTGCTTGGCAACGAACCGTCGATGCCGCTCAAGATCGTCAAGGGCAAGGCCTCGCTCGGTTTTATCCCGCTGGGCAGGATCAAACCGGTCGATTAGACCCATGATTGCGAATCCTCCAGTTCGGAAAAGATCACGGTCAAACAGGAAGATAAATGAACAGCCCGGTGAAGCTCCTGAGTGTTGGCGCGCTGACGCTCGATACGATCCTTCGCGTCGACACGCTTCCGACGCGTCAGGGCAAGTTCATCGCGTCCGACGGCGTCCAGATCGCCTCGGGCATGGCTTCGAGCGCGGCCTGCGCCGCGAGCCGCCTCGGCGCGGACGTATCGCTGTGGGCGAGCGCGGGGGACGACTCCGTCGGCGATCAGCTGGTCGCCGGGATCGAGGCCGAGGGCGTCGATTGCAGCTTTGTCCGGCGCGTCAGCGGCGCGCGGTCGGCGCTATCGGCCATCTTGGTCGACACACATGGCGAGCGCATCATCGTTCCATTCTACGACAAGCTCGCCCAGGCCGACCCCGAGGCGCTCCCCACCCAGGACCTCACCGCATTCGACGCCGTCCTGGTCGACGTGCGCTGGCCGGGCGCTGCAGCTGTGGTCCTGGCGGCAGCGCGCGCAATCGGCCGTCCGGCCATACTGGACGCCGACACCGCGCCACGGGACGTGCTGGAACGTCTGTTCCCGCTGGCCTCGCACGTCGTCGCGTCGGAGCCGGCAGCGTTCATCCTCTGCGGCGATGAGCAAAGCCCGCAAAGGGCCTGTGAAGCGCTGGCCAGACGCACCGATGCATTTGTCGCGGTGACGGGCGGCGCTGCGGGAAGCTGGTGGTTCGACCGCTCGGTAGGGTCCGTGCGCCATGTCGCGGCGCCAAGGATCAAGGCGGTGGATACGCTTGCCGCCGGCGACGTGTTTCACGGCGCCTTTGCCGTCGCCCTGGCGGAGGCCATGCCGATCGAACGGACGTTGCGGTTTGCCAGCGCCGCCGCCGCGCTCAAATGCCAGCGCTTCGGCGGCAGGCTGGGCGCGCCGGACAGAGCCGAGACGCTGGCCATGATGGCGGCTCACTGGCCGGCGGACTAACGGCCTGGCGGTCGAGACAGGCTACTGCTTTGCGGGATGCTCGACTGCCTGCCGGCCAAAGTCCGGTACGTCGATGTCCTGGCCGGCCTCGATGATCGAGCGGCGCACGGCGCGGGTGCGGGTGAACAGGTCGAACAGCTTTTCGCCGTCGCCCCAGCGGATCGCCCGCTGCAGCGAGGCCAGATCTTCCGAGAACCGCGCCAGCATTTCGAGGATGGCATCCTTGTTGTGCAGGCAGACATCCCGCCACATGGTCGGGTCGGAAGCGGCAAGGCGCGTGAAGTCGCGAAAGCCGGAGGCTGAATATTTGATGACCTCGGATTTCGTCACCGACTCCAGGTCGTCGGCAGTGCCGACGATGTTGTAGGCGATGATGTGCGGCAGATGCGAGACGATGGCCAGTGTCATGTCGTGATGCTGGGGATCCATCGTGTCGATGTTGGAGCCGCAGCGGCGCCAGAATTCCGAGAGTCTTTCCAGCGCCTCGGGATCCGTGCCGGGCAACGGCGTGAAGATGCACCAGCGGTTTTCGAACAGTTCGGCAAAGCCGGCGTCCGGGCCCGATTTTTCAGTGCCGGCCAACGGATGGCCGGGGATGAAATGCACGCCATCAGGCACATGCGGTTGCATCTGCGCAATGACCGATGCCTTGGTCGAGCCGACATCGGTGAGGATGGCGCCCTGCTTTAGCGCCGGTGCGATTTCCTCGGCGACCTCGCCCGAAGAGCCGACCGGCACCGAAACGATAACCAGGTCGGCATCGCGGACCGCCTCTTTCGCGTCCATCGTGTAGGAGGAGCCGAGGCCGAGTTCGCTTGCCCGCGCCAGCGTCGTTTCGCTGCGTGTCGAGATGGCGACGTGGCGGGCCAGACCTTCGCGGTGGATGACGCGGGCCAGCGACGAGCCGATCAGGCCGATGCCGACCAGCGCGATCTTTTCGAACATCGGTGATGTCATTGTTTCAGCTTTTCGGGGGTTTCAGCTTTTCAGAAATGTCGTGAGTGCGGCGACAACGCCGCGATTGGCCTCTTCGGTGCCGATGCTCATGCGCAGTGCATTCGGGAAGCCGTAGCCGGAGACGCGCCGCAAAATGTAGCCGCGCGCGGAGAGGTAATCGTCCGCAGCTGCCGCCGAATGTTTTTTGTCCTCGGGAAAATGGATGAGGACGAAATTGCCGACGCTCGGCGTCACCCGTAGCCCGAGCTTGGTCAATTCCTCGCTCACCCATGACAGCCAGGTCTCGTTATGCGCCACGCTGCGCTCGACATGGGCACGATCGCGGATCGCTGCAATGCCGGCCTCGATCGCCGTCGCGTTGACGTTGAAGGGACCCCGCACGCGGTTGATCGCGTCGATGATATGCATCGGCGCGTACATCCAGCCAATCCGCGCGCCGCCGAGGCCGAGCTTTGAGAAGGTGCGGGTCATGACCACGTTTTCCGCGCCAGCCACCAGTTCGACGCCGGCTTCATAGTCGTTGCGGCGGACATATTCGGCATAGGCGCCATCCAGCACCAGAAGCACGTTTCGAGGCAGGCCGGCATGCAGGCGGCGCACCTCCTGGAACGGCAAATAGGTGCCGGTCGGGTTGTTGGGATTGGCGAGGAAGATGATCCTGGTGCGCGGCGTCACCGCAGCGAGGATCGCATCGACGTCGGCGCGCTCATTGGTTTCCTGGACCGACACCGGGACAGCACCTGCCGACTGGATGTAGATCTTGTAGACCATGAAGGCGTGTTCGGTGATGACAGCTTCATCGCCGGGCGCGAGGTAGGTCTGCGCAAGCAGGCCCAGAATCTCATCGGAACCGTTGGAACAGACGATGTTCGCAGGGTTGAGGCCATGCACCTCGGCGATCGCCTCCCGCAGGCGCCTGGCGGTGCCATCGGGATATATGTCGAGTTTGGCCGCGACGTCACGCGCGGCTTCTATCGCCTTCGGCGAGGGGCCGAGCGGGTTCTCGTTCGACGACAATTTATGGACCTTGGCAACGCCGGCCGGCGCCGTGCTTTTGCCCGGCACATAGGCTTCGATGTCCATGATCCCCGCGCGGGGCGTTGGACGTGCCTGATCCGATGCCTGGTTCATATTGCAAAAATCCGTCGAGAACGCTTCCGCCTGGGGAAGCCGCAGCGGAAATACAAGCCGTGGCCTGGAATGTCGAGAGGCGGCTATCATGGGTGAACGACTGGCATTGGGTGAGCGACTGGCCGTTGACGCCGGGCCGCGCCGGTCCTAGAAGAAAGGCGAAATCCCGTGGTGATTTGGCCGGTCGGCTTGCAGCCACGTTAAACAACTCGCTAAAGGGCCGTTTGCATCCTGTAACCGGCTTTGCGAAGGCGATGCCGGTTTTTTTGTTGTCCGTAGCCGGCCGGACAATCGCATCGACCCGAAAATCGGTATCGATTTTCGGAAAAGCGCGATGGGTTGATGTAAGAGGATGCGATGGTCGCGCTACGCACTAAAAGAACCAACAACGAGGCCGACGAGCCGTCGAGCCCGGTGTTGCGTTTCGGTGCCGACAAGCCGCTCAAGCTCGACGCCGGCACGCTGCTGTCACCGTTCCAGATTGCCTACAAGACCTACGGCACGCTCAACGACGCCCGCTCCAACGCCATCCTCGTCTGCCATGCGCTGACCGGCGACCAGCATGTCGCCAGCACCAATCCGGTGACCAGCAAGCCGGGCTGGTGGGAGGTGCTGATCGGCCCCGGCAAGATCATCGACACCAGCCGCTTCTTCGTCATCTGCTCAAACGTCATCGGCGGCTGCCTCGGCTCCACCGGCCCCGCCTCGACCAATCCCGCCACCGGCAAGCCCTACGGGCTCGACCTGCCGATCATCACCATCCGCGACATGGTGCGGGCGCAGTTGATGCTGGTCGACCATTTCGGCATCGAAAAACTGTTCTCGGTGCTCGGCGGCTCGATGGGCGGCATGCAGGTGCTGCAATGGGCGTCGAGCTACCCGGAGCGCGTTTTCTCGGCACTGCCGATCGCCACCGGCGCGCGCCATTCCTCGCAGAACATCGCCTTCCACGAGGTCGGCCGCCAGGCGGTGATGGCCGACCCGGAGTGGCATGGCGGCAAATATTTCGAACAGGGCAAGCGCCCGGAAAAGGGACTGGCTGTGGCGCGCATGGCCGCTCACATCACCTATCTGTCGGAGGCCGCCCTGCACCGGAAATTCGGCCGCAACCTGCAGGATCGTGAAGCGCTCACCTTCGGTTTCGACGCCGACTTCCAGATCGAGAGCTATCTGCGCCATCAGGGCATGACCTTCGTCGACCGCTTCGACGCCAACTCCTATCTCTACATGACCCGGGCGATGGACTATTTCGACCTCGCCGCCGACCACGGCGGCCGGCTCGCCGACGCCTTTGCCGGCACCAAGACCCGCTTCTGCCTGGTCTCCTTCACCAGCGACTGGCTGTTCCCGACTGAGGAGAGCCGCTCGGTCGTTCACGCGCTGAACGCCGCCGGCGCCTCGGTGTCCTTCGTCGAGATCGAGACCGATCGCGGCCACGACGCCTTCCTGCTCGACGAGCCGGAGCTGTTTGCCGCCATCAACGGCTTCATCGCCTCGGCGGCCCGCGCCAGGGGGCTCAGCGCATGATCCCTGAAAATTGCAGCCCTTCCGGACCGGCATCATGCGCCAGGCATTCGCGCATGACCCCGAAAAGTTGCAGACTTTTCGGATCAGGATCATGCGCTAACCAAAAGGCACGATCATGAGTGTCAACCACGCCCAGCGCGTCGACCTCGAAGTCGTCGCCGGTCTCATCCCGGCGCAGGCGCGGGTGCTAGACGTCGGCTCCGGTGATGGTCTGCTGCTCGAATTGCTGCAGGCGACGAAGCAGGTCGACGGCCGCGGGATGGAACTGTCGCAACGCGGCGTCAACGAATGCGTGGCGCGCGGCCTGTCCGTCATCCAGGGCGACGCCGACAAGGACCTCAAATTCTATCCAGACAAGGGTTTTGATTTCGTCGTCCTGTCGCAGACCTTGCAGGCAACCCGCAACCCGAAGCTGGTGCTCGACGAATTGCTCAGGATCGGCAAGCACGCCATCGTCTCCTTCCCCAATTTCGGCCACTGGCGGGTGCGCCTTTCGCTGTTCCTCGACGGGCGGATGCCGGTGACCAAGGACCTGCCATACTCCTGGTACGACACCCCCAACATCCATTTCTGCACCATCCGAGACTTCGTCAATCTCTGCGATGAGCTCGGCGCAACGGTGGAAAAGGCAACGGCGCTCGACGCCAATGGTCAGAAAATCGGACTCTCGATGCCATGGTGGTTCTGGAATTTCTTTGGCCAGCAAGCGGTATTCTTGCTGAAGCGATAGCTGTTGTTCGCCCCTTCGTCGGCCCCTGACGGTTGAAGTGCCGAAGGCTGTTTGCAAGCCGATTTACCGACGGGCTAAGACATGGACAAGAACTCAGGTCGCTCCGAGGACTGCGGTGTTTCTTGATCAGTAGGCGTGCCTTTGCATAACTAACCGGAACCAGTATCTTCGCGGGCCGCGACGACTATAGTCGCTTGGCCTCTGGTAAATTTTCGGTGCAAAGATGGTTGAAGGACAGCCAACCTATTCACTCGTTGTGGAAATGGATAACGCCAAGTCGATCGACTGGGACGAGATCGGCGTTGGGCTGACTGCCTTGGCTCGAGAAATCGCCGTGGTTTCCTCAGCTGGTCTTGCAAGACCGCAGGTTGTCATCTCCCACGGCGGGCGAGATGAGGACGCCGCCTCGCTGCGTAGCAGTATCACAATTGAAGCGCCGCAGTTGGAACGGGTTGCCGACCTGATCTTCACCGCTTGCCCAGGCGGTCGATATTACGACCTCAAGAACAACGGCATCCTGTCAACCAATGGAGATATCGTCATCTTCATCGACTCGGATACCGTGGCAGAATCGGGCTGGCTCCCAACTCTGCTTGACCCGTTTCAAGATCCTGAAATTATTTGCGTGAACGGATATACATATCTTTCGTACGATGATTTCTTTTCCAGGACGTTCGCGCTGCTTTGGTTTTTCCCTATGCCTGAGGCAGATGCACGATTTGCTAACAAGCGAGCGATCAACGCCAATAACAGTGCCTTTCGGCGCGACTGGATTGTCAGCCATCCCTTTGCGAAACACAATGGATTCAAGGTTTCTTGCACTCTGCTGACGCATGAGCTTCGACGTGCAGGCCACAAGATTCTGAACGTCAACGCACGCGTCTATCATTACTCGCCACGTGGTTGGCGGTTCTTTTTCTGGCGCGCGTTGGTAACAGGCCGCGATGCCGACCGGAAGTTTGTGGAGCTGAAGTCGCCCAGCCGCACGCAGCGGATTGTGAAATCGTTCAGCCGATGGTTCACCATGTCGTGGCGCACAATGCGACGCGTAACTGGCCATGCCCGCCAGACAGGCATGCCGCTTTGGCAAATTCCATTTTCCCTGATTGTCGGTCTGGCATTCTACAGCTTGGCGTTTTGGGGCCAACTCAGTTTCGCTGCGGGTCTCATTGGCGATGAAATCGAAGTCGTGCCTGATTATGTCGGACATAGTTAGGCGCTGCTGCGTTCGTGGTTTCGGTCGTTTCTTTGAATGGATTAGGAAGCGGCCACCAAACGGCTCTAGCGTGGCATCAAGAATTCGCCAATGCCCGACGAGTTCCGCCGCAATAACTTGTGATGACATGATCGCTTCTTTTTTGTAGCGTCGAATCGAACGCAATCCTGGGGGCGGGCATGGAAACGAACATCCAATCCATTCGATGGCTGTGGAACGCGGGGCGTAGCTGAGGCGACATGCCCGAGATGGACCCTGCTCCACTCATCACGGTGATCACGCCGACCCACAATCGGCGTAGCACGGTCTTGCGCGCCGTGGAGAGCGTGCTTGCGCAGAATCTTACCCGCTTCGAGCACATTGTCGTCGACGACGGCTCGACCGATGGCACGGAGGCGGCGCTGGCTGCCATCCGCGACCCTCGCCTTATCTATGTCGGCGCGAAATGGCGAGGCGCCAACGCCGCCCGCAATGCCGGCATCGAACGGGCGCGGGCGCCTGTGGTGACATTCCTGGATTCCGACGACGTCTACTTGCCGAACCGGCTGGAGCGGACACTGGCGTGGTTCGAGGAGAATCCGACGCTTGAAGTGCTCATCAGTTCGTTCGTGTCCCTGAAGGGCGACCGCAGCAGCAAATGCATCAACCGCGGCGCGTTCCTGACACGGAACACGCTGGAAAGGGCGTTGGTCGCGCAGACGATCTTCATAGCCGGGTCGGCGATCACCGCCCGGCGCGAGGCCTTGCTGGCGATCGGCGGCTACGACAGCGACATCGCACGGATGCAGGATCGCGAGTTGCTGTTGCGCTTCGCCGGGCGCAGTGGCGCGCAACTGTCCGAAGAGGTCGACTGGAAAAAGTACAATTCGGAGAATTCGATTTCACGACAACGCGACGGCTATGTCGAAGCCTACGCAAACCTGATCTGCAAACATCCCTACATCATCGACCGTTATCCCGACATTCCGCCTTACATGATCGCACGGCAGATCATCGCCGATACGATTAAGGGCAGGATTTCGCAGGCATTTGCCGGCTATCTGGCCAACCGGTCGTCGAAAGCGCTCGGCTACTCGCTGCCGCAACTGTTGCGCGGCTACGTCGGCGGCCGGCGCTGGCGTCGTGATCTCTACGATGAGTTCCGCACCAAATATGGCGCGCGGCCGGCCTAGAGCACTTCATCGTTTCACGGAAACGCCGAACCGCTCTAAGTATTTGTTTTTGCGCAATTCCGGACGGAAAACCGCTCCGCACTTCTCCTGGAATTGCTCCAGAGCCAACCAGAGGCTCATCGGTTAAGTTCTGGAAAATACGGATCGGAGAAAAGCCGCCGGCCGCGCTCGCCTTGCAAACAGTCGACCGGTGTCGCCGCGTCGATCCGGATCGTCCCGTGATCGGCCTTGGGATCGGCCCAAGGGTCGGCAACACCGCTGACCTCTAGGACCAACTTGCGGCGTATGGCGGTCACGAATTCGGAAGCGGCATAGACCGGCAGCACGAAAGAGCCAGGCCCGCCGGTAACGCACTCGGCATAGTATTGGTCGAGATGGCTGAAGCTGGGCGACGGGTTGATCAGGATCGGCAGGCCGTTGATGACGATGCCGTTTGCCACCGCGGCGTCGCGTGTCGTGGTGACGGGCATGCCGATGTTGTTGGGGCCATCGCCTGAGATGTCGATGACCCTGCGTGTCGCGTCGAAAGCGGTTCCACCGAGAAGCTTCGCGCCGAAGGCAAGCGCGCCGGAAATCGAGGTGCCGCGAAAACTCCTGAACGGGCGGGCCTCGATCTTGTCGGCGAAAGCGTTGGCGCTCTCGGCATTGTCGATGACCTGCCAGGCAATGAGCGCATCGTCGCGGACGGTGCCTGCCCATTCGAAATAGGCGAGCGCGATGCGACCCTTCACACCCGAGCGGACCGCCTTGATGAAATCGGGGTGGCGCAGCGCCTCGACATAGCCGGCGCGCTGCAGAGCGAATTCCCTTTCGTCCATCGAGTGCGAAATGTCGACCGCCAGCACCAGTTCGACGTCCACGGCAATGGTATCGGCAGGCGCGGCCAGTGGTGCTGCCTGAGCGCAGGCAAGGCAGGCAAGCAGGCTAATGCATGCCGCCCAAAAGTGCGCAGCGGTTCTGGGGTAACGACATGCGTAGAAACAAAGACTTAAAGCGTGTCGCATGAATCTCTTCAACGGGACGCGCTTTAAGCGCGTCAAGCGTGGGTTCAACGCCGCAGACTTCCGAACGATACCGGCAATCTTTCGCTGCGATCACGGCGAAATAAAGCTTGGCTGCGCATAGCCGGCTATGTCTCTTGGTAGGCCGCGGCGACGGCCGGGGGTGGCTCGATCGCGCCGGCCCTGACACGGACTGGCTTGAGAGCTGGTCGGCCGACGTCTTTCATGATCGCCAATGAGCGCGGAAAGAATTCACTGTTATGCTGGCCACGGCCGATATTGAGGATCGCGGCGTCGGCAAGGCGCGCCTCCAGCATCGACAGCACCCGCCTCAGCGTCGCGCCGTCGAACGTGTCCAAAGCCTCGTCGATGATCACCCATTTCGGCTGCCGCAGGACCAGCCGGGCAAAGGCAAGCAGGCGCTGCTCGTCATCGCTCAATTCACGCTCCCAGCGCGCGGAGCGGTCGAGCGAGGACGACAGACGCTCGAGACCGACCTCGGCAAGCACCGCCGATATCTCGGCATCGCTTACCCCGGCATTGGCGTGGTCGAGCACCTCGCGCAGTGTGCCGAGCGGGAAATAGGGCTTGCGGGGAACGAAGGCGGGCACTTCTCCGGCCGGCATGCCGATCCGCCCGCTTCCCCACGGCCACAGACCGGCAATGGCGCGAAAGAACAGCGTCTTGCCGGCGCGCGGATCTCCGGTGATCATGACGCGCTCGCCGGCGCGGATTTCGACATGGGCCTCGGCGAGCTTCGTACATCCATCCCGCGACGCAATCTCGAGGTTCTCGAATGTCAGCCTGCCATTCGGGTTTTCGCCGATCGTGATGCGCTCTTCGGCGTCGTGCAGCACATCCGTTTCAACAAGCGCGATGCGGAAATCGGCGACGCGCATCAGCGTGGCGCGCCAATCGGCGATACCGCCGATATTGTTGATGAACCAGCGCAACGAGGAATGCACCTGGTTGAAGGCGCCGACAGCCATCATCAGCCCGCCGAAGCTGATATCGCCGGCGAAATAGACCGGCGAGGCGACGAGGATCGGCGCGACGACAGTGATCCAGCCATAGGTGTCGGTCACCCAGGAAAGATTGATCTGGGCGCTATAGATGCGCCGCATCGCGCCCAGCACCGTGCCGAGGTCGAACTCCAGCCGTCGTCTCGCGTCGGCCTCGCCGTGCGCAAGCGCTATGGCATCGACATTCTCGTTGACGCGGACCACCGAGGAGCGCAGCTCCGCTTCACGCGTATAGCGGTCGCTGTTGAAGCGGATGAGCGGCCGTCCGACCAGCCAGCTCAGCCAGGAGGCGGTGCCGGCATAGAGGATCGCGGCCCACACCATGTAGCCCGGAATGGCCAGCGAATAGCCGCCGATATGGAAAACGAAGCCCGAAGACAGCGACCATAAGACGCCGACGAAGGAAACAAGCAGAATGAATGACTGCAATAGCCCTATGCCGAGACCGGTAGAAAGATCGGAGAGATGCCCGGCATCCTGCTGCAGCCGCTGGTCGGGGTTGACCCCAATGGCGCCGGCGTTGGCAAGCCGGAAGGCGCGCGCCGGCCGCATCCATTCGCCGATCAGGTCGAGGGTCAACGCCTCGCGCAGCTTCAGCCGGATCATCTGGTCGAGCCAGGTCTGGCCGACATTGAGTACCACAAGCCCGCCGGCAATGGCGGCAAAGATCATAAGCTGGTGCAGAAAACCCTGCATGTCGCGCCGCGCCAGCGCGTCGTAGAAGGGCTCGTTCCAGCGATTGAGCAGGACCTGCCCGATCGAGGTTGCCACAATGACGGCGACTATGCCGATGCTGGCCCAGAGCAGTTGTTTGCGGATCGGCGAGGTACCCAGCGCCAGCTTGATCGTCGCCAGTTGGTCGCGCAGGCTGCTGGCCTCGATCGACGCGGCAATCGGCCTGGCTTTGGCCTCGAAATCCGGATGATCAGCCATTGGTGAAGTCCTTGGATTCGAAAAGCGGTGCTGAAACCGGTGAACAAGTCGACTCAATCGGGTAGCGAACCCGTCCTCGACAGATAGGCGAGAAAAAGCGCGATTCCGATCACGAAAACGTCATCGACGGACCGGCAATGATCCGTTCCCGGCCCGCGATATCCGGCCGAGCCTTGTGGCGCCATGTGGGGAGAAAACCGGCACGAAGACGCGGCGAGAGGCGCGCTGGACGACCGGCACGCCCTGATAGAGCCGCTTCTGCGCCTCGACCACGATGACGCCGGAAAAGATCGGCCAGAGCCTGCGGCCGGCGCGCTCCAGCACGTTGTGGAGCTGCATCATGAAGCGTCGCCGCGATGGCGGGAAGAACAGGGCATCGGACCAGGCGGCGGGCGTGAAGTTTGCTTCGCGCAGCAATTCGGTGAGTTGGCCGCGCGAGAAAGGCCTGCCGCTGCCGAACGGCGTATGCTCGAAACGGGCCCAGACACCGCGCCGGTTTGGCACGACGATAACGACGCGGCCGGCGGGCGACAGCACCCGCCAGATTTCGTTCAGCGTCTCGCGCGGGTTCTCGGCATGTTCGAGTGAATGGACAAGCAGCATCCGGTCGATGGAGGCATCGACCAGCGGCAATTCCTCATCGAAGACCAGCGCGGTCGCGGTCGGCCCCGTGGTCGGCCAGACCACCGCGCCTTGCGTCGCCGGCATGAAGGCAAAGACGCGCTCCGCGTCGGTGCCGAACCGCTCCAGCCACGGCAAGGTGTAGCCAAGACCGACCAGCCGCTCATTGGGCACTACAGCCCATATCGAAGACAACGCCATGGTGATCGAGCGTTCGGCCAATTGCCCGAGCGTGGTCGAATAGAAGGAGCGGAGGTCGACGATATCGGAATGCATGCGCGGGACGGTATCTTCGAAGCTGTCCAAGTTCAACAAAGGCGGATGACATCCGCGGGCAAGCGCCCTATGTCTGCGACGAAAAAGGAGAGACGCCATGCCGGTTGAAATCGAACAGTTCATGTGCCGCAGCGATAATTTCGGTGTGCTGGTGCACGACCCCAAAAGCGGCCAGACCGCGATTATCGACGCGCCGGAGGAGGCGCCGATCCTGGCTGCGATCGAGCGTACCGGCTGGACGCCGACGATGATCCTGACCACCCATCACCATGTCGACCATGTCGAAGCCAATCTGGCGCTGAAGGAACGCTTCAAGCTGCGCATCGTCGGGCCGGAGGCGGAAAAGGCCAAGATCCCCGGCATCGACGAAACCGTGGAGCAAGGCTCGGTCATCCACCTCGGCGAGGAGAGGATCGACGTGATCGCCACGCCCGGCCACACGGCGGGCCATGTCTCCTATCATCTGCCGGCGTCGAAAGTGGCGTTCACCGCCGACACGCTGTTCGCGCTCGGCTGCGGCCGACTGTTCGAATGCAAGCCGCCGGTGATGTACGATTCGTTGAAGAAGCTCGCGGCACTTCCGGCCGAGACGGTCGTCTATTGCGGCCATGAATACACGCTTTCCAACGCCCGCTTCGCGCTGACCGTCGACCCGACCAATTCGGCACTGAAGGAACGCGCCGCGAAAATCGAGGCGCTGCGCGCCGATGGCAAGCCGACGCTGCCAACCACGATCGGCGAGGAACTGTCGACCAATCCGTTCCTGCGCTGGCATGATCCGGCAATCCGCAAGCATCTCGGCATGGAGAAAGCATCCGACGTCGAAGTGTTCGCCGAGATACGCAAGCGCAAGGATAATTTCTGAGCGCCATTGATGGTCTGGAAACCGTGACCACCTCCGCCGAAATCATCGCAACGCTCGGCCTGAAACCGCATCCGGAAGGCGGCTGGTATGCCGAGACCTTCCGCGATGGCGTGGAGGGTGCGCGCGGCCATTCGACCGCGATTTATTTCCTGCTGGAGCAAGAGCAACTGTCGGCCTGGCACCGCGTCAAGGATGCGGCCGAGGTCTGGCACTTCTATGCCGGCGCCCCGCTGGCGCTGTCGATGCATGAGGAAGACGGCCCGGTGGTCGAGCAGGTGCTCGGCACGGCACTGGCGGCGGGCGAGCGGCCGCAGATCGTCGTGCCGGCAGGCTGGTGGCAGTCGGCACATAGCCTGGGCGAATGGACGCTGGTCGGCTGCACCGTGGCGCCGGGCTTCGATTTCGCGGCCTTCGAGCTGGCCGCACCAGGCTGGAGTCCTAACCCAGCAGGAAACCCATCGTGATCCCCAGTTGGGCGGCGTAATATAGCGCCCAGACCGCGTAGCGCATCCAGGCGCGGTGCGGCGAGATGGCGGACAGCAGGAACTTTTCCGAGGCGAGCAGCCCGTCGGACGCCATGAACAGCACGGCGCCGCCGATAACCCAGACATTGCTCAGGGTGAGTGCTGAAATCCCCATAGCAAGGATTGCCGCGATATAGACGCTGACGGGAAGGCGCAAGGCGGGACCGACGCGGCGCCAGAGCGCAAAAAGCATGGCGAGCGCGAAGACGATCATTGCCACGGCAATCGCCGCACGCCACGGCTCGGCCGAGAGCAGGCCGATCCCACCGCCGGAACGCAGGAACAGCGCGATGTAAAGCCCATGCGCAACGAGAAAACTGGCCAACCCGCCGAGAAAAGCCTTTTCAGCGTCGCGCGACAGGAATGCATCGCCGGTGGCGCTGAGCGCCAGCGCCGCGACGAGCAGCCAGGGACCGCCCTGCAGCGATGCCAGCACGGCAAGCATCGCCACGGCCAGCGTCTTTGCCGCCGAGCGCGCCAGCGTTGGTGACATGTCGATGGTGAAGGCGTAGATCACGGCCGCCACCAGCGAAAACAGCAGCGTCGCATTGGCGTTGGCGTCGATGCCGCCGGGAAACGGCATCACGCCCCGGCCTCGCTCGTTGTCTGCTTGCGTAAGAACAGCGATTTCGCCGCAAGGGCTGCCCCGCCGGTGATCAGCACGCAGGCAGCGAGGATGCGCAAGGACGGCTCGGCGAAACCGGCTGATATCAGCACCAGCGTCGACAGCAGCGGCGCGGCATAGCTCGCCGCGCCCAGCACCTGGATGTTGCCGCGCTTGACGCCGATATCCCAGGCGTAGAAGGCCGCGCCCACCGGCATCAGCCCGAGGCCGAGCACGGCCAGCCACTGGCCGGCGCCGACGGGCAGCACCGTCTCTTCCAGCATGAGATGGCAGATAAGCGAAAGCGCGGCCGTAGCCGCACAGAACCAGGTGACGATGCTTGTAGGCACCGACGGGAAGCGCCGCGACAACAGCGAATAGGACGACCACAGCACGGCGCAGATGCCGGCCATCGCATAGCCGAAGGCATAATGTGCGTCGAAGGCAAGCCCGCCGCCCTTGGTGACGATCAGGAAAGTGCCGGCAAGGCCGAGCAGCGCGCCGACGACATGGTTCCAGGCCAGCCGCTCGCCCGGCATCAGCGCCGACCCGAGCACAATCAGCAGCGGCCATAGATAGGCGATGAGGCTCGCCTCCACCGCCGGCGCGTTGCGCAGCGCGGTGAAGTAGAAGAAATGATAGCCGAACAGGCCGGCAATGCCGATCATCCACACTCGGCGCGGTATCTTCTCGCTCCTGTCGGCGGCCGGCATGAACAGCCGCGCGACGAGCCCGACGCCGGTGCCGATCGTGAAGGTGATCGCCGAGAGCAGGAACGGCGGCACCGCGCCGGAAGCGTCCGTAAGCAGCGCCAGCAGCGCCCACATGGCGACCGCCGAGAAGCCGATCAGTGTTGCGCGCCCCATGTCCGTCTCCGGCGGCGCGCGATCGCGCCTATTCTGTTGCTTCGAACCGCTCCGCGCTGACGGTGAGAGTGCCGATTTTCGTCGTGACCGTGGCGTGGATCGGCGCATATACGCCGGTTTGGCCAAGCGGCGCAAACGTCACCATGATGCGGCTGCGCTTCTTCAAGTAATTCAATGCCTTGCGGTTCTTGCGATAACCCGCCACCGGCTCAAAACCCATCCTGCAAGTGACGGTATCGCCCTTGTAGCCGCGCACCGAGGTCGAGCCCTTCGAATCGTAGGTCAGCGTCAGATTGGCGCGCATCTCGCCGTCGTAGAGTTTCACCGTGCGCCCGCAGACCTCGTCGAGACTATCGGCATGGATCACGGTGGCGGCCATCGGATCGAGCACCGACGCGAGATCGCCGGCGCCCAGCGGTATCCAATTCTTCGGATTGCGCTTCTTCGGCGCCGGCACGACCTTTGTCGCGGTAACAGTGCCATTGGCGAACTGGATATCGATCATCGACGCCTTCTCGCCCGACTTGTAGTCGGCGCGGAACGCCTGCGGCTGCAATCGCTTGCCCAAAATCTTGCCCTTTGATGAGATCGTGCCACGCGTGTCGTCGAACATTGTGGCGAGGCCGGCGCTGGAGACGCTGCCATCGATCGAATAGGTGTCGCCTTGGTAACTGCTGGAAAAGGTTGCCTTCGCCACAGAGAGGCCGAGGATCGACACCGTATACTCGCCCTTGAAGGATTGCGGCGTGGCGGCAGACGTTGCCGTCGGCAGCGCCACGGCAAGCGAGGCAAGGAGAGCATGAGACGAACGAAGCATGGCGGGATCGGTCCTCGATTTTTGACCGGAGATGGCAACTCCGGCCTGGCATGTCCCTGTGCGACCGCTTATAGGCTGAATTCCGGCCTTTATGTGAAAGGCGCCGTCACACCATGCGCAAGCCGGAGCTTGACGCATCGGCGAAATGCAACTAAGGAACGCCAACTTTTCCATAAGGCCGCCTGACCGAAACCGCGCGCCACCCGGCGCGGGCTCAAAGGTTTGGCCAGACCGAGAACTGAAGGTTTAGAACCATGTCCCGCACCTGCGAACTCACTGCCAAGGCAGTCATGTCCGGCAACAATGTGAGCCACGCCAACAATAAGACCAAGCGTCGCTTCCTGCCGAATCTCGTCAATGTGACGCTGATCTCGGAAGCGCTGAACCAGAATGTGCGCCTGCGCATTTCCGCCAACGCGCTGCGTTCGGTCGAGCATCGCGGCGGCCTTGATGCGTTCCTGGCCAAGGCCGACGCCAAGGAGTTGTCGCAGCGCGCCCGCCTGCTGAAGAAGCAGATCGCCAAGAAGCTGGCCGAACAGCCGGCCGCTTAATTTTTCAAGCGGCTGCCTTCCAAGGAGTGTCGTCCGAACTCGGCATGACACCCCGCTGGTTCCATTACCCAGGATAAAAAAATGAGTTTCTTCTCCCGATATCTACCCTTTGTTGCGGCCATGGCGCTTGTCGTCGTGGCGTCGAACATCCTCGTGCAGTTCCCGGTGCAAGGTGCGATCGGCGGCCTGTCGCTGGCCGACATTCTGACCTGGGGCGCCTTCACCTACCCCTTCTCGTTCCTGGTCACCGACCTTGCCAATCGCCGCTACGGCCCGGCCGTGGCGCGCCGGATCGTCTTTGTCGGCTTCATGGCGGCGGTGATCTGCTCGATCCTCATCCCGCCCTTGCTGTTCCACCACGGTCTGATCGAATTCGAGACGGCCGCCGACCGGCTGGTGCGCATTGCGGCGGCTTCCGGCGCCGCGTTCCTGATCGCGCAATTGCTCGACGTGACCGTATTCAACCGGCTGCGCCGGCAGAGCTGGTGGCGCGCGCCGATCGTCGGCACGCTGGTCGGCTCGGTGTTCGACACCGCCGTGTTCTTCACCGTCGCCTTTTCGGCGGCCTTCGCCTTCGCTGGCCCGAACGATGGCTTTGCGCTCGAAACCGCGCCGCTGATGGGCGTGCTGCCGGTCGAGACCATGCGCTGGGTGTCATGGGCGCTCGGCGACCTCGGCGTGAAGCTGATCATCGCCGTGGTGGCGCTGATCCCCTATCGGCTGCTTGCCGCCCGCTGGAGCCAGCCGGCACTGGCGGCATAGGCAGTGATCCCATGGGTCCAGCTCGACACTGCAAAAACGCCTGACGGCGGCCAGGAGCTTCGCCTGAAACGGCGCGGCGCCGAGTTCTCGATCATGCTTGGCTCGAACGAGCTGATGAACAGCCGCCTCAGCGGCTCCGAGGAAGCGCTGGCCAGCCTGACTTGCCAAAGGATTGCCGGCCGCAGCCAGCCGAAAATCCTGATCGGCGGGCTGGGCATGGGCTTCACGCTGCGCGCTGCCCTTGCCGAGCTTGGCGCCGATGCCGGTATCGTTGTTGCCGAGTTGGTGCCCGCCGTCGTGGCGTGGGCGCGCGGCCCGATGGCCTCGGTGTTCGGCGGCTGTCTCGACGATCCGCGTGTGATTGTTCGCGAAGCGGATGTCGGGCAGCTCATGCGATCGGAAGCCTCTGCCTGGGATGCCATTCTGCTCGACGTCGACAACGGGCCGGAAGGAATCGTCCACAAGGCCAACGATGCTCTTTACAGTCTAGCCGGGTTGAACAGCGCGAGAGCAGCGCTCAAGCCCGGCGGCGTACTGGCGGTCTGGTCGCAGGGACCCGACAGCGGTTTTACCCGCAGGCTCAAGCAGGCAGGCTTCGCGGTCGAGGAAGTCAAGGTCCGCGCCAACGGCAAGCGTGGCGCGCGCCACGTCGTCTGGGTCGCGATCAACGGACTCCGGCCTGCGGCAGCCAGCGCGAAGCTTTAGACTTCTTTTCGGCTTATCGGCCATCCCTCGCCGACCGCCTCTCAATCCTCGTGCAGGACGAATTCCAGGTAGAGGTTGCGTTGCAGCATCGAGTGGTTGTCGTCCGAGATCAGCGACACCATCAGCGCGCCATCGTCGCGGGTCCAGACGTCGAGCCCTTCCATATTGTCGATCTGGTAGGCCATGTCGGCTTCCATCAGCACCGGCCCGTCGGCGACGGCGCCCTTCTCGACGCTTTCACCATAGATGCGCCTCAGCCGCATCTTGACGCCGCCGGCCATCGAGAAGCTGCGCTCCAAAAGCAGAAGGTCGCCGTCCGGCAGGAACGCACCGTCGGTGATGTCGAATTCACCGTTGCGCTTGACGGTGAAGACGCCCTTGTGCGGCCCTTCGATGACAGCCGCATAGATATTGCCTGATTTGTCGAGGCTCTTTTCCGACACCACGACCAGCCCGCCCTCGTGCTGCCCGTGAGGATTGGCATGGGTGCCTGTCTCAAAGCCGCGATTCCGACGAAGCTCCCAGGCCGGAATCAGGAAGTCCAGTTGCTTCAACGGCGCCTTCATATCGTGCGGATCGAATTTGAACTGGGCGACACGGTGGTTGCGCTCGAAGCCGACCGTGGCAATGCCGTCCTTGACCGCAAGGCCTTCGGCGTCGACCTCCCATTTCTCGTCGATCGGCTGGCCTGATGCGTCGATCATCTGCTGCATGCGGAAATTCTGGATGCCCGACGGGCGCTTGTCGGCATCATGAGTGACCGTGCCGAAGAACCAGAAACCGGTGTCGGCGACGCCGATGAAATCACTGCCGGGCTTGAGGAAGCGAAACGCCGACAGCGCGCCGAAATCGCGTGACGGCGAAGTCATTTCCAGCCCGCCGACGAATTCGAGCGGACCGAACCGCTTTTCGTCACGGCCGATGTGAAACCGGGTTATCGGCCGTGCCGAGATTTCGATCGGCTCGACCGAAACCGGGCCGACGGCGATGGAAGGCGACAAGGCGATGCCGGCAACGAACAGCGCTGTGGCGGCGAAAAGCGTCTGCCGAAAGCCGCCCCGCAAAAAAATCATCCGGCACGCCGCATGCCGCCGCGTCGCGTGTCCCGCGCGCTTTCCTCGCCAAACAGCGACGCGAGCTGCTCGGTCATGGCGCCGGCCAGTTCCTCGGCGTCGACGATGGTGACGGCGCGCCTGTAATAGCGGGTGACGTCGTGGCCGATGCCGATGGCCAAGAGCTCGACCGGTGAGCGCGTCTCGATCAGTTCGATAACGGCGCGCAGATGCCGTTCGAGATAGTTGCCCGGATTGACCGACAGTGTCGAATCGTCAACCGGCGCGCCGTCCGAGATCATCATCAGGATCTTGCGCTGCTCCGGCCGGGCGATCAGGCGGTTATGCGCCCACAGCAACGCCTCGCCGTCGATGTTTTCCTTAAGCAGGCCCTCGCGCATCATCAGGCCCAGATTGCGGCGTGCCCGCCGCCACGGATGGTCGGCGGATTTGTAGATGATGTGGCGCAAATCGTTGAGCCGCCCGGGATTCGGCGGCTTGCCTTCCTTCAGCCATTTCTCGCGTGCCTGACCGCCCTTCCAGGCGCGGGTGGTGAAGCCGAGGATCTCTACCGAGACGCCGCAGCGCTCCAGCGTCCGCGCCAGAATGTCGGCGCAGGTGGCGGCGACCGTGATCGGCCGGCCGCGCATCGAGCCCGAATTGTCGAGCACCAGCGTCACCACCGTGTCGCGGAATTTGGTGTCCCGTTCCTGCTTGAAGGACAGCGGCTGCATCGGATCGATGACGACGCGCACCAGCCGCGCCGGATCGAGATAACCCTCTTCGAGATCGAAATCCCAGGACCGGTTCTGCTGCGCCATCAGGCGGCGCTGCAGCCGGTTGGCCAGCCGGCCGACAACACCCGACAGGTTGGCAAGCTGCTTGTCGAGGAAGGCGCGCAGCCGATCCAGCTCCTCTTCCTCGCACAGGTCTTCCGCACCCACCGTCTCGTCGAAGGCGGTGGTGAAGACCTTGTAGTCGATCTCCTTCGACAGATTGGCGAAGGGATTGTCGTTGCGGCGCGCCTCGCCGGGCGTCTCGGCATCGGCGTCGTCATCGTCGGACAGGTCGTCGGCGGTGGCATCTGACGCCTCCGTCTCGGCCGATTGCTCGTCGTCGGACGACGCCTCGGTGTCGTCGGACTGCGACTGCTCGGAGCCGGAATCGTCCTCGCCGCCCTCCTCGCTCTGCTCCTCGCCTTGCGGCTGGTTGTCGTCATTGTCCTCGGAGTCTTCGGTCTCCTGGTCGTCGCCGAGCTCCTCGGCCATTTCCATGGAAGCCAGCATCTCGCGCACGACACGGGCGAAGGCCTGCTGGTCGTCGAGCTTTGCCGACAGCCCGTCGAGATCGGCACTGGCCTTCTCCTCGACCCACGGGCGCCAGAGGTCGACCAGCCGCTCGCCGCTCTTCGGGACAGTGCGGCCGGTCAGCTTTTCGCGCACCATCAGGGCCAACGCCTCCTCGATCGGAGCATCCGCCTTGTCCTTGACGTCGATGAGGTTGGCTCTGGCGTATTTGTCCTCGAGCATCGAGCCGATATTGTCGGCCACACCTTGCATGGCGCGGGAGCCGATCGCCTCGACGCGGGCCTGCTCGACCGCATCGTAGATGGCGCGGGCCTGCTTGCCTTCCGGCGCCAGCCTGGTGTGGATGCGCGCGTCGTGGCAGGCGCGCTTCAGCGCCATGGAATCGCCGAGACCGCGGGTGATGGCGATATCGGCCTTCGACGCCTTCTTCGGCAGTTCAGGCAGACGGGCGCGGCTGCCGGCGAGCGCCGGCCGGTCCTTGGCGAAACTGACCTCGAGTTCTTTGTCGCCGGCAATCGCGCGCATGCAGACGGTGACGGCACGCTTGAAGCTGTCGGCTTCAGACCCCGTCTTCGACTTGTTGCGCGTGTTGTCGCCCGGACCCGCCATCGAGAACTCTGTTTAGCCCAGCACCACATTGGCCGCCGATTCCGGCAGATCTTCGCCGAAGGCACGCTGGTAGAACTCGGCCACGAGCGAGCGTTCCAGCTCGTCGCACTTGTTGAGGAAGGTCAGCCGGAACGCCATGCCGATATCACCGAATATCTCGGCATTCTCGGCCCAGGTGATGACCGTGCGCGGGCTCATGACAGTCGAAAGATCGCCGTTGATGAAGGCCGAACGCGTCATGTCGGCGACGCGCACCATCTTGTTGACGATCTCCTTGCCCTTGCCGTCGCGGTAGTGCTTGGCCTTGGCCAGCACGATGTTCACCTCATTGTCGTGCGGCAGATAGTTCAGCGTGGTGACGATCGACCAACGGTCCATCTGCGCCTGGTTGATCTGCTGGGTGCCGTGATAAAGGCCGGTGGTATCGCCCAGCCCGACCGTGTTGGCGGTGGAAAACAGCCGGAACGCCGGATGCGGGCGGATAACCCGGCTCTGGTCGAGCAGCGTCAGCCGGCCGGACGATTCCAGCACGCGCTGGATGACGAACATCACGTCCGGACGGCCGGCATCGTATTCGTCGAAGCACAGCGCGACATTGTGCTGGTAGGCCCAGGGCAGGATGCCGTCGCGGAACTCGGTGATCTGCAGCCCGTCCTTGACGACGATCGCATCCTTGCCGACGAGATCGATACGGCTGACATGGCTGTCGAGATTGACGCGCACGCACGGCCAGTTGAGACGGGCGGCGACCTGCTCGATATGCGTCGATTTGCCGGTGCCGTGATAGCCCGACACCATGACGCGGCGGTTGTAGGCGAAGCCGGCGAGGATCGCCATCGTCGTGTTCTTGTCGAACAGATAGTCCGGATCGATGTCGGGCACATGCTCGCTCGTCACTGAGTAGGCCGGCACCACCATCTTGGACTCGAAGCCAAATTTCTCCTTCACCGACACCGTGGTGTCGGGCAGGTTGGCGATGTCGCGATCGACCTTGTTCATCACTATCAACGTCTCCACGGGCGAAACGCCTGATTTCGCCGGCAATCTATTTTGTCCGGGGGCGGTCTTAGAGCCTTTTCCAACCTTATGAAAGTTGGAAAACGACACGAACCGTAAGGTCGCTCAGCACAATCCTGCCTGCTTGAGCACGCGATATGCCTGGAGCACATCGCGGAACCGGTCTTCCGAACCTCTGTCGCCGCCATTCGCATCCGGATGGTGGCGTTTCACCAGTTCCTTATAGCGCGCCTTGATATCCTTGCCAGTCGCCTTTGTATCAAGGCCAAGCGTTTCCAGCGCCTTGGCCTCAAGCGGCTTGGCCTTGCGCTCGCGCACCTCGCGCGGATCCTTCGGACCTTTGAACAGGTCGAACGGATCGCGCATGCGGTTGTAGTAGCCGGCGCGGCCGGAACGCTGCTGGGCGAAATCCGGCGAGGAGCGCGTCGAGGCGCCGTTGACGCCCATCTTCCATGTCGGCCGGTGGCCGGTCATCGCTTCCTTCTGGAAGCGGGCGATCTCGGTGTCGGGGACGCCGGAGAAATAATTGAAGCCCTTGTTGTACTCACGCACATGATCGAAGCAGAACTGAAAATATTCGCCCTCCTTCATGCGCCCGACCGGCGCGCGATGGGTGCCGGCCTCCTTGCAACCGTCCCACTGGCAGATCGGCGAGCGCGACTTCAGCTCCGCATCCTTCTCCGGGCGGATGCGGATTTTCTCGAAATATTTGGGGTACGGTTTCATCTCACCCATTTATGGGCTGTTCGCCGGTGCGAAACAAGAATTGACATTTTCGCGATGATCGCCCTAACCGCTGAATCGCGGCATAAAGCGGGCGATTGGCGAATTTTGTCGCGGCGACGGCATTGCGCGTCCTCCTGGACGCGCAAAGAGCACCGATTTTCGGGGATCATGCGCCAGCCATATGTGGTGAAGGGAAGTACGAATGTCCATACAGTCAACGATGGAAGGCAAGTTGAAGAAGGCGTTCTCGCCGGAGCGGCTGGTCATCATCAACGAAAGCCATCTCCATGCCGGCCATCACCATCAGGACTCCGACCATCACGGCACCTATGACGGCACCGGCGAGACGCATTTCCGCGTCCGCATCGTCTCCTCGGCCTTTGCCAGCATGAGCCGCATCGAGCGTCACCGAGCGGTCAACGAATTGCTGGCCGACGAGCTGAAGGCCGGTGTCCATGCGCTGGCGATCGAGCCGGCCGCGCCGGACGAAAAGACCAGGTGGTAGGCATCAGCCGAGCGCTGCCTTCAGGAAAATCATCACCGCACGGGTCAAGGCATCGCCTTCGTCGCCGAAATCGCGATTGATCGACATGTGCGAATAGGCGCTGCCGTCGAACAAAATGACTTCCGTTCCGGTTGCCCGCAGGCGCTCGGCGAAGGCCTGTGAGGCTGCCGCACGACCCGCTGCTCGCGAATAGGCGACGAAGGCAGGCGGATGCTTGCGGCTCCCGACGTGGAAGGCTGGCGACAGCGCGCGCCATTGCGCCGGATCGGGAAAGGCCCGGGCATAGGCCCGTGTCATGCCACCGCTCCTCGCAAGTGCCTCCAAATCATAGGCTCTGGTATCGTTCAGTACCAGCGCCGCAACACCGGGCAGACCGCCGCGCAGCCCGGTCAACGCAGCGAGATGGCAGCCGGCCGAATGGCCCATGACCGCTATCCGGTTCGGATCGCCGCCGTGTCTGGCGATGTTGGCGCGCACGTAGCGATATGCCTGCTCGACGTCGTCGGCCTGGGTGGCGACATCGGCCTTGGGCAGCATCCGGTAGTCGATGGAGACGAAGCAGAAGCCATTGTCGAGCAGGAAGCCCGGCTTGACGTCGACGTTGGTGCGGTTGCCGGCCCGCCAGGCACCGCCATGGATGAAAATGACCACAGGCAGGCCGCTTGCGCCATCGCGCGAGTAGATGTCGAGCTTGGCCGGTCCGTAGTCGAACGTTTGCGGAGAAAGAGAGCGCCGGCGCGATGACGCTGAAGCGCTGGCAGGCAGCAAAGCCATCGACATCAAAAGCAGGGTTCGCCGATCGATCACCGTCATCTCCAGACAGCCCAGTCGAAAGTGCACGCGAGCGCGGCGAGCGTCCAGTCAAGGATTGGTTAGCCGGGACAAGAAGCTAAATGTCGCCGGCCGGCCTGATCCTCAGCCTTGCGATCCGGTTCTTGTCGCGCTTCATGACGACGAAGCGCTTGCCGTGAAAGGTGAAAGCCTGCTTCTCGTCCGGGATCAATTGCGTCTCGTGGATGACGAGACCGGCAATGGTGGTGGCTTCCTCGTCCGGCAAGTCCCAGTCGAGCGCCCGGTTCAGGTCGCGGATCGGCACAGTGCCGTCGACGACGACGGAGCCGTCGGCTTCCTGCTTGACGCCCTGAATGTCGATATCGTGCTCGTCGGCGATCTCGCCGACGATCTCCTCGATGATATCCTCCAGCGTCACCAGCCCCTCGACCTCGCCATACTCGTCGACGACGATGGCGAAATGCGCCTTGCGACGCAGGAAGGCGTTGAGCTGTTCCTGCAGCGTCGTGGTGTCGGGCACGAACCACGGTTTTGTCGCGATCTTCATCACGTCAATCTGGGAAAAGTCGTTGCCGACATCGTTCAGCGCGCGCAGGAGGTCCTTGGCATGCAGCACGCCGACGATGTTGTCGAGTGAGCCCTTCCACAAGGGCATGCGGGTATGCGGGCTCTGCAGGATCTCGCGCACCACCGCTTCCGGCGGATTGTCGGCGTTGACCGAGCGCATATTGGTGCGGTGGACCATGACATCGGACACTTCGAGCTCGTCGAGATCGGACAGGCGGCCGATGCGGCCGCGATCCTCGCGCACCGCCTGGCCGTTGCGCCGAACATCATCGACGGCGCCGCGCGATTCATCATGGTTCGAATGCTGCGGCTCGATGCGCTGCAGTTCATAGCCGAAGGCGGCGAGCAGGCGCGCGCGAAAGGCGAAAGCGAGCAGGCCGAGCCCGGCTAGGACAGCAGCGACAATCCAGCCGGTCTCGTTCATCCCGGGCGGCTTTTCTGCTGACCCGGGCGGCTTTGCTGACCCGGGCGGCTTTGCTGACCCGGATGGTTCTCCCTTAGAAACGACAGCACCTCCGATGCCGGCACGTCCCTGGCGATGAACGCCTGGCCGATGCCGCGCGTCAGGATGAAGGTCAGCGCGCCGCGCGACACCTTCTTGTCCTGGGTGATGAACGCAAGCAGCGCCTCGGCATCAGGCAATTCGCCCGGAATATCGGCCATGCGCCAAGGCAGGCCGACGGCGCGAAGATGCGTCTCGACGCGCGCCGCATCGTCGGGACTTGCCAGATTGAGGCGTGACGAAAAGCGACAAGCCAGCGCCATGCCGATGGCGACCCCCTCACCGTGGACGAGACGGGCGCTGTCATAGCGGGTGGCGGCCTCCAGCGCGTGACCGAACGTGTGGCCGAGATTGAGCAACGCGCGGTCGCCGGTCTCGAACTCGTCGCGGGCGACGACATCGGCCTTGGCGCGGCAGGCTTCGGCGATGGCTTCGGCCCGCTCCGGGCCGCCGGCAAACACTTTGCCCCAGTTTTCCTCCAGCCAGGCGAAGAAGCCAGGGCGATCGATGAGCCCGTATTTGGCGAGTTCGGCATAACCGGCCCTAAATTCCCGGATCGGCAGCGTGTCAAGCACTTCGGTATCGGCCAGCACCAGTTTCGGCTGATGGAAGACGCCGACGAGGTTCTTGCCGCGCGCGCTGTTGATGCCGGTCTTGCCGCCGACCGAAGAGTCGACCTGCGCGAGCAGCGAAGTCGGTATCTGCACGAAGTTCATGCCGCGGCGCACGATGCCGGCGGCAAATCCGGCCAGGTCGCCGATGACACCGCCGCCGAGCGCGATGACGACATCGCCGCGCTCAAGCCTGGCTGCCAGCACGCCGTCCACCACCTCCTCGAGATGCGCGAAACTCTTGGTCTTTTCCCCAGCCGGCAACGTGATGACGGCAGGCTGAATGCCGCCCTTTTCGAGGCCGGCCTTCAACGTTTCGAGGTGTGCTGCGGCGACATTGTCGTCGGTGACCACCGCGGCGCGCGTGCCTGGAAGGCGACGCGAAATCTCGGTGCCCGCGCGCGAAAGCAGGCCGGAGCCGATTAAAATGTCATAGGCACGATCGCCAAGCCCGACTTCGACGGTGACTGTCGCATTGACGCTCACGACCGCACCTCGCCTGTCGCGGCCGCAACGCCGAAATACCCGCAAAGCGCGCTCACCACCTCGGCCGCAATGACCTCCTTGCGATCGTCGCGGGTCGGCACGGTGACATCGGCGCCTGCGTAGACCGGATAGCGCTCGGCCATCAACCGCTCGATCACGGCGCGGGGATCGGCGCTTTTCAAGAGCGGCCGGTTCTGCTTCTTGGAAACGCGGTCCATCAAGAGGTTGATATCGGCCTTCAGCCATACCGACAGGCCATGGCCGGCGATCGCCTCCCGCGTCTGCGCGCTCATGAAGGCGCCGCCGCCCGTCGACAGCACCTGCGGGCCGTGCTCCAGCACGCGCAGGATGACGCGCTGCTCCAGCGCCCGGAACTCGGTCTCGCCATAGCGTTCGAACAATTCCGGGACACTCATGCGCGACACGCTTTCGATCTCCTGATCGCTGTCGATGAAAGGCAGTCCCAGGGTCCCCGCCACCTTGCGGCCGATCGCTGTCTTGCCGGCGCCCATGAGGCCGACAAAGACGATGGAACGGTTGCCCAGCCGGCTGAGCAGCTCGGCATGGCTCTCATCAGGAGGATTTGCTGGTAGCGCGCTCATACGGACCTCGTTGCCGGCGTATCGACATCAAAAGCCTGTTTGCGTCAAGCGTGGCGCGCGCCGAGCTTCGTCCTTGAATTGGCCGGATTGGCGTCTCATAAGGGCACAGGGTTTGGAAACGCAGAACAAGAAGACGGGCGAAAATTGATGCCGACACTGTTCCGCTTTGTCGTGACGCTCACGATTCTGGCCGGCATTGTCTATGGCGCGATGTTCGCTCTGGCGATGTTCGTCGAGCCGAGAAAGGCCGAAATGAGCGTGCGCATTCCTCCGGAAAAGCTCAATCCCAAGAAAAACTGATCCTAGGAAAACTGACCCAAAGAAATGAACAGCGCGGCCCGCATCGAAGCCTTTCTGGAAATGATGAGCGCCGAGCGGGGCGCAGCCGAAAACACGCTTTCCAGCTATCGCCGCGACCTCGAAGACGCTTCGGCCGAGATCGGCGGCGGGCTTGCGGGCGCCGCAGCCGCCGATATTCGCGCCTATCTCGACGATATCGCCGCACGCGGTTTTGCCGCCACCTCGCAGGCACGCAAACTGTCGGCGATCCGCCAGTTCTTTAAATTCCTTTACGCTGAAGGCCTGCGCGGCGACGACCCGACCGGAACCCTGGACAGCCCGAAGAAAGGCCGGCCGCTGCCGAAGACGATGAGCGAGGCCGATACCGGCCGGCTGATCGACCGTGCGGCGCAAGAGGCAGCTGACGCCTCGCTGAACGACGGCGACAGCCTGGCGGCGCTGCGTCTGCATGCACTGGTCGAGGTGCTCTACGCCACCGGCCTGCGCGTTTCCGAACTGGTCGGCCTGCCGGTGACGGTAGCGCTGCGCGACGATCGTTTCTTCATGGTGCGTGGCAAGGGCGACAAGGAACGAATGGTGCCGCTGTCGGCAAAGGCGCGCATGGCGATGCGGACCTGGCTCTCTGCCCGGACCAAGGTGCCGGCTTTCGCAGATAGCCCGTTCCTGTTTCCGGCAGCAAGCGACAGCGGCTATCTCTCCAGGCAGGTCTTCGCCCGCGACCTGAAGGGCCTTGCAGCGCGGGCCGGCATCGCCTCGGCGAAAATATCGCCGCATGTGCTGCGCCATGCTTTCGCCAGCCATCTCCTGCAGAACGGCGCCGACCTCAGGGCCGTGCAGCAGTTGCTTGGCCATGCCGATATTTCAACGACGCAGATTTACACACATGTGCTGGAGGAGCGGCTGGTGCGGCTGGTCAACGATCATCATCCGCTTGCCGACTAGGCGTCATATCGCTATGTGAGGACCACGTTCCATCGCCCGGAGCCTCTGTTTCCTGGGTTCCGCCAGTCATTGCCTCCCGGTCTATCGGTCCGCTCAAGAATGTACAATTACCTCGATTTCGAAAAGCCGGTCGCCGATCTCGAGGGCAAGATCCTCGAGCTGAAGAAACTCGCCGAGAATGGCGAGGCGGTCGATGTCGGCGATGAGATCAGCCGTCTTGAGAAGCGTTCGCGCGACGCCCTGCGCGACGCCTACAAGGCGCTGACCCCGTGGCAGAAGGTGCAGGTGGCGCGCCATCCGGACAGGCCGCATTGCATCGACTACATCAAAGGCCTGTTCAACGATTTCACGCCGCTTGCCGGCGACCGCAATTTCGGCGAGGATCAGGCGATCGTCGGCGGCTTTGCCCGCTTTCGTGGCGAGCCGGTGGCGATCATCGGCCAGGAAAAAGGTTCGGACACGGCCAGCCGGCTGAAGCACAATTTCGGCTCGGTGCGACCGGAAGGCTACCGCAAGGCGGTGCGGCTGATGGAACTCGCCGACCGTTTCAACATCCCGTTGCTGACGCTGGTCGACACGGCCGGCGCCTATCCCGGCGTCAACGCCGAGGAGCGTGGCCAAGCGGAAGCCATTGCCCGCTCGACATCGGCCTGTCTCGGCCTGAAGGTGCCGTCGATCTCGGTGGTCATCGGCGAAGGCGGCTCGGGCGGTGCCATCGCGATCGCCACCGCCAACCGGGTCTACATGCTCGAGCACGCCATCTATTCGGTGATCTCGCCGGAAGGCGCCGCTTCGATCCTGTGGCGCGACACCACCCGCTCGAAGGATGCAGCGACCAATATGAAGATCACCGCCCAGGATCTGCTGGAGCTGAAGATCATCGACGCCATCATTCCCGAACCGCTGGGCGGCGCCCATCGTGGCCCGGAAGCGGTCATCGCCGCCACCGGCGACCTCATCGCCAAGACGATGAAGGAATTCTCCGGCGCCAACACCGATTTTCGTGAGCAGCGCCGCGAGAAATACCTGGCTATGGGGCGAAACCTTTAGCAAGACGAGGTTCGGCGCCGCAATGTGGCGAGATTGAGCACGTCCGCCACAAAAATGCCGCGGCATTCGGTTCAATCAAATTGCCGTAAGGGGATGCGCCCGGCGCTTGCGGTAAGGAATTTTCAAGGTTAACGGGCTTAGGGTTGGGCCTGGCGGCGCTGATGCCTGCGGTCCGAAAGAAAAGACATAGCCATACCCATGTTTGCCAAGCTCGCCCGCACCGGACTTCTGATTGCCGCGATAGGGGTCGCCGGCTGCAATGATTCTTCGATGAAGGATTTTGCCCCCCAGGCCAACAAGCCGCTGCCCGACAAGATCCTGGCCGGCATGAAGGCCAAGGGCATGACCCGCACCTCGCCGGTGATGGCCCGCATCTTCAAGGAAGAGGGCAAGCTCGAAATCTGGAAGGCCAAGACCAACGGCCGCTACGACTTGGTCGCCAGCTACGACATATGCAAATGGTCGGGCAAGCTGGGTCCCAAATTCACCGAAGGCGACCGCCAGGCGCCGGAAGGCTTCTATACGGTCCGTCCGGCGCAGATGAATCCGCGGTCGAGCTACCACCTTGCCTTCAACATCGGCTATCCCAACGCCTACGACCGCGCCAATGGCCGCACCGGTTCTCATCTGATGGTCCATGGCGCCTGCTCGTCGTCGGGCTGCTATTCGATGACCGACGCGCAGATCGAGCAAATCTACGCCTTCGGCCGCGATGCGTTCCAGGGCGGGCAGACCGAATTCCAGATCCAGGCCTTTCCGTTCCGCATGACCGCCGCCAACATGGCGCGTTATCGCAAGGATCCGAACTACGAATTCTGGAAGATGCTGAAGGTCGGCTACGACAATTTCGAGATCACCAAGGTGCCGCCGAAGGTCGACGTCTGCGAGAAGCGCTACGTCTTCAACCAGGTCGCGGCCGACGGCGCGACATTCGATCCGGCCGGCGCCTGCCCCACGACGACGCAGCCGGATTCGTTGAAGAGCGCCTTCAATGCCTACCAGAGCACCTACGAAGCGGCTTTCAACGGCGCGGTCAAAGCCAGCGTGCCGGCCCCCAAGCCAACCATCGCCGGCATCAAGGAAGCCAGCATCGTTTCCGAGTGGTCGAAAAAGCGCGCCCGTGGCGAACGCGTGCCGATCGAGCCGCCGTCGTTCAACGCCGACGGCTCGGTGACAGAGACGGCGCGCATGGGCCGCATCGATTCGCCGGCCGGCCGGAAGATGGCCGCGCTGGATGCGGAGAAAGCCGCCAAGCAGAAGGCCGAAGAGCAAAGGCTTGCCGCCATAGAGGCGGCCAAAGCCGAGAAAGAGGCGGCCAAGGCTCAGGCTCTGGCCGAAACGGAAGCGGCCAAGATTAATTCGCTGGCCGAAGAGGGGGATGCCGTGGCCGCGGCCGAAGCGCCTGTCGCCACCGCGACAATCGCGTCGCCCCAAGCTGCCGCCCCGGCCGAAACGCAGGCGGCCAATGCCGATCAAAGCAGGGTGACAAAGCTGAAGAACAAACTGCTCGGCATGTTCGGCGGCTGAGGTTCTCGCGCTTGGCCAAGCCTACTTCCGTCTATGACCTCAAGGGCCTGAACTGCCCCCTGCCTGTGCTGAAAGCAAAAAAGCGGCTGGCTGCGATGCGGCCGGGCAGCAGGCTCTGGCTGGAAACCACTGACCCGCTGGCCGTCATCGATATTCCTGCTTTCTGCACCGATGCCGGCCATCGCTTGGTCGAAACGGCAGCGGTTTCGGGCGCCCATCGCTTTCTAGTCGAGCGCGGCGAGCAGTCGCTAGACCATGATCCCGAAAAGTGGAATCCGGTTTTCGGAAAAGATCGTGGTTAACCAATAGGTTAAAATCAACGCCCGGCGATGGCCAGCGGGTTGTTTTCCAGCGCTGCGCGGTCGGGTGTGTCTATCGACGGCCGGTTGGTGAAGGCGGCAAACAGCCGGCGGACATAGTCCTCCGGCATGTCGAGCGTGATCAGCACCAGCCTTGTGCCGCGTTGGCCGTCCGGCCAGGACGGCAGCCGCGCCGGCGGATGCAGGATCTTCTGCACGCCGTGGACGACCAGCGGCCGCGCCGGGTCTTCCAGCAACTCGATGACGCCCTTCATGCGCAGCAGGCGCTCGCCATGCGCCGATCGCAACAGGTCGAGGAACATCTCGATCGCCGAAAACGGCACCGGCCCGTCATGAACGAGCGAGTAGGAGCGCACGCGGGAATCGTGCCGATGGTCGTTATCGTGGTCATGGCCATGGTCGTCGTGGTCATGGTCGCCATGGTGGTGATCATGGGCGGCTTCCTCGCCGAGCCAGCGTTGCACCTCGGCGGACTTGGTGGCTGGGTTGTAGAGGCCGCAATCGAACAGCGCCGCTACATCGGTCCTTTTGTCACCGGCCTCGAGCAGTTCGGCACCCGGATTGATCTGCCGCAGCCGGGCCCGCAAGGTCTCGACGTCGCGCGGATCGGTGACCAGATCGGCTTTCGTCAGCACGATGCGGTCGGCGACGGCCACCTGCTTCACCGCCTCGACATGGGCGTCCAGCGTCGCATTGGCGTTGACCGCGTCGACCAGCGTGATGACGCCGTCGAGCCGAAAGGCCTGGACCAGCGCCGGATGCGCCATGATCGACTGCAGCACCGGCGCCGGATCGGCGAGGCCGGTGGTTTCGATGACGACGCGGGCAAGCCGGGCGATACGGCCGGTCTGCAGCCGGTCGACGAGATCAGCCAGCGTGTCGACCAGCTCACCGCGCACCGTGCAGCAGAGACAGCCGTCGGAGAGCTGGATGATGCCGTCGGAGGCCTGTTCGACCAGGAGATGGTCGATTGCCACCTCGCCGAACTCGTTGATGATGACGGCGGTATCGGCGAGTGCTGGATCCCTGAGCAGCCGGTTGAGCAGCGTCGTCTTGCCGGCGCCGAGAAAGCCGGTCAGCACCGAGACAGGGATTGGGAAGCCGCTGCTCATCAGGCTAGTTCAAGGCCTTGGCGGGCTGGCCGCCTTTGGCCGCCGTGGCGGAACCGATAACTGTGGGCTCGGCACCGGGCGGCGTCGGCAGGTCGGGGCGCCAGCTCGGCAACGGCACGTCGGCATATTCCCGGCCCGATGTATCGAGCATCGCCTTCGGCTTCGGCCCGGTGGCGCCGCCAAGGCCGACGGCGACCAATGTCGGCACATGGTCGAGCTTTTCCCGATAGGGCGATTTTGGCGCATCCTTATCGCCGACGGGGACGGCAGCTTCCGACTGCTCCTTAGCCGGCTTCTTCTTGCAAAGCTCGTCACGCAGGTCATTGACCGATGTCGTGTCGCCATAGGCAGGCAGCGCCGCGACCGTGACCCAGTTCGGCTCTTGCGCCGTGAAGCCCTGGTCGAGCAGTCTCGCCGTGGTCTCGGCGCGGGTGATGGTCGACTGTTCGCCAAGCACGACGGCGACCAGCGTGCGGCCGTTTCGCGTTGCCGAGCCAATCATGTTGAAGCCCGAGGGGCAGACGAAGCCCGTCTTCATGCCGTCGGCGCCCGGATAGCGGCCGATCAGAAGATTGTAGTTCGAGATCTGCTTCTTGCCGACGGCGAGGCCCTCGATCGAGAACCATGGGGCATATTGCGGGAATTCCGTGCGGATCGCCATCACCAGCAAACCGAGGTCGCGCGCCGTCGTATACTGGTCCGGCGAAAAGAGCCCGTTCGGATTGACGAAATGCGATCCGGTCATGCCGAGCCGGCGTGCCTCGGTGTTCATGCGTTCGGCGAAAGCGGCTTGCGAACCGCCAATGTTCTCGCCGACGGCCATGGCGACGTCATTGGCCGATTTGACCAGCATCATCTTCAGCGCATTGTCGAGCCGCATGACCGAGCCCGGCTTGAAGCCCATTTTGCTCGGCGGCTCGCTGGCGGAACGTTTCGTGACCTTGATCGGCGAATCGAGCTGGACCTCGCCCGCGGCAATCGCACGAAATGCCACATAGGCGGTCATCAACTTGGTCAGCGAGGCAGGATACCAGCGCTTGAAAGCCTCCTGATGCTGGAGGATCTTGCCATTCCCCAGGTCGAACACGATCGTCGGATTGGCGAGAGCCGGACCGGCCAGCACCGGAAGCGCCACGGCGCCCGCCAGCAATAGTCTAGGGAAATGCTTGTACCGCATGGAATCCGAAATCGCCTCTTGCCGCAGTCGCCTCTGGCTCCGTAAGATTGTTACGCGATCGCCAGCATAGTGATCCGGCCCTCTACCCGGATCCCAGTCTTGCGGTGCTATTTACCCTATGTGACGTCAAGATGGCAAAGTGCCTGAATGACAATTGTAACAGTAGGCACAATTGCAAAGCAGCAGGCAGAACCCGTCTGCTCCAACAGCGAGATGGAACCATCATGCCGATCCTGAACCGCGCCGCCGAAATGCAAGACGAGGTCGCCGGCTGGCGCCGCCATTTGCACCAGACGCCAGAGCTGAATTTCGACGTCTTCAAGACCGCCGCCTTCGTCACCGAGAAGCTGAAGGCCTTCGGTTGCGACGACGTGGTGACCGGGCTCGGCAAGACAGGCGTCGTCGGCATCATCCGCGGCCGCCTGGGCGAAGGTACGACCATCGGCCTGCGCGCCGACATGGACGCGCTGCCGCTCAATGAGATCACCGGCAAATCCTACGCCTCGACCGTTCCGGGCAAGATGCACGCCTGCGGCCATGACGGCCACACCGCGATGCTGTTGGGTGCTGCCAAATATCTTGCCGAGACGCGCAATTTCGCCGGCTCCGTTGCTGTGATCTTCCAGCCCGCCGAAGAGGGCGGCGGCGGCGGCAACGAGATGGTCAAGGATGGGATGATGGAGCGCTTCGACATCTCCAAGGTGTTCGGCATGCACAACATGCCGGGCCTGCCGGTCGGCCAGTTCGCCATCAAGCCGGGCCCGATCATGGCGGCCACCGCCGAATTCACCATCACCGTCAAGGGCCGGGGCGGGCATGCGGCGATGCCGCACGGCACGATCGACCCGATCGTCATCACCAGCCAGCTCGTCGGTGCTCTGCAGACGATCGCCTCGCGCAGCACCGATCCGGTCGAAGCTGTCGTGGTATCGGTAACGAAATTCCACGCCGGCGACGCCTACAACATCATTCCCGAGAGCGCCGAGATCGCCGGCACCGTGCGCACGCTGAAGAAGGAGGTCGCCAGGAAGGCGGAAGAGCGCGTGCGCGCCATCTGCGAGGGAGTAGGCGCGGCCTTCGGCGCAACGATCGAGGTCGATTACAAAGCCAATTATCCCGTCACCTTCAACCATGCTGAAGAGACGGTCTTTGCCAGTGACGTCGCGGCTGATATCGCCGGCGACGCCCATGTGCACCGAGCCATCCAGCCGGTGATGGGCGGCGAGGATTTCTCTTATATGCTGGAGGCGCGGCCGGGCGCCTTCATCTTCATCGGCAATGGCGACACCGCGGGTCTGCACAACCCGGCCTACGACTTCAACGACGAGGTCATCCCGCACGGCATGAGCTATTGGGTGAAGCTGGCGGAGACGGCGCTGGCCGCCTGATGAATGTGCCTGAGCCCGTCCTCGGCTTGACCTGAGGGTGCGCTGCGATTTTGAGATGGCGACAAGGCCATCGAGTTCAGGACGTGACGATGCTCCGATCGTCACTTCCGACCGGACGGCTTCCGCGCAAGACCGAAGGCAATGCCTAGCGCAATGCCGATCCCGATACCCGCAATGATGTTGTCCAACGCGACGCCGATTGCCACGCCGATCACAATGCCGAGTGTGATGTGTTTGGCATCTATCATACCGGGTTATGTAGCGTGGAAGGGGAGAGCCGCAACCGCTGGCCATCCGTCGGCTACCAACCGATGTTGCCTGGATCGCTACGGGCCGCTCTTCGAGTCGTCGACCTTCAGCGCTTCCATGACGGGCGCCAGATCACTCTCTTCGACCGGGTCTGTAGCCTGCGGCTGTTCGCCTGTCCGGGCCTTGTGCAGGGCTTTCTCAATGGCCTCTTCGATGTCGCCGATCTCGTCTTCGCGTACCTCGTGACCATAGCCGGCCGCGTCGGCATCTTGCTCGAATTGCTGCACCAGGACGGCCACGCTCACTTCGCTCTCGGCGGGCAGATCGCCGACGTTCTCCCGGAGCCAGGTTTCAAAGAACTCTTTTGTGGCGCTCATGCGGTATCTCCTTCGGCACACTAAATCGCAGCGGTGGTCCGAAGTTCCGCCATCCCCAGGTTATCTTTGCGGTCCACTCGCAACCGGCCGATTGCATCGAGCCCGCCTCTTGGCGAAACGGTCCGAAGCGGTTATGTGTCGGGCCGCGTGGTCCCGTAGCTCAGTAGGATAGAGCGGCAGATTCCTAATCTGTAGGTCACAGGTTCGATTCCTGTCGGGATCACCAACGATTCCAGAGACTTAGGTTGGAAAGTGCCGTACTTTTTTGCGACCTAACCACGGCAATTAGTACGGAGAATTTCGTAGACCTACAGACTCTGGGCACACATGTTACAAGAACGAAGCGGCGCAATCCGTTGCGAAGCGTCGGCCAAGCGTCGGAAATTGGCCTACTGAAAGTCAGGAATTGGCCGGAAGCGGTCAATCCGGAGCGAGTTGTGGGATGACCGCAAAAGCGGAATACCATCGGCGGTCTCTCGCCAGTCTTGGAATCCGATCAATCCGTCTTCCGCATCGCCTGCGCGATCAGTCCGCCGGCAGCCAAGCCCAGAGCAAGCGCGACATACGTGGCGGCGATCGAGCGCTTCGAAAGCACGGTCTCCCAGCCTGGGGTGAGCCGCTTCGGTACGACGAGATAATCCACGACGGCTGCAATCAAGGCCACTGCCGAGGCATCGCGCAGCATCAGCAGCGGCGACCGCTGAGGGTTTCGGGCGAGCCAAGCCTCGAACGGAGCGGCCCAGAACATGGCCGAGGCATGGTGGGTGCCGAAGCCCACCGCAGTGTGTGCGAGGTCGGCTTTCCTGACCGCACCGGCCTTATCGCCGTGCAGCCAGTGGCTGGTGGCGTTGGTCGGCTGCAGTGCGGATTTGCCTTCGGCTTTGGCCAGAAGGGCTAGAACCGCCGCCGTCACAAAGCTTACGACCGTGCCCGTCACGGCCGTCGAAAGCCCCACATTCAAAAACCCGTTCACCTCAAACCTCCGCAAAACCAGTTCGCCCTCCTTTAATTGCCGAACCGAACCTCGGTTCCGTGTGTCGGCGATGCCGTGGCCTGAGCTGCTGGACCGCCCGCCGCTGGACAGGCCTGGCGCGAGGCAAGGCACAACCGGCTCGTGCGCGAGCACCCGGGCTTTCCATCAGGATTCGCAATGAGATTCAGAGATCGAGGCAAACAGTGCCTTGCGGCCGGCTGCAGCAGGCCAACACATAACCGGCCGCCTTCTCTTCAAGGCTGAGCCCTCCAAGGTCGTCCATCGCGACTTCACCCGAAAGCTTGACCGTCCGGCAAGTTCCGCAAATACCCTGCTGGCATGCGGTGGGAATGTGGAGCCCGCAATTGCGCGCCGCATCGAGCAGGGTCTCTTCGGGCGCACAAAGATGCTCTGCGCCGGACCGGGCGAAGCGGACGCGCTTAACGCCAGCGACAGCCGATTGCAGAGGCATGGAATTACCCACGGCGCCGCCGAAGCTTTCCTCGTGGTACTGCGAGGGTGCGATGCCGATCTCCGCGACACAGGTCCGAACCGTCTGCATAAACGGCTCGGGGCCGCAAACGTAAGACGTGCGCTGGTGAAGGTCCGGAGCCAGCCGCAAGAGCATGGGGCCGTCGATGCGACCCTTAGGGCCCTGCCACACCGAACCTTCCTGGCTGCAGATGAAGCTTACTTTGACATTGGAGAATCGCGCGGCGAGCGCCTCCAACTCGGCGCGGAAGGCGATGTCGTCCGCCGTCCGAGCGCAGTGAATGAAACGGATGTCATGGCCAGATGCCCGGTCGGTTAGCGCCCGCAGCATCGACATAACGGGAGTGATGCCGCTGCCGCCGGAAAGGAAAAGCGGCTTCTCGCATGGTAGATCGTCGAAGTTGAAACGTCCGACCGGCCCTTCGATTTCAATGTCGTGGCCCGGCCGGAGATTGTCGTGAAGCCAGTTGGAAACAAGCCCGCCCTTCACCCGCTTCACCGTGATCTGCAGGTCGAGCGGTCGGGTCGGCGGCGAGGAAACCGAGTAGGATCTCGTTACCGTGGCGCCGTCGATCGTCAGGTGCAGTATCAGATATTGGCCTGCACTGAAGCTGAACATGTGGCCCGAAGCGGTGGAAAAGACGAATGTGCGGACATCGTGCGTCTCGTCGATGACGCGCCGGCAGCGGACGAACTGTCTTGCGCTCTCCGCCCATTGCCGTTGACGCATCGCCAGAGCGAAATCGGCAGTTGAAAAGGGAATGTGCGCGTTCATCATTTGACTCTGGTTTGCCTCGGCCAGAATGGCAGCCGGGATACTTTCAAAAAAGTGGCAGATGTCGGCTTTACAATCGGGTATTTCGATCTAACTTTCCATGGACATAACAGCCAGATGGAGCGCGCGAATCCCTCTGCGGATGATCGGCTCATGCTTGCGGCGCGCCAAAATAGCGGTGTGAACCGGCTGCTGAAGCGTGGGCGCACCCTCTACCACAAAAGATGGCCGCTCGGCGGTATACCGCCGAGCGTCGTCACTGCGCATATAGCAAGTGCCACCCATGCGCCGCAGCATCGCTTCGGCGAGCGTTTCCGAGCCCATCGAAAGACGGCCTATCGCCAATTGCGGCAGCGCCTCGGCGTGGGCTTTTTCAAGCGCGACCGTGTAGCCTGGCCGGATGTACGTGTCCGGATTGACCTCCGACAGGATACTGGCCGCAGTAGACACCATCACATATTCTTCGACCATCAGAGGATCGTAGGCGATTTCAGGGAGGTATCTGGGCGCGTAGACCACAGCAATATCGAGGTTTCCCAAGCTCAAATCGGAAATCATCTGCGGCGAATAGTCGGATTCTACGTGAATTGACGATTTCGGCAGCACTTGGAACAACGTCTCCACCCAACCTGGCAATATCGAGCGCGTCATCCCGACCTGGGCAGCGACGCGCAAGGTGCCTTCGAACCGGTTAAATGCCCGCACGTCATGGCGGGCCTGAGACCATGTCGACAGCATGGCGCGCGCATAAGCTTCAAAACGCCGCCCCGCCGCAGTCGGCTCGGCGCCGGCTCGTCCTCGCAGGAAGAGCTCCGAACCGATGGCCTGCTCCAGGTTCTTGATGCGGGTGCTCACTGTTGACTGCGTTACGCCCAAACGATCCGCAGTGCGGTTAAAATTTCGCGACTCCATGATGTCGAGAAAGGTCTCGATGTGATCCAGCTGCATGTCGCCTCCCAATCGAAAAACCCGATCGTATTAGCCCAAATCACAAGCTTGATCAAATAATGCCCAAGGCGGAAGCTGCCGTTGAAGAAGCCGGCAAGGTTAGCCGGCCTACCACGCCAGGGAGTTGGATAGGGTGTTCATAGTCGATTGCGATTGTCACAATTACTGGTCGAGCGCGACGGTGCTCGAGCCCTATCTTTCCGGCGTCTGGAAAGACATGTTCATGGAAGGCGAAAAAACTGGTCCGAGAGGCGCCTTCCCGCACGGGCACCGTCCCTGGTTTCACCCGCAGGACTTTTCCCGCAAGGATGTCAGGCCCGAGACCGAAGCCGACAATTATCTCATCATGAAGGAAAAGCACCTCGACAAATATAATATCGGGGCCGCCATCCTCACCGGCGACGAGCCGATAGAGGCTTCCACGCTAGCAAACCCATATTACGCTAGCGCGCTGGTCAGCGCCTATAACGACTACCAAATCGCCGAGTGGCTTCCCAAAGACAGCCGCTTCATGGGTTCGATCATCGTCGCGCCGCAGGATCCGAAGCTCGCAGCAGCCGAGATTCGCCGCCTCGGCAACCACCCCCGTATGGTCCAGGTTCTAGCCTCCCAAGGCTCGGTCAAACCGTACGGCGATCCCTTTTACCACCCCATTTTCGAGGCCTGCGCCGAAGTCGGGCTGCCATTTGCAATTCATCTGGGCGGTCATGGCGGCATAAACTGGAACGCGGTCGCGCCGGCTCCGACGACCTTTTTCTGGGAGACGCACGCAATTCTTCACATGTCGGCCTTGTCGCATGTTGCAAGCATGATCGCGCATGGCGTTTTCGAGAAATGGCCGGATCTATATTTCGTGCTCATCGAGTGCGGAGTGGCTTGGGTTCCGTCGGTATTGTGGCGACTGGACGCAGACTACAAAGCTCTGCGCAAGGAAACGCCGTGGCTGAAGATGCTGCCCTCCGAGTATTGCCGGCGCAATATTCGCTTCTCCACGCAACCACTGGAGCAGCCCGCGAACATTCAGCATCTCTGGTCCACTCTCGAAGCAATGGACGGCGAGAACGCGCTGATGTTCGCCTCCGACTACCCGCATTGGGATTATGACGATGCCAACACGCTGCACATCCCGCCCGCCTGGAAAAGCAAGATCATGGGATTGAATGCGCTCGAGGTCTATAAACGCATTCCCCGCACGCAAGCGGCGAATGCCGCGTGACGGGAGCAAACCATGGCTGAGAAGACATACATTTGCCGCGTCGACGAAATCGAGACCGGAACTCCGTACATCGCCAAAATCCGCAGCCTTTCAGTCGGGGTTTTCCGCATCGGAGATTCATTCCATGCCTTGCTGAACGTTTGTCCGCACCGCGGCGCTCCGCTTTGCGAGGGACCGCAATGCGGAACCACGGCACCGGTCGACCAAGCGCAATTCATCTATCACCGCGAGAACGAAATCGTGCGCTGCGCCTGGCACGGGTGGGAATTCGACATAAAGACCGGTGCCGCTCTGGTCGACCCGGGCGTGCGTGCCCGAACATTCCCGGTCACGGTGGAAGCTGGTGAAATCTATGTAACGGCGTGAAATTTGCGTCAAACCGCCGGAAAAATCGAAAGGAGGCAAATCCGCTGAATCCACCAGATCTGCTCGATAAATGCCAACAACAAGAATGCGGGAAATCCGCAATGGGAGGAAGCAGTGTCGGAATCTGAATATAAACTGCGCTTAGCGCAAAACCTGATCGGCCGCGGCAAGGTTTCGCGCCGTGATTTCATCCATCTAGGGCTGGCGGCAGGCCTGACGGTCGCCGCCGCCGATATGCTCTTCGTGAGCGTGGCGCGGGCCGCACCGAAGCAGGGCGGCTTCGCCAAGCTCGGCATGGCGCATGGCGCGACGACGGATTCGATCGATCCGGCCGGCTATCCCGATACGTTCACGCAAACCGCCTTTTCGGGTGCTATGTCCAACAGCCTGACCGAGGTCGACGCGAAAGGCAGCATCCAGCCGGACCTTGCCGAGACCTTCGAGACCTCGGACGACGCGACAACATGGGTCTTCAAGCTGCGCAAAGGTGCGACCTTCCACAACGGCAAGACGATCACGGCGGACGACGTGGTCGCCTCTATGCAATATCATATGGGGGCCGACACCAAATCGGCGGCGAAGTCGCTGCTCGAATCGGTGACCAACATCAAGGCAGACGGCCCGGAAACGATCGTTTTCACACTAAACAGCGGGAATGCAGACTTTCCCTACATCATGAGCGACTATCACCTTGTCGTCATGCCTGCCAAGGACGGAAAGGCGGACTGGGAATCGGGCGTCCGGACCGGCGCCTTCGTGCTTGAGAACTTCCAGCCAGGCGTCTCGGCGAAGCTCAAGCGCAACCCCAATTACTTTAAGAACGGCAAACCCTATTTGGACGAGGTCGAGTTTATCGCCATCACGGACCTCGCCGCGCGTATGGCCGCGCTGTCAACCGGCGAGGTTGATTATATCGGCCGCGCCGACCTGAAAACGCTCGGCATGCTGAAGCGCAAGCCGAATATCGAGATCCTCGAGGTGACCGGCTACGGCCACTACACGCTGCCTATGAACGTGACGGTTGCGCCATTCGACAACCCCGATGTGCGCATGGCGTTGAAATGGGCCATCGATCGCGAGGAAATCGCGCAGAAGATTTTCCTTGGCCATGCAACTGTCGGAAATGACAACCCGATCGCACCGGCGATAAAGTTCGCCATCAATCCGGAGCCGCAGCACAAGTTCGATCCGGAAAAGGCGCGCTTCCATCTGAAAAAAGCGGGAATGGAAAATCTCAAGGTCGACCTTTCCGTCGCCGACGCCGCCTTCGCCGGCGCCGTGGACGCGGCCGCCCTCATCCGCGAGACGGCGGCCCAATGCGGCATCGATGTCAATGTGGTGCGCGAGGCCGAGGACGCCTATTGGGACAATGTCTGGCTCAAGAAACCGTGGTGCGCCTCCTATTGGAGCGGTCGTGCAACGGCCGACTGGATGTTCACGCAGGCCTACTCGGCGGATTCCAGCTGGAACGAGACGTTCTGGAAAAATGCCCGCTTCAACGAACTGCTGATCCAGGCACGCGCGGAGACCGACGAGGCCAAGCGCTCCGCGATGTATGCCGAAATGCAGCAGTTGACGCATGATGACGGCGGCGCCATCGTCCTGGTCTTCAACAATTTTGTAAGCGCCAAGTCCAAGAAACTGGCGCACGGCGAGCTGGCGCCGAACTGGGAGAATGACGGACTGAAGATGGCAGAGCGCTGGTGGGTAGCCAACGCGTGACGTTCGCCAGGCGAGGCCGCCCGCGGCGCGGGCGGTTCGCTCTTTTCAGGGGAAACGCTCGAAGGCACCGCCCATGAATCCGGTCGTTAGGACGGTTCTGCAGCGCCTGGGCCTCGGCCTGATCACGCTGTTCATCGTCTCCATCATCATCTTTTCGGCGATTGCCATGCTTCCGGGCGATTTCGCCAAGGCTATGCTTGGGCAATCCGCGACGCCCGAGACGGTCGCCGCATTCCAGCGCGAGATCGGCATCGATCGTCCGCCGGTTGAGCGCTATTTCGCCTGGGTCGGACAAATCGTGCAGGGGGATTTCGGCTCTTCCTTCGCAAGCCGCACCGGCTACCGGCGCACGGTCGCCGAGATCATTGCGCCCCGGCTCTACAACACGATGTTCCTCGCCGTGATGACTGCCCTTATAGCGGTTCCACTCGCGCTGGGACTCGGCATTCTCGCCGCTCTCTACCGCAACAGCTGGTTCGACCGTGTGGTGAACACGGTGACGCTGACGACGATTTCATTCCCCGAATTCTTCGTCGCCTATATGCTGGCCTATCTCATCATCTCGCGCGACACGTTCATTGGAACCGAATTCGCACAATCCCTGCCCGAGTGGCTCGCGGCTTCGATCAACTGGGTCCTGAACCTGGTTCCCAAATTTCCGACACTGGCGAACATCAGCGACCGAACGCCGTTCTGGGAGCACGTCTGGCGCGCAGCGTTGCCGTCCATCACCCTCACGCTGGTGATTGTTGCCCATATGATGCGTATGACGCGCGTTGCGATTATCAACATGCTGGCAAGCCCCTATATCGACATGGCGCGGCTCAAGGGAATGTCGCCGATGGCAATCGTTCTCAGACACGCCCTGCCCAATGCCTGGGCGCCTATCGTCACGGTAATTGCGTTCAACCTCGCTTATCTCATCGTAGGCGTGGTCGTCGTCGAGGTGGTGTTCGTCTATCCCGGCATCGGCCAATTGATGGTCGATGCGGTGAAGTCCAGGGATGTTCCGGTCGTGCAAGCCTGCGCCCTAATCTTCGCAGCAACCTACATCCTGCTCAACCTGACCGCCGACATCATTTCCATCGCCACCAATCCGAGGCTTTTGCATCCGCGATGACCAGCACCGAACATGCCGTGGCGGTTCCGAGACAGAGGCGCACACGCGCCTCCCGGATAAAAACCGCACTCAAAAAGGCTCCATTCAGCGCTTGGTTCGGCATCGTGGTCATCCTTGGCTATGTCTTCGTCGCGCTGTTAGCGCCCTGGATAGCGCCGTACGGAGAAACGCAGGTTTTCACCGAGGCTTTCGCGCCTTGGAGCCAGGAGTTCATCGTCGGGACCGACCAACTCGGTCGCGACGTGCTCACCCGGCTGATCTATGGCGCGCGCAATACGATCGGCATCGCCTTCGCGACTACGCTTCTGTCCTTCGCGGTCGGCGTCACGCTCGGTTTGCTGGCCGCGATGTACCGGGGGTGGCTCGACCAGATTCTGTCGCGCGCGGTAGATGTGCTGATGTCGATCCCGAGCCTCATCTTCGCGCTGATGTTGCTATCCATCTTCGGTTCGTCGGTCACCAGCCTGATCCTCATCATCGCCCTGCTCGATTCGACCCGCGTATTCCGGCTGGCGCGCGCGGTCGGGCTGAATGTTGCCGTCATGGAATATGTCGAAGCCGCGCAACTGCGTGGCGAAGGGCCGAGATGGATTCTGACCAAGGAGATCCTGCCCAACGTACTGCCGCCGCTGATCGCGGAATTCGGCCTGCGCTTCTGTTTCGTTTTCCTCACCATCGCCGCGCTCTCCTTTCTCGGCGTCGGCATCCAGCCGCCGACTGCCGACTGGGGCTCGATGGTGCGGGAAAACGCTACCCTCATCACCTATGGCGACATCACTCCGCTCTTGCCGGCAGGCGCCATTGCCCTTCTCACGGTCTCGGTGAATTTCGTTGTCGACTGGTTCTTGCATGCGACAAGCGGGTTGCGCGATGAAAAGTAAGAATTCTGGCCAACGCGAAAAGGGCACGAAACTCCTCAGCGTTCGCAACCTTCACGTCGAAGGGTTTTCCGACGAGCGCTGGCATCCGATCGTTCGCGGTGTGGATCTCTCGCTAAACCGCGGTGAGGTTCTCGGCCTCATTGGCGAGTCCGGCGCCGGAAAGTCCACCATTGGGCTTGCCGCGATGGGATATGCCAAGCCAGGCTGCCGGATCACGCAAGGATCCATCCTGTTCGACGGGGTCGACCTCCTCGCCATGACGGAAACCGCACGGCGGCGGCTCCGAGGCTCGCGCATCGCCTATGTCGCGCAAAGCGCGGCCGCTTCCTTCAACCCGGCCCATCGGCTCCTCGATCAGACCGTCGAAACGGTCGTGGCGCACGGGATCGCCAGTCGCGAGGCAGCGAATCGGGATGCCATCAAACTTTACCGGCGTCTTCACCTGCCGGATCCGGAGACCATCGGCTTCCGCTATCCTCACCAGGTCTCCGGAGGACAGTTGCAGCGGGCTATGACGGCGATGGCTATGGCCTGCCGGCCCGACCTGATCATCTTCGACGAGCCGACGACGGCGCTCGATGTGACCACACAGGTCGAGGTCCTCGCCTCGATCCGCCAGATTGTCGAAGAATTCAACACTGCCGCGATCTACGTCACGCATGATCTGGCCGTGGTTGCGCAGATGGCGGACCGGATCATGGTTCTGCGCCATGGCCGTACTGTGGAGGAGGCCGAAACACGCCAGATGCTTGCCGCGCCGGCCGAAGACTATACGAGGACGCTCTGGGCGGTGCGAAAGCTAGCCAAACCCGAAGTGCCGGCCGCGGACCATCTGCTCACGATCGATAACATCACCGCCGCCTACGCAGGGAAAGTCAAGGTTCTGCAGGATGTATCGATCAAGGTGCCGCGCGGACGGACGGTAGCGGTCGTTGGTGAATCTGGTTCCGGTAAATCAACGCTCGCCCGCGTCATCACCGGCCTGCTGCCGCCGGTCTCGGGCTCGATCTCATTTGCGGGGCATCGTCTGCCAAGAACACTGAAAGAGAGGCCCAAAGACATTCTGCGCCGCATTCAGATGATCTACCAGATGCCTGACAACGCGCTCAATCCGCGTCAGACCGTCGAGGAAGTCATCTCCCGGCCACTCGAGTTCTATCTCGGCCTCAAAGGGGGGGCGTGCGACCGCCGGGTTGGCGAACTCATGCACATGATCGAGATGGACGAAAGCTTCCTCGATCGTCTGCCGAGCGAACTCTCGGGCGGTCAGAAGCAGCGCATCTGCATTGCCCGGGCGCTGGCTGCTAATCCGGAGCTCATCATCTGCGACGAGGTGACCTCAGCCCTCGACCAGATCGTACAGGAAGAGATCCTGAAGCTTCTTATGCGGCTGCAACAAGAATTCGGAGTCAGCTACATTTTCATCACGCACGACATCGCGACGGTGAGGGCAATCGCCGACGAAATTGTCGTCATGCATCAAGGCAAAGTCGTCGAGCAGGGGCTCAAGACCGAAATCCTGACGCCGCCGCATGCTCCGTATACCGAACTGCTTCTCTCCTCCGTGCCGGAGATGGATCCAGACTGGCTGACGAAGCTGCTGGAAACCCGGGAGCGCAAGCGGGTCGGCGCGGCGAACTGAATCCCAACGTATTGACCGCTTGGCTCCATTTCTCGCGCGAACGTCGGTTATGCCGCAACCGCGACGTCCAGAATGGTCGCAACAATGTCTGCTTTCAGGCAGTAGCAACGGTCACCTCAACGGCCGATATGGGGCGCGTTCCCGTCGGCGCTCGTTGCCCAGAAGCATGGCCGCTTTCCGGGTGTTGTCGCTCAAAACTTGCCATTCAGCTTCCCACCCCAAAGCCGACAGGTGAGCAAACTAACCCCGCGTGATAAAGCGGCCATCCGCGCTGCGGCCGATGGCCGCCGAATGTCAGATTTCGGTTCGCTCGGCCAAGAGCAAAGCGTCCTCCACGTCGACACCAAGATATCGGACAGTATTCTCAATTTTGGAGTGACCGAGCAATATCTGGATGGCTCGGATATTGCCCGTCGCCTTGTATATCATTGACGCCTTCGTGCGCCGGAGTGAGTGTGTACCATACTCCTCTGGTCGCAACCCAATAGCCCTCACCCATTCGTCCACTAGGCGGGCGTACTGCCTTGTGCTCATGTGGTGTGCGTGATCGACTCGGCTCGGGAAAGCGTAGTCCTCGACCGTGCCGCCGCGCCGCTCGAGCCAGGCCAGCAGGCTTGCTCGTACGTCGCTGGTGATTTCGAACTGTACCGGCCGCCCGGTCTTCTGCTGGACGACGATAGCACGCTTCCTAATCTCCGGGCCGGCCACGACATCACGGATCTTGATCTTTACCAGGTCGCAGCCCCGAAGCTTGCTGTCGATCGCCAGATCGAACAGTGCACGGTCTCGGATGCGTCCTTCGCGATCGAGGAAGAAGCGGACGGCCCAGATTTGCTTCTGTGTAAGCGGGCGTTTCGTGCCCACTTGTTTGCCAGCGTTCCAAGCTGCGCGCTGCCGGCTAGCGTCGTCGTATTCAGAGTGACCCATGTGAGTTCTCCTCGGCCTTGATTGGCCGAAATAGAAACAGGGTCGCCAGCATAACAGCTTGGGGGCCGCCAGCCGTCCGTCTGGTTTGGCCACCACAATAGTCAAGCTGCCCTTGGTGGCACTCTAGCTTGCCCGTTGGGCCGACCCGGTCAGGCGGCCCTAGGTGACCACTCCCAAAAGCTGTTGTCGCAGGGTCACGGAGCGTAGCCGGCGGCGCCTTTCGCCGGGCGGTATGACATAGCGCGAGCTAGAGTCTTAGCAGCAATCCCGAGTTACCAAGCATTCGCACGACTGTCCCAGCTGCGACATGCGCAGAATGTCTGCCAGTCGAACTCATAAATGACTCGAGGGGCCATTCTTCATCGATCTTCACAATCAGAAGATGTTCAAAGAGCTGCTTCTCACGATCGACTGGCCGCTTTCCCCGCGTGATGGCGCATCGACGTTTGCCGTGTCCGGTGGAGCCAGCTGCAGGTTGGGCGTCGTGCGGCACCATTAAAGAATGCAACGGCGAGCTGTTCGGCGATCTGACCAACGATGATCGCAACGAAGTTTCAGTTCGACACCGAACGCGGCGCGGAGGCGATAAGATCGGCATCGGCCATCGCGGAGGTCGGGCTGAGCTGTCCGGCCGCTGGCGCCATCAAGCTCCGGACCGGACTTTTGCGTCAAGAGATATGACGACTTGCAAGCACCGGGGGTTTGGATTGTAACTGTGCCGGTCCGGCCCCACCTTATCTGCAATGGTCGCTGACGGCATGGCGGGCAATGGGAAGTAGAAAAACTATTTCCTGCCCCTTAAGAAGCTTCTTGACGGAGAAGCCTAGACAATGATTGGCTGATAGCTGGCGCATTGTGAAGCATGGACCTCATGACATCACTCGCGCTACCGCCCGCGATGCAACGTGGTTACCCAGCAGGAGGAGCGTGATGAACGGAGCGGAAAGCCTGGTCCGAACGCTTTTGAATGGTGGGGTCGACACCTGCTTCGCCAATCCGGGCACGAGCGAAATGCACTTTGTGGCTGCGTTGGACCGGATCCCCGGCATCCGTTGCATCCTGGGCCTCCAGGAAAACGTCGTCACCGGAATGGCGGACGGCTATTTCCGCATCGCGCGCAAGCCGGCGGCAACGCTGCTCCATTGCGGGCCTGGTCTCGCCAATGGCCTGGGAAACCTCCACAACGCCCGCCGTGCACGGTCCGGCATCGTCAACATCGTGGGTGATCAGGCGACCTATCATCGACCTCTGGACGCCCCGCTGACGGCGGACACGGACGGCATAGCACGCAGCGTCTCGGCCTGGTTGCGCACCTCCAGGCACGCCCAGGATGTCGGGCAGGACGCGGCACATGCGATCCAGGCGGCACGTACCCTGCCTGGCCAGATCGCGACACTCATACTGCCCTCGGATGCGAGTTGGGACGAAGGCGGCGTGGAGGCGGAGCTGCCGCCGATACCGGGGCCTGCCGCGATTGATCCCTTCGCTGTCGAGCAGTCGGCCCGAGCGCTGCGAGCCGACAAGCCCGTGCTCATCCTCTTGGCCGGACACGGCGTGCTCGCGCCGGCCCAAGCTTACGGGTGGCGTGTCGCCCAAGCCACCGGAGCCCAGATCATGGCCGACTACGGCACCTCGCATCTGTTACGTGGCCGGGGCCGCATCCAACTCGCTCGTGTTCCCTACAACACGGACACAGCCCGGCAGACGCTTGCGCCGTTCAAGACTATCATCCTCGTCGGCGCCAAGCCTCCTGTCGGCTTCTTCGCCTACCCGGGCAAGCCCTCCACCCAGTACGCTCCAGACACGCAGTTCATCGTTCTCTCTCGCCCGGACCAGGACGCTACGGCGGCGCTGGCTATGCTGACGGAGGCAGTCGGCGCTCCTCCGGTTGACATTCCCGACCCCGGTCCTCGCCCCGACGCACCGACGGGCAGGGTGAGTCCGGAAGGACTTGCACAGGCGGTGGCGGCGCTCATGCCCGAGAACGCCATTGTCTCCGATGAGAGCATTTCCTACGGTCGTGTCTTCTACCCGCATACGTACGCGGCTCCACCGCATGATTGGTTGCACATGGTTGGAGGTGCCATCGGCGACGGGCTCCCCGTCGCCACGGGCGCGGCCATTGGCGCCAACGGGCAGCGCAGGGTCATCAGCCTGCAGGCCGACGGCTCTGCAATGTATTCGCTGCAGTCGCTCTGGACACAGGCCCGCGAAGGATTGCCATGCACGACCGTCATCATTTCGAACCGCAAGTATTCCATTCTCATCGGCGAGTATGCGAATGTCGGGGCGAACCCGGGCCGGACGGCCGCGGACCTGCTCGACCTCGGCAACCCCAACCTCGATTGGATCAAGCTTGCCAACGGCATGGGCGTCGAGGCTGCAATCGCGACCGACCTCGACACGCTCTGCAATCTCATGCGCGGTAGCTTCGGTCGTGCTGGCCCATTTCTAATCGAACTCGTCGTCTGACCGCCCTAAGCGACGGCCCTGCCTGCAGAGCTGTCGACGAAACGGGAAAACGACCTCGTGTTTGTGGGCGGCGGAGAGCGGTAACCGAAGCCATCTCCTGTCACAGGCAGTAGCGCCGGTGTAGCACAGCCGTGCTTGAAATCAGGAGGAGCACCGGGAGCAGCCAGACGTCGCCGGGAGACTGTCGGGCCCGGTTTAGCAAGGCGTGCATTGCCGAGGTGTCGTAGAACGGCATGGACGCGAACGTCGGATCAGTCAAGCGCTCCTCCGCGAGTCGGAACAGCGCGCCACCGGCCTCAGCCGGGGCGAGGAACGGGTGCTTCCGGCGGCCATACACAGCAGCGGGCAGGTACGGCCGGGCGGCCTCGCGCAGCACGTGTTTTTCCGTCATCCCGTTGATCTTCATTGCCACCGGCATCCGAGCCACAGCTTCGGCGAGCTTGTGATCCAGGAACGGCGTGCGCGCCTCGACGGAGTGCGCCATTTCAACCCGGTCTCCGAGGTAAGTAAGCTGTCGGTTGGGCAGTACCGTCTTGGTCCACAGGTACATTGACTGGTGCAACGCCGAGCGCCCCTCCATCCCACCGGCGACGTCCACTCCGCCCAGGAGCACCTCGTACGGGTCGCGGTCGTCGAACGACGATCGGTAGTCGGGATCGAGCAGGCTCCGGATGATGGCTGCCCGGACTGCGAACTGCTCGATGAACTCCGGCACGAAACCGAGCTTGCGCCGAACGCCGTCGACAGAGGCCATCGGCCCGGCCGGGGCACGTCCTTCCCATCCGAAGTGGCGGTTCTGCTCACGCAGGGCGGCCAACCGCTGGCGTCGCACTGCGGGTGACACCGCCTCGTCATTCGCCAGCAAGTCGCTCCGGAAGACCGCGTAGCCCCCGAGCATCTCGTCGGCGCCCTCGCCGGTCAGCACGACCTTATGACCGGCGTCCCGCACGTGCCGGCTCAGGAGGTACTTGGCCGCGCAGTTCGCGTTAAAGGCCGGCACCTCGCACTGGACGATCGTGTCCTCCCAGTGCTGGGCCAGATCAGTCTCAGTCACGTGCATGGTGTTGAGCCTGGCTCCCGCATGCGCTGCCATCTCGACTGCGACGGCGCTCTCGTCGAGCGGTCCGGCGTCGAACCCAATCGTAAAGGCGTCGATCGGGTTGGCGGATAGCGACGACGCCATGCCGAGGATGGCACCGGAGTCGACGCCGCCGCTGAGGTAACAGGCAACGGGCACGTCGGCGCGCAGTCGCAGCTCGACGGCTTCACGCAGTTCGGCTCTCATGAGCTCGACCCATTCCTCGTCCGGACGCGAGGGTAGACCTTCGTTCAGCCGGGGATAGTGCAGGTCCCAGTACTGGATAACCTTGACGCGCTCGCCGTCGGACAACAGGTAGTGGCCTGGCGGCAACTGAGCGACCCCGGTGAATAGCGACCGGTCGGCGGTGAGCACGCCGTTGAGTTCCTGGAAGACGCTATCCCCGTCCCACCTAGCCACTATGCCCGCCGCGAAAAGGGCCTTGCACTCGGAGCCGAGGAACAGCGTGTCGGCACTGCGCGCGTAGTAGAGGGGTTTGACACCGAACCGGTCGCGCGCGGCGAAGAGTACCCCGGTGCGCTCGTCCCACAGCACGAAGGTAAACTCACCTCTCAACTCCGCGAGGCAGTCGACTCCGCGCTCCTTGTAGAGATGGACGAGAAGTTCGCTGTCAGATCGGCTCCGCAGACGGTACCCAAGCTCGATCATTTGACGCCGCAGCCGCTCGTAGTCGTAGAATTCGCCTGCTACGACTGCATGCACCAGATCGTCATCACTGGAGAGCGGCTGGGCACCGCCAAGGGGATCCATGATGCTCAGGCGCGCGTGCCCAAGCCCTACCCGGCCGTGCGGAGCTATCCAGGTTCCAGAACCATCGGGTCCTCGATGGCGCAACGCCCGGACGCCATTGACGAGCGACTCGCGTGAGACCCCCTGCTCGGACTGCAACGCGAAAATCCCGCACATAGCCGCTGAGGATCGCACCGGATGCTGATGCTGTCCATACTGCAGGGGAATCGCCTTTGAAAAAAAGTTCTGGCGCAAACGGCGAAGATCATCACGCCCTCACTTTCGGCCTGCACCGTCATCTTGATTCGTATGGCCGCCTTGTCAGGGCCCAAAGATGTCGCCGCGAACCGTTCTCGGCCAAATGCGATCGCCTTGATCCATGCTGTGGGTAGTGTCTCAGTTTGATGCTGTGACTTCCGTTGCGGCACCTAGGCACCTGTGCTAGATTTGATGGTGATCAGCCCGTCCAAAGAAGCCCGGCATGGCGCCTGGCATGGAGCATGAGGAGCTTGACATGGAGCAGAAAAAGCCTGGCACGGAGGCCTGGGATCCGCAGGTCCACTTTTCTCGGCAGCTGGCGGTGGTGGAGCAGGCCATCTCGGCACATCGGGCAGCTCTTGAGAGAGGCAAGATGAGTGCCGCGGAAACAATAGCGGTAACACGGTTCATCACTCAGCTCGAAGCGGCCGGTATCGCAAAATCCTGGTGATTCCCGGGATCGCGGGTTGGCCCGGCTCGGGCGATCGGATCGCCCGAGCGGTTTTGGTGGGATCTGTGCCGGCGGAGGTGGAGCAGGCCGTACGCGCATCCACTTCGTCAATCTCCGTAGACTCGTTGGTTGACGTAGCCGACGTGCTGGTACCCGGGCAGGGGACACTTATCGTGGTATCCGCTTCAGCGCTCCGCGCCGACGAGGTGCAGGAGATCCAAGCGCGCACCCTGTCGCTCGAGGCCGACATTGGGTTTCTGGTCGGCGACGAACAGGCGCCTTGGACGAGAGCGGTCGAGTCCGCCACGAAATCTTCCCCTCTGGAAACTGCGGCAACGTGCGCGTGGTTCGACGAGGATTTCGACCCGCCGTTTGGGGCGGCGGGGATCGATGACCCGAGCCTTACACCCGAGCGACTGCTGACCGAGCCTTGGCACGTCCTCATCGTACGCGGGCATGGTGACGGCAGCCACCTAAAGGCCGGGACCGCAATCCTCTGCGGTTGTCGCGAGCGGGCCGAGAGTGTTGCCGGGATCGCGGTGGCCGACGGTTGCCGCGCGCATCCGACGGACCCGTTCTGCAAGCGCAGCCGGATCGCGGGCTGGACAGCTGTGCCAGCGTCGAGCGTGGCGGCTCGCATTGTGGTCCTGCTGTCATGCAACAGCGTGGCCACCGATGGCGCGCTTTATCCGTCGGCGAGCTCGATCGCCCTTGGCATTTTGGAGGCCGGTGCCCAAGCCGTGCTCGGCACTACGCGTGCTCTCGACTTCGACGCAGCACTGATCGCACGCGTCTCAAGTGCCCTCGACGCTGGTGTTACGATCGGCGGCATCGCCCGGTTGCTAAATCGCGAGCTCGCGATGAGCGGCCAAGCGCCCGCATACACCCTACTTGGTTCCCCACAAGCCGGACTGTCGCGATCCGGGCCCTCGTTGGAATTCGTCCCGGCGCGGAGTGCGCGTCCTTCCTGGGACGTTGACGCGGAAGCTGCCGGCGCAGTGTTCTTGTCATCGAGCGGTGCCACGGTCATCGGCGACCGCTCCGCTGGGGTCGCCGACCGCGGCCTTGAGCTCGACCGCGTGTGCGACAATCTCGAGGACTATTTGGCGCGGATCGCGCGAATGGCACGGTGGGACTTCAACCTGCGAATGACTGCTGCGGCGGACGCAGCGGCTTCTGAGGAGCTGGTGGACCTCATCGCGGCCCGAGCCAGGGCCGAGGACGCTGTCCGGTTCTTGGACCTGTCGGTGGGCCAGGCGCTGAACTCGAGTCGCTGGCTTCCACAGATCGAGGAGTTCGGCTTGATGGTTCGCAACGCGCTCGATCTCTGGTCAGACGTGGCCGCGCGGCTGATCGAACGGTCTCTCATCTACGAGGTCGACGTCGAACGTGGCCGTCTTCGCGGCGATCGCGTCCACCAGTCACTCGTGCTCGGCGCACACCGACAGCGGGCGGACGAAAGGGCGTGTTGCGACAAGTGCTCTAGCTTGATGGCGACATGGCACCTGAACCTGGCCGGTCGCGGCGCACCGCCAACCGCGTTGCGGGAATGTCCAGTTTGTGGGCCTCGGTCAATCAGCGATACGCTGGAGGTGCGCACGTCACTGTCAAAGCCGTTTTCGCGCGGGACGCGTTCGAGATTCACAGTCTCGACCGTGATGCAGGGTGACGGCGACTTGGACGGCGAAGCCACCGCCATCGTGCAGGTGCGCGACAAGAGTCGCATGGATCCGGTGCTCACGCGACGCGTTCAGCTCGTGTCCGGTCGGGCAGAGTTCGATATACCCGTCGATGTCGGAGCCGGTTCGGACATGTGGTCGATTCGGACGGTGGCGGTCCACAGTGGCGCAATTGCCTATGACCGGCGGGTCGTAGCCTGCGTCAGCTAGAAGGGCTCTAATCGTCGCGCTGCTCTGCTGCGATCATAACGAGGCGCTGCCGCAGCGCGGCACATACCTCGGCAACGGTCGCCGGCGCTCGCTCCACGTGGAAGAACGCGTCGAACAGTCTGGCGCCCGTCTCCGGATCGACAGTCAAGGAATTCCAGCCGCCGTGCTCGCGCAGCAACGAGCCTCCTTCGGGCACAAGCCGCCGGGCAGTCTCGGCGTGCACTTGGGTGTACGCCGCGAACACGGCGCGCAAAGCGTCAGCGGGGCCCGCCCCGGTCTTCTTGGGGTCGCTGACGGCGCGTATAAGGTCCGGGAGTGGTGCGTAGTCGACCGACCAACGCCCTGTGAACCCAGGATTGCACCGGAGCATGGACGGGCGTAACACAGCGGCGTACACTTCGCTCGTGCACGACCCAGCATACCGCACCATCGCCCCGCTCGTACGGAGGAGAAGCTCTGTCTCGCGCACCAGGGCGTCTTTACGGTCGTGGTCTTTGGGCAACGCCATCAGGTTCATACCGACCAGACGCCAGCATCCTAAGCATGCCTGGTGCCCGGTGATCCACCGGAACCACGCGCGCTGCGCGTCGTCCGTAGGCATCGGGTCGAGCTCCGCCGCAGTCCCGTCAAGCCAGAGCAAAGGCGCATCCGACGGTGTGGGTTGCCATGCACTGGGTAAACGCATGCTAGCGATCTGAAGCATCGTTCAGCGCGCCGCATCGTCCGGGATATAGGTAAGCTCTATCTCCAGTCCGTTGATGTCCTCGACGTATAACGAGCCGACGCCGTCCTCGTCGAACACCACATCGGAGGGATCTGACCAGTGTGGCGCTTTGAACCGACCGCTGCGGGCCAGTTCAAACCAACGTTCGCGGTAACGAAGCAGTTCAGCGGCCGATTCGACGGCAAGACCGCAGTGCTGGAACTCTGGACCCGGCACTCGTCGATCTTGATTGATGCCCTCGCGGTCGTAAAAATGGAAGCGCACACCTTCGATCTGAAACTCGACGAGTCGCGAGATCCCGGGGAGCCGAGAGAGTGTGAGCTTCGAGAAACTATCGAGCGCCCAGTTTTCTTTCCCACCGTTGAAGAACTGCGAATACCACTCGAGTGTTGCGTCGATGTCCGCGGTCTGGACCCCGATATGGTGTACCTGCATTAGAGCCCCCCAAGCGTGTCAAACCACGCAGACAATCTAGTCACGGCGCCGCACCGCGTCCAGCGCCGCCCGTAGTGCCGCCCGAACGTCGTACTCCTCCAGAACGTGTAATCCGCGGCTTGTCGGCCCCCCCGGCGTGACCACCTCCCGCGTGAGCGCGCGTGGGTCGTCGCCCCGTTCACGCAAAAGGGCTGCGGAACCAGCGAAAGTGCCGCGGGCAATCCGTATCGCTACTTCCTTTGACACGCCGTACGCTACGGCCGCGTCAGCCTGAGCCTCGATTAGGAAAGCCACATAAGCGGGTGCGACGCCGATCAGCGCGCTGGTGACGGCCATCTCGTTCTCAGGGAGCACGACGACCTCGCCCAGCCGGGCGAACACCTCGCCCGCCTGCTCGGTTCCAGCCCCAGCTGCAAGGCAGGTTACGCCCTGCCTCAATTCTACTGCGAGGTTCGTCATCGCACGCACGGCGATTCCGGTGGGTAGCAGCGCGGCGAGTCGAGCGTGGTCGGTCTTCGCGAGTAGTGACACCACCAGCCGGGCATGATCCGCGATCTCGGACGCCACCGCGCTGAGCGCCTCGGGGGGATGGCAAAGGATTACAATGTCAGCCCGTTTCGCCAGCTCGGCGTTAGAGGAAGGCACCTCGCCGCCGACGGCGGCCACTAGCGCCGCGGCTCGCCCCGAACCGCCATCGGTGGCCAGGACCGGCCCGCCGAGCCCCTTGGCGACGGCGGAGGCCATGCGTCCACTCCCTATAAGGCCAATAACCGGGGGCAGCCAGCGGGGTTCATTCACGGCGCGCACTCAATTCGGCCGATTGTTCGAGAACGCGGACCCCTCGACGCGCTGCGGCCATCCGCTTCTCGACGTCGGTAGCGTCTGCACCGGAGACGAGCAGCCATCCGACACGACCCCAGGGGTCCTCTGGCGGTGGGGTCACTTTCTGCCCCGGCTTCGCCGTCGGGTGCCACCGGTCCAGCCACTCTGCCACGCGCAGGTCGGCCGCGAGCCGCAGGCCCCCAAAGACCATCATTTTGGGTGGGTATACGAAGACTATGCCGGCAGCCTGGCTCGCGGTTGCTGCACAGTCCGGTCGTCGACCCTGCGCGACAGTGGCCAGTGCGCGTCCCAGATCGATTCCCGACGACAGCGCAGCCATTCGCACCGCCTGGTCGCCTGCCGGTCTACCGTTTACCTCGAGCACGCGCGGCTCGCCATCTACGAGGATGAGTTCGACATCCGCGATCGTGCCGTCGAGTCCACAAGCTATCGCGGCCTGGCACGCCGCCTGCTCGATGCGTGCGAGCACGTCTTCGGACGCAAGGTCGCGGCCCATGACCCAACCACCGGTCAGCGCGCTCATCGAATGCGTATCCCACGCCCGTGAGGTCGACAATGCCCCTGCTTCGCCATGGAGCACCCAGCAGTTCACAGAGAAATGCGGGCCCACGAGAAGCTCCTCGACGAGCGCTCCGGCAGCGGGCACGATGGCGTCGCGCGGCTTGGTCGCGATTGTCGCGCGCCACGCATCGTCGAGGAGCTCTGGAGTCGCGGCGAAATGGACCCCAAGACCGCCCGAGAAATTGCGTGGCTTGATCACCACCGGGAACCCGATTTCAGCCGCGGCGACGCGTGCCTCGGCCAGACTCGTCACTCGGATGGAACGAGTAGGGCGCAGAAAGGCTGAACTTAGCGCCTCGCGCTGGAGGGACTTGTCACGCACGATAGCAGCGGCACTCCGCGATATCCCGCGCACGCCGGCACGCTCCGCAGTGTCGGCGGCGATCTCAAGCAGCGGCTCGAGATATGTCAGGATCCCACTGACCTGGTGGGCCGAGGCCAGACGAAGCGCAGCCGCCATAGTTGCCTCTCGATCGACGGGCGACACCTCCAAGGCGTCCTCAACATACCTGTGCTGCCACGTCACCGGACCCGGTTCGACAAGCAGCAGGTCGGTGTCACGGGTCAGCCCCGCCATAAGGTCGGCGTAACTAACCTCACTGCCCGATCCTAAAAGCAAAATCGCCATTTCTGTAGCCTATCAGCGCGCGAGCGTCGTGACTACCTGCCGGTATTGGCCTCAGCATCTAATTGCTGCTTCTGACTGTCCTCTAATTGTTGGATCGCTCCGTTGTCATGAGCATGAGCGAGCAAAAGCTGCGCAACTTCAGGAATTGTTCATGGCGTTCGCTACTGATGCGGTCGTCGAGTTCAGCGATATTTGACCTGCCAACGGCCCGGCCAAAGGCTAGATTGCCGTGCCCACCTCGCTTTCGACCATTGCTGCCGGCCAGCCGCGCCGGTCGTAGGACAGCACGTGCAGCCGACGGTATTAGACCAGTTCAGGCGAGATCACAGCCGGTGTCTGCGGATGTCTGTCCCGAGCGGGTACGGCCACAGTCACGGCAGATGTAGTTCCAGCCGTCCTTGAGGACTAGGACCCGTCCGGTTCTGGGGCAGACGAGACGTTGCGGTTGGTCCACCACGTGCCTGTAGTCCACCGCCGGTTGTCCGGCGATGGGGCGCCACTCCCCGAAAGGGCCAACCAAGGCGTCGAGGTATGCCATTACGCGCTCGGCCACGTCCAGGCCGCATCGGTCCGGAGGGTTGCCGGCACGCACCGAGTCGACGAAATGCCGGAGCTGGTGGAAGTATCCTTGCACAAAGTGTGAGCCGCCGTGCAGGTTGCCGAGCGAGAATTCGGGCTCCCAGAATCGTGGGCCGAGGTCGGCGGGACCTTCGGCCGGGAAGTAATTCGTGCTCGTGCCGTAAGGCCCGCGGTTTCCCGGCGGATAATACCTGAGATAGGCGCCGTTCTCGAGTACCGCGTTCGCGCCCTGGCCGACGACGTCGATCCGCTCGACGGGGGACAGTCCAGACGCCTCGGACGACAGTGCAACGGTTCCGATCGCGCCGTCCGCATGTTGATTGACGATGAGACCGGCGCCGGTAGGCCCCCGTACCGTCTGAACCAGTGCCGGCACCCCGATCAGGTGTTCGATCACCGAGGCGACATGGACGAAGTCGTCAAGGAATCGGCGACCGGACGGTGACCGGAGATTGCCGACCTCGGCAGGCAAGTCCACATCGTAGGAGTACGTATAGCGGGTGACCCGGCCGAACTCGGCCTGTCGGGTAAGTTGCTTTAGGCGACCAACCGCGGGCGAGAAGACCTTCTTAAAGCCGACCTGTGCGAAAGTGCCGCCGTCCCGCGCCGCGTCCGCCATCCGCCGTACCCCGGCGCGGTCGGCGGCCGGGGGCTTTTCCAGCCACACCGGTAAGCCCCGGCGCAGGATTTGCTCCACCACCGTCGGATAGAGCGGCTCGCCGGTGTCGTCGTCGAACCCCACGACGACCAGCAGCGCGTCCAGATTGGGCTCGGCATCGAGTAGAGTGCCCACGTCCGCGTACGACCTGGCGTTCGTCCCTTGGGTCTGCGCGTAGAGCTGAGCCTTTTCGATGTGCGTGTCGCAGAAACCGGTCATAACTGCTTCTGGTATTTGACGCAGCGGCGGCAGGACGTTGCGGTACGCGTGCCCGCCGCAGCCGACGAGCGCGAGCCGGGTCGGCGTGACGACGCGCAATTCACCCTCCCCGCCAAGCACATGGAGCGTCTCAGGTTTTTGGGTCATCGAGGGTTCTGCCGGGCGGGAAGTGGGCGCAGTACGATCTCGCTGACTTGGAACGGGTGGTCGCCAGTCGCCAGTCGGAGGATTTCTGCGGCCACGGCCTCGGGGGTCATCATCGACCGGGTTTTTCGGCCGAGGGAGACCATAGGGGTATCGATCAGGCCAGGCTGCACGACACAGACCTGCACGCCGGCCGCTTCTGCCTCAAGCCGCAACGCCTCCGCCAGTGCGGAAACGCCGTGCTTCGTCACCGAGTAGAGGTCACCGGGTACGACGGCCCGGCCGGTGACGGATCCGACGAGCACCATGGTGCCACGCGCCGCTGCGACCAGAGGGAGGGTGACTCGAGCAATCGCGGCGGTGCCGAAGATGTTGACGAGCACGGCATCGCGCCAGTCTTCGAGCGGCTCGTCGCCGGAGCCGAAGCTGTCCCGCACGGTCCTGCCGGCGCCGGCCACGACCACGTCGAGCCGATCAAGCCCAGCGGCCAGCCGGCGCACATCGGCGGGCTCGCGAAGGTCGGCTGCGATCGGAGTGACACGACCGCCCAACCGCTCAGCGAGATGCTCCAGCGCGGCTTGGTCTCGACTGGTCACGATAGTGTGGAAGCCAGCCGAGTGGAAGGCCTCTACAACAGCCCGACCAAGGCCACCGGTAGCGCCGGTGATTAGACAGCACGGCGGCGGCCTCTTCATAGACAAGACTCCGTCACTCGGCGGATTCGTTCTGAGTACAACGCCTCCGTTAGGCCGGCGATCCCGCTCTGACTCAGGCGTACCAGCAGCATCGGGTGGACGCCGAGCGTGAGCAGGAAGGCGACGTCGCCGGCGAGAATTGCGTTGCGCTCGGCGGACGACAGGTCGAACCGACTAAGCGTCCCAGGCAGGTCGCGCAGGGCCTCCGCCCGATGGTACGGTTCGATCGTCAGCCGATGGCAGAATTTTTCCACCTCATACACGGACATGCTCTACTCCCCTGACCACGATGCAAAGGCGAAGGCCTCGCCAGGTCGGTAGTCGACACTGGGCGCCAGCGACGCTGCGGCGCCGGCCAGAACGAGCCAGCTCAAGAGCTCACCCGCGACCGACCCCGCGTCCGCTATCAGCTTCGGGGTCGCCTCGTGCACGATCGTCTCGACGTCGCCAGCGGCCAACAACGCGGAGACGCGGGCAGCCCAGTCCGGGCGGGGCACAGACCAGTGCCTGCCGGGATCAACCCGTGGCCCGCCCACCTCCTGCGAGAAGCTGCCACTGGCCACGACAGCGACACGCCGATCGCCGGGCAGGCACGTGACCGCCTCAGCGAAGGCCACGCCGAGTCGGTGGCAGCGACCCGCGGCTGGCAGTGGGCGCACGTAGCCGTTAACGTGCAGGACGACCACCGGAACATCCGGCAGGCCCAAGAAGTGTAACGGGACGACGACGCTGTGGTCGAGCTCGACGTCAAGACTGAGCGTGAGGTCGAACCCGGTCGCAACTAGGTGTTCGGCGATCGCAGCCGCAGCCACCGGGTCGGTCCGGACGGAGACAGCCTCGATGCCCGGAACTTGGTCGATCGGACCCCGCAGGGCGTCGCCTAGGGCGATCGCGAACGTCGGAAGCCGATCAAGAAAGTAGGTGTTAAGGTGGTCATTGGCGACGACCGCCATCAGGGACGGTTGGCTGTCGTGCAGCACGCGACGAACAGCGGCATACCGTTCCGCGATATCACCGTCGCCCGCTGCGACGAGCTGCGGGAACGTGGGCACGTGCGGGACGCCAGCCGCGGCAGTGATCCTGGACGTCATCGAGGCCACACCGGTGTAAGCCATGCTGCCCGCTCGGGCCGCTCGCCCCGCACGAGGGCCCGATACTCGGTGCGCAGCTTGGCCGTGAGTGGGCCGATGCACCCGTCGCGCACTGGCCGGCCGTCGATCGCCACGATCGGCAATATCTCAGCAGAGGTCCCGAGGAACATGACCTCGTCGGCGAGGTATAGATCGGTTCGGTCGACGTCTCGCTCCACAACTCCTTTGCCGAGGTCCTCGCGAAGCAGATTGATCACAGTTGCGCGGGTGACGCTATGGAGGATGCCACTGCTGAGCGCCGGGGTGTGGAAGACGCCGTCTAGTACGAGGCCGATCGTCGCACCTGAGCTCTCGGTGACGTGGAATCGTTCGTTGAGGAAAATCGGCCAGTCGGCGCCGCGGGACTGCGCATCAATGTTGCCGAGCCGTCCGTTGTGATAGTTCGCGAAGGCCTTGGCTCGCGGCGGCGTAGCGTTCGCGCTTATCCGGCTCCACGAAGTCACGGCGGCCGTGCGGGTGCGTGGCTCGTGTAAGGCGCTGGCGAACGGCCACATGTCGATGACGGTCTCAGAGCGCGCTTCGGCGGGGACCATCTGCTCTGTCGGGTCGCCGGCGGCAAAGCTCCAGGGTCGGATGTGTACGTCGCTACGGACGTCGTTACACCGCAGCAACTCCAGTGTCGCGGCCTCGAGTTCCGCCACGGTGTGGCCGACCTCCAAGCGTGAAAGCTGGGTGGATTCGATTAATCGCTGCAAGTGGTCCCGCAGCCGGAACACGTGCAACTGATCGAGCGCATCGCTCCAATAGGCGTTGATGCCCTCGAAGACCGCCGATACCGAGGCGTGCCCTACAGATCGGACGTGGACCGTTGCCTCGTCAAAGGGCAAAATCCGACCGGATCGCCAAAGAAACCGGCTCATGAGGGCATCCTCCGGAACACGCCGAACCAGTGATACTGGCCGGGGCGTGTGGGCGTCGGTAGGTTCTGGTATACCTCCAAGTGCTGGCAGTTGAACCGGTTTGGAGGGAAGGTGTCGAAGATCTCGGAGGCGCTGATTCGGCGTGGCCCGGTCCCATTGGCCATCCGATCCGAGAACGCGCTTAGCAGAAACGTGGCTCCCGGCCGGAGGATACGATACACCTCGGCGGCGTACAGCGGGCGCGCCTCGTCGCTGACATTGTGGAAGACGAATGAGTCGTTTACTATGTCGGCGCACGCGTCCGGTAGCCCCGTGGCGAGTATGTCTCCCTGGCGGAACCCCACATCGACGCCGGCCCACGAAGCGAGGGTGCGCGCCCTGTCGAGCGCAGCAGCTGACGAATCGATCCCAACCACCCGGGCGCCGGCGGCGGCGAGGAACACGGCGTCCACGCCCGGGCCGCAGCCCAGATCCACAATGTCGCTGCCGCGCTTGATGAGTCCGTCGATCACCGCCTCGATCAGCTTGATACCGGGCGCTGCAGTGAACCAGGGCACCTCGGCCAAGGGGGTGGTGCCGTAAACCGTGTCGAACCGGTCGACCCAGCGGTCGATGAACGCGCGTGTCAATTCGATACCCCCCAACCTTGGACGGACACGTAGTCCGGTATACTCAACTCCTTCGGCCGGGGATGAGCAAGGACGGAAGCGTCGTCCTCGCGACCTTCAGGTCTGAAGCCGAGAAGTCCATAGGTGATACGGATCTGCCGGTTGCGCGGCGTCGGCCGGAACAGCGCCTTCAGGGTTACGCCGTGGTTCGCGGCCGCTTGCCCGATGGTGCCGAGCACTGCCGTGCCGATATTGCGGCCCATCACTCTGCAGGACATGAGCAGCACCTCAATCGTCCAGTGCTCGGATGCGCGGTCCAGCAGGCAGAGCCCAATCCGGCCGTAGTCGCCGAACCGGTCGGTGAGTTCGGCGACGAGCACGTCGCGCGTCTCGGTCTCGGCGTACCGGGCCAATTCGGCGGCAGTGAACGTGCGGCCGGTGGTGTTGAGCTGGTTCGTACGGCGGGTAAGCTCCTCGGCGCGCTCGAAGTCGTCCGCTGCCGCGGGCCGAATGGTGAGTCTCATGCCAAGCGACGAAAGGAACTCGATGGGCGTGCCCTCGAAGACCGTCTCCGCTTCGCGCCGGCTGGCCTCCTCGCGGTATGCCGCTGGACGCCGCGCCGCGTCGGTTGTCACTTTCAGGGGGATGAGTTCGTGCGTCCGGTCCAACGCCAGGAACTCGGGCAGGGAGTAGCATCGGATCCCCGGCACCCCGGCGGCGACCTCCTCCCGCTCGAATGACGAGTCGTCCAGGAATACTACCGTGTCGGCGGAGATACCGAGCAGGTCGATTATGCGGCGCAACGATGCCGACTTCGCCGACCAGGAAATCTGCGCGTATACGAATCTGCCGCACAGGTTGTGCGCGTGCAGCGCCTCGGCAGCGTCATGCGCGTCGTTCCGGCTCGCCACGGATTGGACGATGCCGGCTCGCTCCAGCCGGTCGATCAAGGCGAGGGCATCGGGTACCGGGCGTACCCTGTCTCCCTCCGGCAGGGTGCCCTCCCACAAGGTGTCGTCGAGATCCCAGACCACGCACTTCACCGGCGCCGTCATGCTGCTCTTCCCTCGCGCAACAGGCTCCGGCCCAGTGCCGAGGTCAGCGCATCGGCACTGCCCTCGACAATGCTGTATACCTGTGCCTGCGCGGCGTATCGCGACACCGCCGCGTCGACGGTGAGCCCGGCGGCGCCTTGCAGGCGAGCCGCATCGTGCGCGGTCTTGAGTGCGGCGTCCGTCGCGGCCAACTTCGCCACGATCGCCCGCCGGACGGCCTCGGGCGCACGATCGTCAACGGCCTCCGCGGCCTCCCGAGTGAGCAGCAGGCCCGATTGGATTCGTACATGCGCATCCACCATCGCCTGTTCCACCGCCTGATAGGTAGCGAGCGGACGACCGCCCACCAAGCGGCCGTTCGCGTGTACGGCGAGCTCCGCCGACGCCGCGGCGGCGACGCCGAGGGCTCCAGAGGCTACGAGGACGCGCCCGACGCTGAGGCAGCCCATCGCCACCCGGATCAGCCCAAGGCCGGGCGGACCCAGTCGGTGGTTCGGATCGACGACGCAGCCGCGAAGCTCCAGCGTAGCGAGGGAGGCGGCACCGAACGCGGTCATGGCCGGGGAGGGCAAGCGGCTGAGCCCTGCAGTATCACCGGGCAGGCAGTAGGCGGCAGGGCCCTGGCCGGTGCCGGCGAATACGACTATGAGGCCGGCTCGCAGACCCGAGCTGATCCAGCTTTTTGTCCCGTCCAGTCGGATCCCCTCATCCTCGAGAGTGGCGGTTGTGCGGATGTCGGCGAAGTCGCTGCCGCCGGTGGGCTCGGTGAGCGCAAACGCGCCGGGGCAATCACCCGTCGCCAGGACCGGCAGCCAGCGATCCGCGAGGGCAGATCCCCCGAACCGAACGATCGCATACACGGCCATCTCGTGGACCGTCAGGACGCTTTGCAGGCTGGGCGAGATGCCGCCAAGTTCCCTGTGCCAGCGGATCCGATCGGCGAGCGGCTGCCCGAGGCCGCCGTGCTTCGACGGAACGGCGAGGGCAAACAGGCCGCGCCGGCCGCACTCGCGATACAGCTCTTGGGTGATCTCGTCGTCCCGCCCGAGTTGCTCGCGAAACCCGGCGTCGCCGATCAGGTCTTGGACGTCCTCGACGCGGTAGCCGGTCATGTCGCACCGCTCTTCGCGCGTACCAGTGCTACGATAGCATCCACGGAATCGAAGTTCGCCAGCACCAGATCTTCGTCATCGACGACCACGGCGAAAGACCGCTCGATGAAGTCGATCAGCTGTACCGCGGCGATCGATTCCAGCAACTGCGAACTTATGATCGCCTCGTGCGGCTCCACCTGCCGGCCGGCCAGCCGGCAAACGTAGGCCGTGATTGCCGCCTCGGGCGCGTCAGTCACTGTCATCCTCCGTGCCGTAGTTGAAGAACCCTCTTCCGGTCTTCATGCCGAGCGAACGGGTACCCACCATGGCCAGCAGCCGTCCGGCCGGCGTGAAGACCGCGTCACCGGTGGCTTCGCGCAGCACGTCGAGGGTGTTGACCACCGTGTCGATGCCGATCAGGTCCGCGGTGCGCAGCGGGCCCATGCGGTGCCCGAGGCAGCCCTTGAACAGCAGGTCGATATCGGACGGCGAGGCAATGCCTTCGTCGGCGAGTTGGGCCGCCTGATTCACCATGACCATGAGGATGCGGTTGATGACGAACCCGGGCGCATCGTTGACCACGACCGCCCTCTTGCCCATGCCGGTCAGGAAGGCTCCGACGGCGTCCAAAGTCTCAACGGATGTCTGCGGGCCGCGAACCACCTCGACCATGTCGATCACCGGCACCGGGTTCATGAAATGCACGCCGACGACTCGGCCGGGGTCGGACGCCTCTCTCGCGAGCCGGTCGATCGGGATAGCCGACGTGTTGGCGGCGATGAAGGAACGATCGGCGCCCGCGAGGCGGAGGCTGGCGTACACCTCTCGCTTCGCCTCCCACGTCTCGGTTACGTTCTCTACGATCAGCTCCACCATCGCCACTTCCGCAAAATCGTGCGAGCATGTCAACCGAGCCAGGTCTACCCGGCGCCCCCGCGGCTCGGTGATCAGGCTCAGCCGGTGGTGGTGGCGCATTGCGGCATGCACCGATTCCCAGTCCTTGCCGGGCCGGTCGAGCAGCGTTACCTCATGACCGGCCCGAAGGCAGCTGTACGCGACCCCGGTGCCGATGACGCCCGCGCCGACAACCGCGACCTTCATTCGACCATCGCCGTCTCGTCGATCCATCGCTCCACCGCCCTTGCCATGCCTTTGAGCGAGCCGGATGCAAACACCACCGAGCCCGGGACGTTGGCACCGGTCATTTCGGCGATCGCGGCGATAAGGTGTCGGCCAAGCAATGAGTCCCCGCCAAGGTCAAAGAAGTAATCGCTTTCGTCGACGAGGTCTACTCCGAGTAGATCGCACCAAAGATCGGCTAGCCGCTTGGTGAGGCCAGAGAGAGCGGCGGACGGCGCCCTAATCGATGGCGAAGGGGAGGTATCATTGTCAAGCGGAAGTCGGGGATCAAAGACACGTCGGTGTAGGGCCGGCGATGGAGCTTGCTCCGAGAGGTGGGGGCGGGCCGCAGGGTCGCCTGGCCATTTCGGATCATGGCCATGCAGCCATAGCCGTGCGAGGGCCTGCTCGTAAACTGCTAGGTCAGGAACGCCCTCGTATGACAGGCGGCTGGTGCGCACGGCCTCTGCTTCGGGCGCGACCTGCATCGTCCAGGAGCGGACGTTACCCGGACCGATTTCGAGGACAACAGGGCAGCGGGCGGCCACGGCGGTGAGGGCTTCGCGGAAACGCACGACGGAGACGAGTTGCTCCGGCCAGTAGCCTGCCCCCAGGTCGGAAGCCCAGCCGCCGGAAAGGGCGGAGGCCAGCGGAAGCCTCGGTGCAGAGAAGGTGACCGCGGTTAGCGCCTCGCCGAGCGCCGCCGCGGCCGGCTCGAGCAGCCGGCTGTGGAAGGCGGCGGTGCCGCCAATGCGGCGCGAGGTGATGCCGGCGTCGCTCAACCGGGCTTCGAACACGTTGGCGTCTTCCTCTGTGCCGGAGATCGTGCAGTTGTTCGGGCTGTTGTCGGCGGCCAACGCCATCGTCCCGCCGAGCAATGGAGTTACGGCGTCCGCGGCGGCGGTGACAGCGAGTGTGACACCGGGCGGCGCCGCCTCGATGAGCCGTGCCCGGTGGGCGACAAGGCCCACCACCTCGGAACGGCTCAGTACCCCTGCGACCGCAGCGGCCGTCCACTCACCGAGGGAGTGGCCGAGCACGGCCGCCGGTGTGACGCCAGCCTCCGCCAGCATGTCGGCGAACGCGAGTTGAACGGCGAGGAGAGCCAGGTGCCGAGCTGGCAGATTGGGCAGAGGCCCGTCCGAGCATGGTTGCACGCGGCCGAGCATTCGGCGCAGGTCGAGCTTCGCCAGACCCTCCTGGTGGGCGAAGACCGGCGCGAGGTCGACGCCGAACTCGGCGGCCGAGGCGCTTGTCTCGGCCAGGCTTCCAGCGAAGCGCGGGGACACACGGGCGAGGCCGGCTCCCATGCCGACATACTCGCTGCCCACCCCGGGAAACACGAATGCGACGCGCACCGGACGCCGGGGGGCGCGGCGGGTCTCGACCTTGTCGGGCGCCATGTAACGCCGCAGCGGATGCCGGTGGTCGCGGGCGTGGGATCTGGCCGCCACGTCCTCCGTCGGCATGTCGCGCAGCGCCGCGGTGTCCGCCTCGAGAGTATCGGAGCGGTGGCTCGACAGTAGGATGACGCTGCGCGGCACGGCTTGCGTCGCCGGGCGCGGCGGTGGAGCCTCGAGCAGGAGGTGGCAGTTCGACCCACCGAGCCCGAATGCGCTGACGCCGGCTACGGTACCGTCCAACGGAGTGGCGTTGACGACCGGTTTCAGTTGCGAATCTGGTTGCGCGAGGTCATCCGGCAGGTCCGCAAAGTTGGCCGTCGGCGGGATGAGCCCGTGCCGCAAGCATTGGACCGCCTTGAGGAGGCCGGCGATACCCGCGGCTTCCCGGGTATGGCCGACGTTGCCTTTGACCGCGCCGACTTGCACCGGGTGCTTCCCGCTGCCGAAGATGCGGTGAAGGGTGGACCACTCGACAGCGTCGCCAAGCCGTGTGGCGGTGCCGTGGCTCTCCACGTAGCCGACCGCATCCGGGTCGAGCATCGCGTCGCGAAGGGCCGCCCGGATCACCGTTTCCTGCGAGGCCGCGCTCACGCCGGCGAAGCCGGGCTTGCGTCCGTCGTTGTTGGTCGCCGAACCGGCGACTACAGCGAGGATGTCGCAGCCGGAGGCGAGGGCATCGTCGAGGCGGCGCAGAACGACCACTCCGACGCCGTCGGCAGGCACGGTGCCGCATGCCCTCGCGTCAAACGGCCGGCACACCCCGTCCGGCGCGCTGATGTCGCCGGGCACGGACCAATAACCATGCCACTCGGGGAACCGTACCGATGACGCGCCAGCTACGACCACGTCCGCCTCACCGGCCTGCAGCGTCCTGCATCCGAGATGAACCGCGAGCAGCGCGGTGGAGCAGGCCCCGAGCACGTTGACGGCCGGGCCGCCAAGGTCCAGCCGATAGGCTACCTTGCCGGCGACGTAATCACGCGCGGTGCCGAGTTCGACGGCGAAGTCGTCTACGCCCTCGCTCGCTGCGAGATGCCGTCGCACGACCCTCTCGTAGTCGTTCTGGCCGGTTCCCAGAAACACGCCGGTGGCACGACGCTCGGATGCGGAGACCGCTGCGAGGTGCAGGGCCTCGTCGGTCACCTCCAGCAGGAGCCGCTGCTGTGGATCGGTGAGCAGCGCCTCCGCCGGGGACATACCGAACCGCTCGGCATCCAAGCTCGTGACGGTGTCAATCCGGCCGTAGGCGGGAACGAACGAGGCGTTCGACGGCACGCCGAGCGGATTCTGGCCGTCGGCGGGCAGGGCCGACGTACTCCGCGTGATGCTGTCCCGGCCGGTTAGCAGGACGTCCCAATACGCGGGGAGCGAGATCGCGCCGGGCAGCCGCAACGCCGCCGCCACGATCGCGATCCGGGCGCTCACGCCGCCTCCATAAGATACTGCGCAAGGTCACGCACGGTCGGCGCGGCGAGCAAGGCGGCAAGCGCGATCGGCCGGTCCAGTTCCTGCTCCAGCGCGATCCGCAGCAGCATGAACCGCAGCGAATCGCCGCCGACGGCGGTGAATGCGTCGTCTACACCGATATTCGTGGTGCCAAGGACCTTGCGCCAGACTGCGAGGATAGTCTCCTCGACCTCGTTTTCCGGCCCGGTGGGAGGGCCGAGCGCGTCGGGCCGGGGTGTGCCATGGGCGACGAGGGAAGCGCGATCGACCTTGCCGCTGGTCAGCAGCGGGAGCGAAGCGATCGGGACGATGTAGCGGGGGACCATGTAGTCCGGCAGCTGCGTGGCAAGGAATTTGCGCAGATCCTCGGGGCCGGCTCGACCGCCGGTGACGACGTACGCCACCAGCACGTGCCCCTGGTCGGCGTCGGGGAGGCCGGTCACGACGGCGTTCGCCACCTCCGGATGGCCGCGCAAGGCGTGTTCGACCTCTGTGGGCTCAACCCGCTGGCCGCGGATCTTCAGCTGGCCGTCGACGCGTCCGACGAACTCCAGCTCGCCGTCCGGTCGGAAGCGGCCAAGGTCTCCGGTCCGGAACAGCACCGGCGCCAGCTCCGGGTCTATGTGGTTGGGGACGAACCGTTCGGCGGTGAGCTCGGGCCGGTTGAGGTAGCCAGCCGCGAGCCCGGGCCCACCGGTGAGGATCTCTCCTGCGATGCCGGGCGGCACGAGGCGTCCCTCGTCGTCGCAAAGGTAGACGCGCATGTCGATGGGGCGCCCGACGGTCGAGCGGATGTCGCCGGGATCTTGCGGGCCGCCGCGGTGGCAGACGTAGTCAGCCTCGGCTAGAGTGTAGGTGACATGTACCGCGAGGCCCAGGGCGCGCAGCCGTCGTTCGAGGTCGAGGTCGAAAGCCTCGCCGGCCACGAAGAGGTGCCGGACGGGAAGGCCGGGCTCGCGGAACGCCGGGTTGGCAAGCAGCACACGCAGCATGGACGGCACGAAGCTGCACACTGTGATCCCATGCTGGCGGATCAGATCGAGAAGGTAGGCGTCGTCCCGCTCGCCGCCTGGCCGAGCCACCACGACGGCACCACCGGTCGCGAGGGCCCAGAAGAATTCCCGGAAAAAGGGCACCGATTTCATCAGGTGGCGATCGTCGGGGCCAAGAGAATACCTGTCCTGTTCCAGGGCGATCCGGGTGGTGTGCATGCGATGCGGCCGGACGACGCCTTTTGGCTCGCCTGTGGATCCGGAGGTGAACAGGATGTACGCTGCGGTGTCGGGACCCGCGATGTCGGCGATCGGGCCTCCGGGAGCGGCATCGTTCGCAAGCAGGTCGTCGATACAGAGCTGCGGGCCGTCGTGCGCCGGCGGCTGCGCACCGCGGGAATGTAAAACGACGACCGGGCGGGCTATCCTGCAGATCGTGGCGGTGCGCGGGGCGGGGGTCGCGGGATCGAGGTACAGGAAAGCGGCGCCCGCTTTGAGGACTCCGACCTTAACGACCAGGGTCGACGCTGACCGGAGGGCGCTCACGGCAATCACGTCGCCGGCTTGGGAGAGATACGGCCGCAATTGATGCGCGACCCGGTTGGAGGCCGCGTCGAGCTCTTGGTAGGTCAGCACCGTTCCGTCGTCGATGATGGCCGGCGCGTCCGGCGTGCGTGCCGCCTGCTCGACGAACATGCTGTGCAGCGTGGTGGCGGGGTAGTCGACATGCGGTGCGTTCCAGTCCCCGAGCAGCCGGCGGCGGTCCTCGTCGGTCAGCAGACGCACTGGGCTGGCGCGGGCAAGGATGTGCTCGGCGGCGGCGACCCCGGTCGCGGCGCCGTATGTCACGCCGATGATTTTCGAGGAGGCATCGCCGACGAAGTAAAGCCCTGGCTCGCTGGACTCCATGCAACCTGATAGGCTGAGTTCCGGAAAAATTCGCTCAATCACGGGCGCGGCCACGACGGCATCGTCGTTTACTAGGCCTGGGAAGGCTGTGTTGAGCCGGTCAATCATTCCGAGCACGTCCTCGACGAGGTGCTGCGGCAGGCAGTGCGTCAGAGACTCGTGCTGGAAGTTGATGAGGCTGGTGTCCAGCGCCGACGCAGAACTGCCGCGCAGCTCGCCGACCGTGCAAGCGACCGGCCGGCCGCCGCCACGCCGGTTAATTCGCCGCGCGAGTTCCAAGGCGTATTCCGTACCGTCCTTGCCATCGGCCATCAGGGCCGAGGTGACGATACCGAAGTTGGAGCGCGCGGTAGGTCGGGTCAAGCAGTGCTGCCCGTCTAACACGACCGTGTCCTCGAGGGCATACTGCATGATCCGGCCGCCGGCGCAGACGCAGAACGTCCGCACCGACTCGCCTCGTCCGTTAAGGTAGGCGAGCTTCGGGTTTGCGCAGTCTGCGGAGAGCGGGGCAAGCCTTTCCCGCGAAGCCTCTAGCCGTACTCCGACATCTACCCTTGCGGCCGGCCGAAGTTCTAGGCCCAGATGGGTTGCCGTCGCGCGCACCCATTGCATGCCTAGCTTGCCGACCGCGACCACCACATTGTCCGCCTTGATAGTCTGGCCGCCCAGCTCAACCTCGAACCGCGCGTTCTTGCCGCGGGAAATCTGCTCCGCTTTGGTCTGAAACCGCACCTCGCCACCGGCACTGACAAACGCATCCAGCAAATTCTCCACTACGTTGACTGCGGTATCCACGGTGATCGACTGCGAGTCGGTTAGGTCGGCGCCGGAAAACTGTTCGGCCAAGCGCGCCATGCGGTCGCCGCCCGGCGCGCGCGCCCCGTCGGACTCCTCCAGTCCGTATTTGTGCAGGACGTCGAAGACGCTGCGGACTGCCTGCTCCGCGCGGTGGAAGGAGCTGAAAGCGCGTTCAAGGCTGCTGTATGTACGGACTTGGCCGTCTTTACCTCGTTCGATCTTCGAGCGGCTGAGCATGCCGGAGTGGCCGAGGCTGGTGTCGAAGTGGAAGGCTGCGCCGCCCAACCCTGTGAGACAGGTGCAGCGCTGGCACTGCATCCGGAAGCGCTCGCTGGCCCGGACAAGCCGGCCGTCGAGGCCGACTTTCACCCGGGGGCAAAGGCTCTGCAGCATAGGTTTGCCGGCTTCAGCCAGCAGGGTACGCCGGCCGCCGCGGGCGAGGGTCCATGCGGCGAACAGCCCGGCTGGGCCGCCGCCTATCACGACCGCGTCATACTTCGGGGACATCTCATTCATCAGCGAGCTCCTCGACCCAGCGGGGTGCCATTTTGGTGTATCGGTCGAAAAAGTGCCGGTAGTATAGTGGAGCATGGTCGCGCCCCTCGGCGTTGATCCTGGCAATCAGCCACTGGCAATGGAACGGCAACAGGTCAATCACGAGGCGCGGGGGGGTTCCCACCCGCTCGGCATAGCGGACTACAAGGCGGCGCAGTAGGAGTGCATACCAATGCTCGCTCTCAAGCACCTGATTGTAAAGCCAGTCGTGACCGCGTTCCCGGTACTCGGGAAACACGACTAGGCCGAGAGTCACCAGCAGATTGATGATATCCATCGCGGCAATGCCGAGTGGACGATAGTCTTCCCAGTCGATAATGCTGATTTTACCGGTCGAAGGGTCGTGCCGCAGGTTCCACGGTGCCAAGTCGCCTTGAGTGGGTCCTAGCAAGGCGCCTTCGATCGCCGCGCGGAACTCGGAGCGGGCCGTGCATGGCTCGCTGACATACTGCCGGGCGACCGTCCATCGCCTTTCTGGATCGGGAAGCCGCACCGCACCGTGATTGTGCATTTGAGCGACCAGATCCACGGTGCGTTCGAGTAGAGCGGCGAAGTTGCCGGATTCGAGGAGGGCATCTGGCAGGTCGGCGGCAGGGACGTAAGTCATGATGAAGCCGGTCTCCGTCCGGGCAACGGGCCTAGCGTACTCGATCGTGGGCGGCAGAGACCCACTGGTGAGCTTGTCGAACTCGCCGGCGACCTTTCCGTCGTCGGCGTCTAAGGCCGACTTGGATACTAATTTCGGCTCCCCGTCGCGAGCCAGCAGTGTGAAGCGGCGCTTCTTCTTGGTGCGCGCGCCCACCGGCGTCCACGATCGGTAGGTGATGTCGCCTCCACCCATCGCCGCACACTCGTAAGCGTCGCGCAGTCGCTGACGTGCCAAGGCGTCCACCTCGTCCAGCTCAGCAGTTGCTGGCCTTCGCATCGCGGGTACCCTCCTTGATCTCGGACATGACGCCGGACTTGATCTCTGACATTATCCCTGCGATGGGCGTGCAGCTGAGTAGCGCGGCGAGTTCGTGGACGAAGCGGTCGCTTTCGTTCGGGGTCATACTTCGAAAGCTGGCCAGCCGGTCATCCATATAGGCGGCGAATTGCTGGAACAGGCTGGCGTCACGGTCGATAGCGGCAGCCACTTCGGCTAGGGCTCGCGTGCCTTCGAGGTCGGCGTCCGGGATGTCGGTGGCGAGCCCGAGATCGGAAAAGGTGGACGCGTGCCGAGCCAACTGCGTACCGCCCAAGCTCCGGCGATTGTGTGTGTGCCCGTAGTGCGCGTCGGGCAGCAGCATTACCGGTACGCAGAGCGGCACCGCTTCATGCAGCGAGGTCAGGCCTGGCGCGGCTAGGTAAACGGGCCGGGTGGCGAGCATGTCGAGAAGCTCAACGTGAGGGAGCATGCCGACGCGGAACAGCGTCTTGTTGACGATCTTCTGGTAAGGCTCGGCGAACGCACCGGAGCAAACCAGGATCTCATCGTATTCCCAATTGCTCTCGGCGCTGGCGATCAGCCAGCGCAGAATGATGTTGATGTACGAACCACGTCTCTCGTAATCCAGAAAAGTGTTGGTGAAGCCGCCCAGATTAACCAGCAACGTCCGTGAGCTGGTCGGCGCCTTGCTGCCAAGGCGGCGAAGCCGGTCGACGTCTATCATGGGGCCTGTAGCGGTGATCGTCTCCACGCCCAGCCGAGCCAGCATCGCGGTGCGCTCGGCCACCCCCGGCAGAGTTTGGACGTAAGAGCCGGTGGCAATTAGGTGCGACACGAGCATCGCTTGGTGAACGGGTAACGCTCGGAAAGCCTGCTCGGCCTCAATGTCCGAGCCCGCCCGCACGACGGACGCGATTTGCGACAGCTCCTCTAAGCTGCGCTCGGTCTGCCAGAAGCCAAACAAGCTGTCGAAAAAGTGGACCGGGCGACCGGCACGCACACATGCAAACACCAAGTTGGGTTCCATCACGCTGATCGCGACGGCGCAGCCGGCCACCAGCCCGCGCACGTCGGAGTTTGCGAGATCATATTCGGCGATGGTCGTGAAGTGTTCGTCGTTCAGCCGGACAAATCGCAGGGCGATGCCGCGTCCGACAAACGTCACCGGCAACGGAGCGAGGTGGCCGACCAGCCCGACGAGCTTGGCAGCCGGTCCAAATCCGAACGGCTGCGCGCTGGTCAACACATGCATGCGCTGCCTCCCCTTGCTACCTAAGCGTAGCATGTCAAGTTGACTAGCCCGAATTTGACGCTATGTTCTGGCGTCAGTCAATATTGCGACGCCTGACTCAGCGTATTTGAAGCCCTGACTGAATAAATGCGGCATTCCTTTGCATGCGAGATTCGCGTGGTCATGTGGGGATCAACGCCTTGCCTGGCGCAGTGCCGGCAGTCCGTTTTTGGTCCGCTGCCTCACGTCAATCCGATGTCGACGTATCCGCTAGGTCGCGCGGATCCGCCACGACAGTTTTGGCGGCTGCGAGGCCTCGATGGGCGCAGGAAGCCCGCTGCCGCACGGCCCGTCCGGATCGTTCAGCTCGACCGCAAGGGCTACCGTGGTTTATGGACCTGGGGGCAGCGAGGATCGTCGTGGCCCGCCCACATAGTCCCCAAGCCAAGGCACCAAGTTGAGTGGGAAGGGAAAAGACGACGGGATCTTTGGCTCCTAGTCAGGGCTGGAGCGTTGCGAGCACCTGCAATTGGTTGCTGAAGCTGATGCGTGCGGGTCCGTCGAGGCGTTCTCGCGCCAGCTAGGCCTGTCGGTGTAGCGGCTCGAACAGTGGTGGCAGAGGACCGAAGTGACGTTCGATGGGCGCTGAGAATCGGCAAGGCCAAGAAGATTCCGCGCCTCGGCCGCTTTGATCATTTTTCTTCGCCGCACAAGGCTCTTCCAATCGCACCCAACACGCCCATATCCTGACCAAGGTCGATCGCCTCGACCGCGGCGCCATCAATGTCAGCATCACGACCAAGGCGTAGGCCGAATGAGCAGAGGCGCGATGTGCGTGACGATCTTGCCATAGGAAAGAGCGTTTCAGCCACCGCCAGGAAATTCGCTAAAAGGTGGCGGACCACAATGCGCGTCAGACAAGAAGGTTCGCAACCCGTTCGGACTTGGCATGTCGAGGAAGGAGATAACGCAAGAAGTCCCGCCGCTGGGGCGTGCAAGCATGCTGGCCGGCATTTAACTTATGCTGGATACATGCCGCCGAGCGCTCCAGTGGCCGAGACCTTGCGATGCTAAAAACTTGGTAGTCGCCAATCGACGAGTTCGACTGCCAACGGCAAGTTGGTTGCGACGGCCACAGCCGCGACGAATGGGCCGGCTATGTCCAGATTTCGCAGGGTAATTTCTGGAACCCCAAGCGTCAGGCCGCTCATTGAAACCATCAGGCCATCCCCCGTGCACTTGAGGATGGCCTCCTTCGAGGTCCACAGCTGGTAAAACCCTGCAGCGTCGCGGATGGTGCCGCGCTCTGCAGGAGACTCGATGTGGCGGCTGAGCGCGACGTGGTCGAAGCAGGGATCCACCTCTTGGATGTCGGCGCCGCACTCAGGACCGCTCGTGGCTGCCACGAGGACTGCGGACCCGGAATGGCTGATCGACACCGAATGGCCGCCCCTGGGGTGCATGGCTCGTGGCTTGCCGTGCTCGGCTGAACCGCAGTGCCGACAGTGCGAGACGACGCTAACCTCATTGGGTTCGACGCTCGCGAGCTCCGCGACAAGAGTCTTTACCATCGCGCGTCCCGTGGCGAACCGGTTCCGGTCAGCGTCACGCCGGAATCTGGCGGCCCTCATCCGCTCCGACGCGTCGAGGAGGTCATCGTCCTGTTCGTTCGGCGACATCACCCGGATCACGCAAGTTATCATCCGATCACGTCGAAGCGATAGCTTAGCCCGACCAAACAGGCAGCCTTATCTAGGGTATATGCGGAGCTTGCCGTGTCTATCGCGCTCTTGCTTCGATGCGCTCTCATGTCATGCGACTGTGCCTTTATCCGGTGACCTTACTTCACCTCGCGGCCGTTTTCCATACGGTGTCGGCAATTTGATGGAAGACCTTCCGCCAACACCCATCCTCAAGACGCTTAAAAACAGATCTTCGGAGCGTCGCCTCCCAGGGTCGATCCTTGCCAAGCCATCGACATCGATCCAGCTTGTGGTCGCTAGTCCTTGTCGCTTTGCCGCGAGCGCCGCGTCGATACATGCTCCGTCCGCGATGCTGTTCATTTTGGTGGGGAAGGTCGTAAACAACCTTCAGCAACATACTCAGATACTCGACTATTGCTACGGCGTCAGAAATTGATGTTGCCGCTGCACCAGGTGTCGGGTGAGCGTTAGTGTTTCCAATTTCTCTAACTTTCGTGCGCCCACTCCACCATTATGGGAGCTAAGATTCCTTTAGATCCACGGTCTTTGATCTCGTTAAAAAGGCTGTCTCCTTCGGCTTTTGATAGCGAAGAATCAATTGCACCGCACTTCGCGCCATCGTGGTCATGCTTCGGAGTCTGAACATGCATGGCATGGCCCATGCCATGGGCGAGCTGAACGAGCAGGGAGCGCCAGCCTTTGCAGCCGCCCGTCCGATCCTGGCGCAGCTTCTGAAAGCGGAGTTCGCCGAGCGTGCGGTTCGCGCCACCGCCCATCAGCTCAAGGTGGCTCGCTTCCCGGCGTATCGTGACCTCAATGGCTTCGAGTCCGCCGGCAGCGAGGCCAACGAGGCGCTGGTGCGTCAATTGCACGAATGCACCTTCCTCGAAAAGGCGCACAACGTCGTGCTGATCGGAGGGCCCGGAACCGGCAACACCCATACGCCACTGCGCTCGGAGTGCAGGCAATCGAACATCATTCCAAACGGGCGCGCTTCTTCTCGACGGTGGACCTCGTCAACGCCCTGGAACAGGAGAAGCTGCACGACAAGCCGGGCCGGATCGCCAACAGCCTCGCCAGATGCGATCTGATCATTCTAGATGAGCTCGGCTATCTGCCGTTCAGTGCCTCGGGCGGGGCGCTGCCGTTCCATCTGCTCAGCAAACTCTACGAACAGACAAGTGTCGCGATTACGACCAATCTGAGCTTCGGCGAATGGGCGACCATCTTTGGCGACGCCAAGATGACCACGGCCCTTCTCGACCGGCTCACCCACCATTGCCACATCGTCGAGACCGGCCACGACAGCTTCCGCTTCAAGGAGAGCTCGATGACGAGTGACGTTGCCCCCGATCAGCCCTCGCTCATAACTGGACTCTGTTCTCCTTGTGCTCAGGTCCCATTCTCTGGACCGCCGGAAGGTAGAGTTTCCCGGCCATTTGACGTGAGACCCGATTTTGGACCGCCCGGCTGGAGGATTTTCCGGGCTAAAGCTCACGGCGGATGGGATGCGCCGGAGCCATTCATGAGCGATATCGGCGGCTTGTTGCCGATGGCGCTGTGAGGACGAACCTCGTTGTAGTCTCGACGCCAATGCTCCATCTTCCGGCGGGCGTCGTCAAGCGTCAGGAACCACTGGGCGTTCAGACATTCCGCCCGGAACTTGCCGTTGAAGGACTCGATGAACGAGTTGTCGGTCGGCTTGCCGGGCCGAGAGAAGTCGAGCACGACGTCCCTCTGGTAGGCCCACAGGTCGAGGTCGCGGGAGATGAACTCCGAGCCCTGGTCGACACGGATCGATTGCGGATAGCCGTGCTCCCGGCACACCCTTTCGAGCGTGGCGACGACGTCCTCGCCGCGATAGCTGAAGCGGGGATCGACGGCCGGCGAGAATCGCGACCAGGTGTCGATGATGGTGAGAACACGCAGCTTCCTGCCCGTCGCCAGCTGATCGTGCACGAAGTCCATCGCCCAGGTCTGGTTGCATCTCGTCGCCCCGGTTCGATCGTCCCTGAGCTTCGCCTTCACGCGCCGCTTCGGTGTCTTGTTGCGGAGCTGAAGCCCTAATTCGTTGCAAAGCCTGCGTGTTCGCTTCATGTTGATGGCCCAGCCCTCGCGAACCAGGAGAACGTGGACGCGCCGGTAGCCGTAGCGCACCCGCGTCTCGCAGATCTCCTTGATCCGCTGCTTTAATCCGGCCTGCTCGCCGCGCCTGGACTTGTAGGTGTAGAGGGAGCGGTCGACCCGCAGGGCTTGGCACGCCTTGCGAACCGACACCTTCCAGGCCTCCTGCACCTGATCGACAAGCTGGTGACGGCGGGCAGGACTCAGAGCTTTTTTTGCAGCACGTCTTGCAGCATGGCCTTATCCAACGACAGGTCGCCACGATCCGCTTCAGCTTGGCGTTCTCCTCCTCGAGCTGACGCAGCCGCTTCACCTCGGACGGCATCAGACCGGCATATCGCCCGCGCCAGTTGTACAACGTCGCCTCCGATATCCCGGCCTTCCGGCCGACCTCGCCCACCGCCGTGCCGTCCTCAGCCTGCTTCAAAACGAAGGCAATCTGCGCCTCCGAGAACTTCGACGCCTTCATGGAACTCTCCTTCTCCCCATCCAGGGATCATAAGTGGAAAATTCCAGCCAAGAACGGTCCGATTCAGCGGGGGCACGTCAGAGCCCCAAACCAACACGAAGAGGGCCTAGGAACCTTGACCTGACAATCGCAGACTGACCATCATCCCACCGGGTTACTTCTCAATGGAAAACCCGGGTCAGATCTGGACGGAAAACGACATAATATGTTTGGACACGCCGACATCCTGGAACATTTTGGCAACATCCCCTACGGCAATTTTCGCAGATCGCATTGGAGGTGGGGATAATGTTGAAAAGCCGGAAGTACTGCAAAAAGACCCCGAGCTTCATTTCCGTATGCGGGATGAATTCCTGGCTCTTGTTGCAAAGGGGCATTCTGTGATTGACGCCCGGAGCCTCGTTGTAAGGTCCGTTTTCAGGAAATCGAGCTTTAGTTCCGAATGGCCGAATGCAGGCGCGAAGCAGCCATTACCCGCGGTATGTCCGGTGGAATGTAGCGAGTGCGCCGCCACTAGTCCTTGCCGCTCATCAGCCCATCGAGGATGCGCCTGGCCGGGAGCTCGGGCCAGGCAGAAGAACGGCGCTGCGATTCGTTTTGCCGCGAACGCCCGGCCTCAAGTATCCGTTGTGAGATGGCCTCCTGCTGCTGGCGCAGGTGGTCGCTCAGCAGCTTGTTGCGTGTGATGTAGCCCGCGTTAACGCCCGGAATCGAGTGGTTCATCAGAAGGTGCACGTCAAGCTCGGCAACGCCTGCGGCCTGCGCGATTGTGCGGAAAGTCTGCCGCAGGTCATTCCCCCATTTCGACAGATCGCTGCGCTTTTCCTTGTGCTCGATGATGTGACCGCTTTCGCTCTCAGCTGGGAAGAGCCACTCACGCGATTGCTCGCCATAGAGGGCCCTACCGATGCGTATGACACGAACCAGACAGCGGATCATGGTCCGCGAAAGTGGTATGTCAAACGCCTTGACCTCACCACCCTTCGGCGTGGGTATGTGCAGGACACGAGCGCGAAAGTCGACATGCTCGACCCGGGCCTTCCTGATAGCTTCAGGGCGATGGCCCGAAAGCAGCATGAAGAGATGCAATTCTCGCCGAACCGGGTTCTTCAATGCCGTGAGCTGGACGAACCATTCCTCCAGATCCGAAAGCCCGAGCGCGGTGTTGCGCCGATGTTCGGCATTCCAGTCAATGGCCGAGACCGGGTTGTCCGCCGGGAGCGTGCGGGCGGCCTTGCGGGCATGATTGTAGACGGCGCGCAGCGTTCGCATGCACCCATTGGCGATGTATGCGCCGTTTTCCTTGGTCAGTTTCTCGTGCCGTGCCGTTACCAAGGCAGGATCATTGCCGAACTTGGAAAGCGGTTCGTCAAGCCAGTCAGCCAACAGCCGCTCGACATGATCGCGGTAGTTGTTGATCGTCCCTTCGCTCCTGCCCTTCTTCTTCATATGCCCGTCCCGGTAGCGCTCCCAGGCAATGCGCAGCGTGGGGTTCCCTATCGACGGCAGATCCACGACGGCGGCATCAGACTCCGGCTTATGCCTCGCTGGGCGAGGATCCACGCCACTGGCAATCTTCCCTAGAATGTCCTTTGCCTTCGCCCGAGCCGCTCGCGTCGTGAGGTCTCCGACTTCAGCAACCTTCATTCGGACGGAAAGGCGCTTTCCCGCCTTCCTCCGCTCACCCTGGACGACGAATGTCTTTCGACGTTTGCCGACAAGCACCATGAAACCCGGCAGATCGGTGTCCCGGGCAAAATACTGCCCTGAAGTCGCGGCCTGAAGGCTCGCGACGGCACGGTCGTTGAGGGAGAGACGAAGGTCTGTCATTACGATTAGTACGGCATTAGTACGGGGATTGCGCTGCGTTCGATCTGTTGGTATCTCTACGCTACGATAGCCGCGCAGCACGAAAAACGCAACCGGATTAGCCGCTTATGGGAAGTTGAGTCGTACGGCGGCGTGCAACGAGAAACAACAGGAAAGGCCGTCTGACAAATTCCTAATCTGTAGGTCACAGGTTCGATTCCTGTCGGGATCACCACCATTCTGACCAGCAACGAAACGCGCTGTTAACGCCGTTCGCGGGTGACAGGATGTAGGCCGCAGTTCGAAAGTGTAGCCTGCATTTCGCTGTCAGCCGCGGAGGCGGAAATGAAGTTGCTTCGGATTGCGCTCCTGTGCACGGCCATGATCGGCCTTGGAATGCCGCCCGTTCGAGCTGAGGATCAGCCGGCTCCGCCCAACGGCGAAGCAGCAACAGAGCAGCCGCCAGTTCATTGCGAGGGGCAAAACTGTCTCCCGCCGGCGGATAACCCTGTGCAGGAATGCACCGGACAAGATTGCATGCCAGCTCCGCCGACTGAACCGGGTGCGGAGATTGAGCAGGTCGAGTGAGCAGCATCAGCGGACGATCTCTCTTTTGGCAGGGATACGGCTCGTTGGTTCCCGCCCTTCCGGCCAGCAGCGCCACCACTGGCGTTCCAGCCTGTGCCAACCAAATCGACGCCTAGGCTGCACGTTCGCGAACAGCCGGAACCAACGGTGACGACAAGCGGTTTACCAATCGAAGGGACTACAATGGATGCAGGATAATGGAATTTCTGGATTTGGAATTGGCGAGAGCCCGACAGCGGCTCAGCCGAGCGGAGCTTTCCCTTAGGCGTGCGAATGAAATGCTGGATGAAGACTGCGGTGTCGGCATCAATATTGCGTTGTGCAGCAGGATACGGGCTGCGCAACGTCGCGTGGCCGAGGCCAGATCGCGGTTGATGAAGATCGATCCAACCAGCGCTGGCGGTTTTCGCACGGGTTGAACCATCCCGCCCGTCGACGCCGTGATAGGTCGGGGTTCATGCGGCATTACCTCCTGGCCGCTGCCCGTGCCCACTTCGCAAGCAAAGCTCGCGCTGAACAGCGTCATGAAACGCTCGCAGTTCGCGGTTGATGATATCCCGATCGAACCCGGCACGTTGCGTCTGTCCGCCCAAGGCGCAACCACCTGCTTCCAGTAGTTCGTCGCAGCGGCGCCGCGCTTGACCGAAAGTACCTCGGCAACACGTCGAACTTTGCCGACACGCTTCGCCATCGGGAAGGCGATCACCAGACAGGGCGGGTTCCAATCGAGAACTTCGAGCTGCTTCATGCAACCCTCCTCTTGCCCCCGCAGAGGCTCAAAGCCGCCCTCCGTCCCGCTTCGCAGTGCGTCACCGAAATACGTGTCGTCATAGGAAGGGGCCAGGTGCGCCCAGAAGGCTTCGTGCGCCTTCGTGGAAGTCGTTTGATGGGGGGGCTTTCAATCGGAACCTGCGCAGCACTGGCTCTTCCGCCGCTTCCAATCTGAAATTGCCGCTTTCCAGCAGGCCGGCGATCCACTCGAGGAACTTGCCAAGGGATTCCGCAAGCACCGCCTTCACGTCTTCGTCGCGCCCAAAGAGGATGACCTGGCCGACGCGACCGCTGGGCCAGGGATCGAAATCGAGACCAATATGATTGCCTGAGCCATCATGGGTCAGCGGTATCCAGCGCGGATTGATATAGGCCGGGTCAACCGCGTGTTCAGGCCACGCCCCTCCGGGAATTTCATAGCGATTGCCGCCGAAATCCGCGAGCACATCGACCCAGGCTTTCCATTGCGCCCCTGCCTGATGCAGCGGTAGCAGCGGATGCCCATAGATATGGCCCCGACGGTCGTCGTTTTCGCCGTCGTGCCATCGGTATAGGTCGCGATAGGCGCGCGGCATCTTGAGGCCGATCAGGCGCTCGAACGCATCCAGTTGCGCGTCCGTGGCCGGCGGATTGAACACATATTTGTCTGGCGGCAGATGGACAGCATACCAGGCATGAAGGCGCGCAAGCACCGGCGCGATATCTTCCTCCAGCAACGGCTTCGCCTGTCCCGGCGGCCGTTTGGGACGGCTGGTTTCGGCCATGGGGGATTTTGTCCTGATTTGCCGCATTGCGCACATGGTAGGAAGCAGCCCCGCAAGGCTCAGGGCTCCGAAGATAGACGCACCGATCAGCACATTGCGCCTGCTCCGATCCATCACGGACATTCCGGCGCGATTGATCGGCGCCGCCACACAAGCCAGAAGGCATCGCAGGTCTCGGCCCGAATTCGTTTGCCGCCATTCAAGACCGTCGTTTCCTAACGGTTAACGTGAAACGGTCTTTGGGCGTCATTGAACGGAACCTACTGCTCATCGACCTCAACACTGGCGTCTGACGCGAGCCGCTTGAGAACATAGACGCCCGAGATGTACAGCCAAGCAGTTGCGGCAATTCCTGTCTGGTCAGATCGCCGGACCGGAATGGGACATCAAGGTGACGTAGATCACGAATCCTATCGTGCAGATCGCTGCGAGCGAGATCGGCACGCCAAACGGCACGACGCCTTTGTGGTCCAGGCGCTGAACATACAGGCGAAAGACGCCCGCGGGCAGCATGAACGGGTTTTTGACGATCAACGCCGTGGCGAGAGCGAAAACCAGCAGCAGCACGGAAAACACCAGGAGCCCGCTGCCGCCGATCAGCAACGGTACCACCGCCATCAGCTTGACGTCGCCGGCCCCGATCTTGCGCAGGGCCCAGAACGGAAAGAGCGCAACAAACAGCAAAAGACCGGCGATTGCGCTCAGGCCCATGTCCCACCACGACCCGGATTGAACCGACAGGAGTTGCAGCGAGCCCAAACCCAGGCAAAGCAGCAGCAGCACATTCTGGTTGGATATCTTCTGGGTGGTGAAGTCGAGCCAGGCGATCCTTGCCAGCAAAGGAATGGCTAGCCCCTTCAGCAGCAGCGATGCGGCGAGCAACATGCTGTCGCCTTACCGCTCGAGATTCTTCACGCTGGACGACAGGAGCTTCAGATTGTTGGCCACGGTCGGATCGTTGGGCGCCAGCTCATAGGCCTTGAGGAAACTGCTGCGCGCGTCCTGCAGCTTGCCGCGCAGCAGATAGGAATAGCCGACATTGTTGTAATATTCGGGCGTCCCGCCGACCAGTCGGAAGGCCTGGCGATAGGCCAGGTCGGAGAGGTCGAAGCGGCGGATGCGATCGCTGGAGGCGGCCAGGCCCATCCAGGCACCACCATCATTGGGTGCCAGCTGCGTCGCCTTGTAGAACAGGGCGCCGGCATTGCCGTAGTTTTCCGCGCGGAACTGGTTCTTGGCTTCGGCAACAGCCTGGTCCGAGGCATAGTACTCGACGTCGCTGACCGTCTTCAGCCCGTCGAAGGCATCGCCAAAGGCTGTCACGTCACCTTTCGAGGGCTCGTTGGTGCGGACGACGCCGTTGGTATCAGCCGTCTGACAGCCGGAAAGCACGATCAGCAGCAGACTGGCTGCGGCTGCGAGGCGCATTGGCCCTGTCATTTCGTCCCCCAAAAGAGTTCTCCGACTCTGTATTTCGACCAAAGCACAGACGTGCCTAGAAGAAAACACCCCTCATGCGAATGATCACCGGTAACATGATGACCATCATCACCACCGGGAAGATGCACAGCCCCAACGGAATCATCATTTTGACCGGCAGCGAATTGGCGCGCTCTTCTGCGTTCAGAATTCTCTGGCTGCGCATTTCGTCGCTATAGACGCGCAAGGCGTCGGTCAGGCTGGTGCCGAGTTCTTCCGATTGCCTGAAAAGGACAGCCAGCGCCCGCGCCTCGTCAAGACCGATACGGTCAGCGAGTTCGCGCAGTGCCTCCCGTAGCGGCTTGCCGGCACGCAGCTGCAAATTCATGATCGCAAGCTGGATGCCGAGCCATTTATGGGTGCCGGCCAGTTCACCGCTAACACGCTCGACTGCCGCCTCAAGGCTCATACCTGCGTCGGCGCAGGTTATCATCATGTCCATGAAATCGGGAAAGCCGCGGCGATAGATTTCCTTCTGCGCATTCTCGAAGCGATCGAGCATGACGCTTGGAATCACGATGCAGGCGAGCCCGAACAAACCAGCTCCGGCAAAGGCTACGAAACCGGGCAAGGAAGGCGGGAGCACTCGGGTCAGGAGCGCATAGACAGCTAGAAAGCCGACACAGACCGCGCCAAGCCGCGACAAGGTGTAAATGAGTGGAGCGCTTGACTGGTAAAAGCCGGCGCGAAAGAGCTTCGCGTCCAAGGCGCTGGGTTCGTCCCGCTCCTTTTCGATCGATCGAAAATATGCGTCGACTGGCCGCTGCGCTGCGATCTTGGCAAGCTGCTCCTGTCCAATGAGCGAACGGCGATCGGCAATACCTTCGTTCATCAGGCTTTGTGCAACCAGCTTGCGCGTCTGCAGCGCCGGCAAGAAGACGAGCGCGCCGAACAGAAAAAGCGCCGCGGCCGCTAGGAAGACGGCGACGGAGACCAGAGTGCTGAGATCCTGAATAGCCGAAAACAACTTTATGCCTCACTCCCGTCAGAAATCGAAACTGACCATTCGATACATGATGAAGTCTCCCAACAACGCCCATAGCCCGAAAATCAAAAACACCGGCATGATCAGTGGGTCGTGCCACACTTTGCCGTAGTAGGCTGGGGCAGTAAGCTGAAGGATCAGGAACATCAGGAGCGGGAACAGTGAGATGATCCATGCGGACACCCGGCCCTCGGCCGAAAGCGCCTTGATCTTCAATCTGAGTTTCTGCCTTTCACGCAGCACCGACGAAAGATTGGAAAGGATCCCGGTCAAATTGCCGCCGGTCTTGGCCTGGATGGACAGCGATACCGACAATAGATGAAGCCCGTCGAAGCCGACACGCTGCGACAGCTTTCGCACGGCTTGTTCCATGCTGAGGCCAAAGGTAATCTCGTCGGAAACAATGCCGAATTCGGTGCCGAGCGGATCGGGCATTTCGCGCGCGACCAGACCAACCGCCACCGAAGCTGGATGCCCGGCGCGCAGCGATCGAACGATCATGTCGAGTGCGTCCGGGAGCTGTTTGGCGAATTTCTGGATCCGCTTGTTGCGAGCGCGGCGAAGAACCAGAAGCGGCAGCACAAGTCCGACCGCCAGAAAAACGATGAGCGACACCAAGGTCGAGAAGCCCAGAAGGAACGACAGCAGCAACGCCAGTGCCAGCCCTGCTAGAAGGAATGTCGAGGCGAAAGACAGCGGGTTCCCGGTAATGCCGGATTGGGTATAGAGCCTGTTCAGCCAGACTAGCCCAAAAAGAAAGTCACCCGACTCTGTCAACCCGCGTTCGCGCAGCAATCCTTGCAAGGTCCGTTCGGCCGGAACGTCATCAGTCAGCCGTCTCAGCCGATGGTTGATGGCGCCAGTCCGTGACCGGCTCTTGGCAAAGGAAAGATACATGGCCTCGGCGGCGAGAATAACCGATGCCGCCGCCAGCACGTAAATAAAGTAGAGCAAAGCCTGACCGGTCGGCATCAGAGGGCAACCTGCGGATTAAAAGCATCCTTGACGAAATGAAGGCCCAGCGTTGCTGCCTCCGGTGCAAAGCGTGGACGGATGCCGGTGGCGCGAAACTCTCCGATGATCTTGCCTTCCGGTGTCACCTCGCGACGGACGAAATTGTAGATTTCCTGGAGCTGGACGACGTTGCCTTCCATGCCGGTCAGCTCCGATATGGAGACGACTCGCCTGCCGCCGTCCGCAAGACGCTGCGTCTGCACGATGATGTCGATGGCCGACGCGATTTGCGCCCGAATGGACTCATGGGTCATCGGCATACCGGCCATGCCGACCATCTGTTCCAGGCGGGACAGCGCGTCGCGCGGCGTGTTGGCATGGATGGTGGTCATCGAGCCCTCGTGGCCGGTGTTCATGGCTTGCAGCATGTCGAAGGCTTCCTCGCCGCGAACCTCGCCGACGATAATGCGGTCGGGCCGCATGCGCAGCGCGTTCTTCAGCAGTTCGCGCTGACGAACCTCGCCCTTGCCCTCGACATTCGGGGGGCGCGTCTCCAGCCGGCCGACATGCGGCTGCTGCAATTGCAGTTCCGCGGCGTCCTCGATGGTGATCAGGCGCTCCCTGGCCGGGATGTAGCTTGACAAGGCATTGAGCAAAGTCGTCTTGCCGCTGCCGGTACCGCCCGAAACCAGGATCGATTTGCGCGCCTGCACCGCAATACGCAGCAGATCGATCATCGGTTGGCGGATCGAGTTGAGCACCATCAGGCGTTCGAGCGAATAGGGATTCTTGGAGAATTTGCGGATCGACACCAGTGGGCCATCCACCGAGATCGGCCGCACCGCGATGTTGACGCGCGAGCCGTCTTCCAGCCGCGCATCCACCATCGGCGCCGATTCATCGACGCGCCTGCCGATGGCCGAAACGATCTTGTTGATGACACGCAGCAGATGCGCCTCGTCGCGGAAGCGAATCGATGTCTCCTCAATCACGCCGCGCCGTTCGATGAAGACGCGCTTATGGGTGTTGATCAGGATGTCGGTTATGGAGTCGTCCTTGAGCAGCGGTTCGATCGGCCCCAGCCCAAGCATCTCATCGGCGGTCTCGCTGGTCAGGCGGTCGAGCTCACGCGCATTCAGCGGCACGGCGCGAGCGCGCACGAACTCGCGCACGATCGGCCGGATCTCGTTAAGAATTTCGTCCTTCGACGCGGTTTCAAGTGTGGCAAGATTGAACCGGTCGATCAGGTGACTGTGCAGTTCAACCTTGAGCGTCAGGAAATGGTCGCCGTCAGATTCGATGTCGGCTGCAGGGGAAAGCGCCGGCGCAGTAGGCAATACAGCAACCGGCTCAAGCTTTGGCTCGACCCGCGGTTCGCTTGGCCCCTTGGTGAATCGGCCCAACATGATGCTTTTTCCCGGTTTAATCCCCACGCTGAAACTAAGCGTTAACCACAGATGGCACAAGCGCCAGCCGCACACCATGCAATTTAATACTTCAGACATAGTTAAGATCACACATCAGAAAACGCGACGTTTATTTGGTCAGCGACGCTGCCCTAATGGAACACGAGGATCGCTTCTCAATGCCAAGTGCCTTTTTTGCCACAAAGGCGTCACGGAACCCACCTAAGGCCTTAGATATAAAGGAATATGCGGTATCGCTAATGCCGCCCCACCCGCGGCCAAATTGTGAACGAATGGTTAAGACGGGTTGAAAAACGAGCCGAATCAATGTTTTGGTCCGCTTCAGATCGGAAATATTCTTGCCAAACCATGTATAGGAAAGTTAAGAAACCCTTAATCCCGTTTGACTCTGATTTTCGTCGGGACTTAGATCGAGATGACGGGGGATGCTTGGGTATGGATTTCATCCTTGGCTCGTCTCGTCGGGTTCAAACCTCCAAAGGGAGAAATTGGCATGAAGAAGCTCATGACGATGACCCGGCAGTTCCGCGACGACGAAAACGGCGCTGCCATGGTCGAATATTCTATCCTCATCGGCATTATCGCCACAGCGTCGATCCTGGTTGTTCTCGGGATCGGAGTTTGGGTCACAGACTCGTTCACATCGCTTTGCGACAGTCTGATCGCCGTAGGTGATATCGCGGCCTGCGATGGTGACGGTGCTTGATCTCTGAATTTCAGGCCCGGGTCGTCTGACCCGGGCCTGAAAACCGATCGCGGCGGGCGAATTCCCGCATTATAGGCTTGGGGCTTGGGTCTATGCGCGCCAATACACTTATCATGATCGTGCTCGCTGGCGTGTTCGGCGTTCTGGCGGTGGTGCTCGCCAATATCTGGCTGGCCAGCCAGCGCAGCGCCATGGCGAAGGGAGATGTGCAACGCGACACGGTCGTCGTGGCTGCCGTCGCGTTGAAATTCGGCGACACGCTCACCGCCGACAAGCTGCGCGAGATCGCTTGGCCGGCAGGTGCGGTTCCAACGGGCGCCTTTAAGACGACCAAAGAAGCCCTGGCCGGCGACGGCACAAAACAGGCGCTGCAGGCGATCGGCACTAACGAGCCGGTTCTCGCAACCAAGATCACCGGTCCTGGCCAGCGCGCCACGCTTTCGGCGGTGCTCGGCGAAGGCATGAAGGCCGTCTCCATCAGGGTCAACGACGTGCTTGGCGTCGCCGGGTTTGTCTTTCCGGGCGATCGTGTCGATGTGCTGCTGACCCGCACCGCCCGCGGCGAAGGCGCGGACAGAAGTTTTGTCGACGTGTTGTTGCAGAGCATGAAGGTGCTCGCCGTCGACCAGGTTGCCGACGAGAGCAAGGACAGCCCGACAGTGGTGAAATCGGTCACGCTCGAAGCCAGCACCAGGGACGCACAGAAGCTGACTTTGGCCGCTGGCGCCGGCCAGTTGTCCCTGGCGCTTCGCCAGGCAGCCGCCAGCGAGGGCGAGACGACAGAACGCGTCACGCTTTCCGACCTGACCGGCGACACGCCGGCTGACGACGCCGCCAGGCAGGCCGAACTCGCCAAGCAGGCAATAGCCGAGGCTGAGGCTGCAGCCGAGCGCAAGCGCGCGGACGACAAGATCAATGGGCTGACCCAGGCCGTGGAACGGGTGGGAAGCAGGCTCGACCTGTTGAGCAAGGCAAAACCTGCTCCGGCAGTGGCCTCAGCGCCCCAGGTGCAAGAAGTGGTTAAGGAAGTGATCAAATTTGTGCAGCCGGAGCCGCCGGCGCGTGCGACAATCGGCGTGTTTAGGGGTGTAAAGCTCGAATCCTACGACGTGCCGCGACAAAAATAACGCTAGGGTATTGCCGAAACGAATCGGCAAGGGGGTAGTCTGAATGCGTATGTTCCGGGGACCACTGGCGGCTGCCGCGCTGGCCTGTTCGGTCATGCTACTGCCGATCGGCCCTGCTGCTCAGGCGGCCGACCGCCGGATCGACGTATCGAACCCCAGCGTCCACCGGATTTTCCTGCCGATGTCGCAGTCGGTAACGATCCAGGTGAACGCCACTCTCGGCGACATCGTCGTCGGCGACGAGAAGATCGCCGACGCCCAGCCAATGACCGACCGCACGCTCTATGTCATCGGCAAGAGCGCCGGCACCACCACCGTCAACCTCTTTTCAGAAGACAAGCGCTCGCTTGGCGTGATCCAGATCGAGGTCGGCGTCGACGTCAGCGACATGGCGCAAGCGATCCGGCAGGTCGCGCCCAGGTCGCGCATCGATATCGGTTCGATCAACGGCAAGATCAGGCTTGGCGGCCATGTCAAGGACGGCGCCACGCTGGCGGCGATCATGCAGGTCGCCCAGCAATATGGCCCCGATGCGATCATAAACGCGGTGACAGTCGACGACAGCCAGCAAGTAAACCTCGAAGTGCGGGTGCTGGAGGCTAAGCGCAATGCCGGCCGCGACCTTGGCGTCTCGATCAGGAGCACCAATGGCAGCGGCACGACCCGCACAGGCACGGGCATAGCCGCCGTCGACGAGGACAATGTGGTGCTGGGGCCGGGCAACCTGGTCAGCGGCATCCTGTCGAATACCAACCCATTCGGGGCGCTGATCGCCCGCGTCATTGACAGCAACATCAAGGTCGACCTGATCATCGAGGCGCTCGAGGCCAAGGGCGTGGTGCGCACGCTTGCCGAACCCAACCTCACCACTCTTTCCGGTGAGGTTGCCAGCTTCAATGCCGGCGGCGAAGTACCTATCCGCGTCGACGACGGTGATGGCGAGATCAGTATCGAATACAAACAGTTCGGCGTTAATCTGCTGTTCACGCCGGTCGTGCTCAGCGACGACAAGATCAACATCAGGCTGGCGCCGGAAGTCAGCGACCTGACCGGTTTCACCACCGCCGGCGACCCGATCTTCACCAACCGCAAGCTGTCGACCGTCGTCGAACTGCGCGACGGCCAGAGCTTCGCTGTCGGCGGACTTTTGTCCAGCAAGAACACCAAGATCCAGAGGCAGGTGCCGTGGCTCGGCCAGGTGCCGATCGTCGGGACGCTGTTCCGGAATTCGAGCAACCAGAAGGAAGAGACCGAACTGGTCGTGATCGTGACGCCGCGTATCGTGCGGCCGGTAAAGCCTGGCGAGCAGCTGGCGACGCCGTTCGACAAGACGCGGCCCGCCAACGACCCGGAGCTCTTCATCCTCGGTCAGCTCGAAGTGACCAAGGACATGGTGCGCAAATATGAACTGGGCGAAGGCGTCGTCGGCCCCTACGGCCACATGCTCGACCTGAAATCCAAGGACAAGATGATCTATGTCAAGAAATAGAACCTTGCTCCTGCTGTTGTGCGCCGGCGCGCTGACGGGCTGCGCTACCGACTACCTGAACAATTACGAGACGGTGACGTTGGCGGCGGGCGACACGCAGAAATACAATTCGCTGCTGCAGACGGTCGATCCGCTCAATCCGGCGTCGAAGAACACGGCGATCGAAGGCGACGGCGCGCGCGCTGCGGCTGTTGCCCAGAGTTACAAATTTCCACCGCCGCCGCCGCCACCACCGGCCATAACGGTCAATGTCGGCAACACCGGGGATTAAACAGAAGGGTGCAGGTTCAGCGTCAGGCAAAGCGACTGGCGTCAGGGGAGCAAGGGCCATGCTGCGGATTGTTCGCGCGTTCTGGCACGATCAAAGGGGAATAGCGCTGATACTGGTCAGCATCACGCTGCCGGCAATCATCGGCTTTTCCCTGCTGGCGATCGACATGAGCCGGGTCAACAATTTGCACAATGACTTGCAGAAGGGGGCGGACAGCTTTGCGCTGGCGGCGGCGGCCGAACTCGACGGAAGCAGCGGTTCCTGGGCGCGAGCAGAGCGCGCCATGGCGACGCTCGTAGACAATGAAAGCAATTTCTCCACGGCAGGCAGGTTCACTCTGACCTCCGATCAGCCGGGAGGCACGCAGCCCTGCAACAATGCTGGCCACATTTCCTGGTGCTTCCTCAAAGCGATCCCTGCCAACGACGGAACCAAGATTACAACCGCCAATCAGGCCAACTATCTTGCAGATGCCAACCAGGCTGTCGGAGAGGCGGAAACGCGGTTCATCCAGGTGACGGTCGTTCCCCAAGGGTTTGCCGCGATCTTCCCGGTCTCCTTCATAACACCCGGCGCAAGCGGCAGCTTCAACGTCGGGGCAGTCGCGGTAGCGGGCTTCACCTCCGGCGTCTGCGATTTCACACCGGTGTACATCTGTAACCCGTATGAAAATACGGCCGACAGTCTCTATGACGTTGTGGCCGACCCAACAAGACGCCGACGTCTGATTGAGTTGCGCCAGCAGGGCGGCAATTCGGCGCAGAACTCGCCTGGAAACTATGGATTCCTGCAGCCGCCGGGTGGTTCTGGCGGCGCAAACGCCATCAGGGATATGATCGCCAAGACAAAATCGCAGGCATGTTACAATTCACGCGGTGTACTCCTGCGCCCCGGCTTCATTGCGACGGTTCGTGATGCTCTGAACGTTCGATTTGACGTCTACGATGGACCGATGAACGGCAACAGAAACGATCCCGATTATGCGCCCGGTGAAAACGTGCGGAAGGGCTACGAAACCCAAGGCAATGCATGCAATGCCGATGCCGTCAGTCCGGCGCAGCCGACCAATTTCCAATCCTTGCCACGCGACAACTGCTTTGCAACCGGCTGCTCCATAGCCAACGGACGCGTCGGCGACGGGGATTGGAACTTCGACCAATATTGGAATACCAATTTCAACACCACGACAAACCCGGTGAGCGTCCCAAGGCCAATCGGAGCAGACGGTATAAACCCTGCCAGTAACGCAAATCAGCCAACCCGCTACGACGTCTATCGCTACGAGATTTCGCAGGGCATCGTAGACCACGCCTCGAATGGTGGCGAGCGCGGTACGCCAGCGTGCTCGGCGAACAGTGTCTCCGATCCCGACCGACGACTCATCTACGGCGCCATCTTGAACTGTCAGGCACTGGTAGCAGCCGGATTGATGACAGGAGGTAACTCCTCACCGCCCTTGCCGGTCGAGGCATTCGGCAGCTTCTTCATCACAGAAACGGTCGAAAGCGGCCCAGATCAGACCATTAGGGTCGAACTGGTCGACGTAACCGGCGGTGCCGGCCAGGGTACGCTAGACAACTTCCTTCGCGACGAAGCCCAGCTCTACCGGTGATGGCGATGATCGGGGCGCTGTACCATCATCTCCAAAGATTTCGACGCGAGCAGCGCGGCACGGCTCTCGTAGAAATGGCGCTGATCGCGCCGCTGATGCTGATCCTGTCGGCGGGCGTTTTCGAGTTTGGCAATCTGATCCACCAAAAGCTGCTGATGGAGGCCGGGCTTTCGGACGGCGCGCGCTTTGCCGCGCGATGCAACACTCAGTTGTATGCCAACGCCGGGCTGGTGATCGACTGCGACGACATCGCCACCAACATTGCAGTGTTCGGCAATGCGGCGGGAACTGGCAGCGCTCGCATCAGCGGCTGGCAGAAAGCGGATGTCACGGTGACCGTTGCCGATCCGGTCTCCAATCCACTCGATTGTCGCAACGCGGTGGATTCCGCCGGTGTCACCCAATATCGCTCCACCACCCCGCAGGTCTGCATCGTCAGGGCAGCGGGCACTTTGGCATACATTGACATCGGGATGCTGTCGATCATCGGCATAGGCCCGATCACCCTCAACGGCTCTCACGAGGAGAGGTTGATCCGGTTCTGATCATGATCAAGCGTTTCGCAAAATCGGAAGACGGCGCGGCGATGGTGGAGATGACCATTGTAATGACGCTGATGTTTACCCTTGTCCTCGGCTTCGTCGATTTCGGTTACGCCCTCTATCAGTGGAACGCCGCCACCAAGGCCGTGCAGCTCGGCGCACGTCTGGCCTCGATTTCCGATCCGGTTGCCACCGCGCTAACGACAGCCGCGCCGACGACGACACCGGGCGCTCCGGTCATTGCCGCGGCCTACGGACCATTCGCCTGCACCTATACTGCCGGCACAGGGGCCTGCACCAATGGCGGTGCGTTCGACGCCACCAACACCAATTTCAGCCGCATCTTTCGCGGCGATACGGCAAACACCAATGACGACGCCTGTCCGATAATCACCCCAGCCCAGCGACCCACCACGCGGCCTGGAATGTGTCATTTCTTTCCTGGCCTCAGGCGCGACAACGTCGTCATCACCTATTCCGCCACTGGCCTGGGCTACCAGACCCGGCTGGGCGGACCGGTGCCGACAATCACCGTCAGCCTTCAGAACCGGACCTTCCAGTTCTTCTTCCTGGGCGGCCTGCTCGGATTCGGAGACCTCACCATGCCCTCGATGCTCAGCACGGTCACGGGCGAAGACCTGAGAAGTACCTCGCCATGAACGCCATCAACACCAAGGTTCTCCCGACCAAACGAAAGCAGGTCGCCCTGTTCTCGTCGGATCCGCAATTCAAGCGCGAGGTGGCGACGCGGCTCGACGCGCTGGCCATCTACGATGTCAGGATTTCGGAGACGGGTGACTTCCTCAAGGGCCCGCCCGCCGAGACGCGCCCGGGCATCGTCATCCTCGACCTGGCCAATGGCGAGATGCTCGATAATACGGGGATAGTCGCGGCGCGCGCGTTGTGGGCGACCGTGCCGCTGATCGCGGTCTCTGGCGAATTGACGTCGGAACGGACGCGCGTTCTCGTGCGCATGAACGCTTCGGACTGGCTGCACAAGCCGCTCGACGCTAAGGAACTGCTGAACGCGGTCACCTTCCACGACACCGGCAACCAGGGCACCAAGAGCCGCATCATCACTTTCATCAGCGCCAGCGGCGGCGCCGGCGCCACGACGCTCGCTCTGTCGGCGGCAGAGTTCCTGGCGTCGAAATCCACCGAACGCGCGGCTTCGACCTGCCTCGTCGACCTCGATTTCCAGAGCGCCAATTGTGGCGCTTATCTCAACCTGTTCAACCAGTTCGACCTGGCCGGCATCATCGGCCAGCCAGAAAGGCTCGACGTCGAATTGATGGACGTCATCAAGCTCTCGCGCCCGTCCGGCCTGACACTCTATTCCTTCGAGAGGCCGCAACTGCCGTTTGAGCCGCAGGGCGGCGATTTCGTGTTCCGGCTGCTGGACCTCGTCGCCTACCGGTTCGACGACATCGTCATCGACCTGCCGAATATCGAAACCCCCTGGCAGAATTCCGTGCTTTCGACGAGCGACGAGATCTTCATCGTCTTCGAGCTCAACGTCGCCTCGCTGCGGCAGGGCAAACGGCTCTACACGAAGATCCGCGAGCTGCGCGGCAATTCGGTGAGCATCACGCTGGTCGCCAACAAGCATAAGCGCAAATGGTTCGGCAACCACTTTTCGCGCAGCGAACTCGAGAAGATCTTCAAGGCGCCGCACATCAAGTCGGTCGGCCTGGACAATGCGCTGCTGACCGACGCGCTGAACCGGGCCATCCTGCCTTCCGAAGTGGATGGGCGGGCGCGCTTCAACAAGGACCTGAAGCGGATGTTCAAAGAGCGGCTCGATGACCCAGCCCGGTAGATACCGCATCGTCCCGAGGCTTGCCGGCGCCTGCATCATCGGCCTGGCCTTGGGGATGCCGGCCTGGGAATTCGCCCATGCCCGATCCGCGCTGTCGGACCGGCCGCCGCTGCCGGCAATGGGCCCCAGCCTGCGCAAGGCGGTTGCTCTCCAAACCGCGGAACGGGCCGGCACGATCATCATCCGCAAGGACGAGAAGGCGCTTTATCTGGTGACCCGGCAGGGCCACGCGCTGCGCTACCAGATCAGCGTCGGACGAGACGGCTTTGGCTGGACTGGCATCGTCAAGGTCGGGGCGAAAACGGAATGGCCGGAATGGCGCCCGCCCAGGGAAATGCGCGCCCGCCAGCCGGAGCTGCCGGAAATGGTGCCCGCCGGTCCCTACAATCCACTCGGCGCCAGGGCACTCTATCTGCTGCGGGACGGGCGCGACACGCTCTACCGCATCCACGGCACCAACGATCCCAAGGGCATCGGCTTCGACGGAACATCGGGATGTTTCCGTCTTACCAACACCGATGTGATCGATCTCTTCAAGCGCGTCTCGGTCGGCGCAAAGGTGGTGGTCCAATGACGATGATCAGCGACCCGGATATACCGGCAATCGACATTGGGCCGGCAACCCACACTGAAGAGCAAGCTGCAGTTGGGAAACCGAGCAATGCAAGGATGCTCGGCGTTGTCGCCGTCGGCGCCTTGCTGATCACGGCGGTGAACATAGCGGCCGCGGTCTATTTCTACCGCGGCATCAACGATCTGCGCCTTGTCGAACGGCGGCTGGAACAGCTCGGATCATTCGAGCAACGGATCGCGGCCCGGCTCGATACGGTCAACAACGGCTTCCAAAGCCGGTTTGAAAAACTGGACAGTCAACTGCAGGGCAGCTTCAACGAAGTCAAAGGCAGCATTGCCCGGCTTGAACAGGAGCTGCCCCTGGACAGTGACGACGACATGTCGAGCATCGCGGAGCCTTCCGTGATCACGACCAGCACCATGGCGGAAGCAGCCACCGATCTCGAAGAAGCGACCGAACCCAGTATCGTCGAAGCGCCGCGCCCGCCCAAAAAGAGGATCGCGGCGCCGCCCCCTCCCCCAAACTCGTCCTACCAGCGCATCGTGCAGCCTGACGGCAAGGTCCATTACAAGAAAATCAACTAGTTCCTCTGCACAGAGGATTTGGTTCTTAGCCTGAAAGCGACCGTGGACGGTCGCTGTAGGCCAGCCTTCAGCCGCGTTCTCTGACGCTGGCGATTAGCCGTAAGCCCCCGCGCCTTCCTCATCCTAGGGCGAAGCAAGGAGCGAAGCGACGCGGCGCAGACCCTAGGATCCATGCCGTTACCTCTGCCGAACAATGCAACGGCTCAGAACGGCGCATGTATCCGCAACTGCGCTCGTTACCCTTCAGCCATGACCGGCTATGCCTATATGACCGCGAGCCAGAAGCGCGGCACGATCTACATCGGCGTCACCAATGATCTCGGCCGCCGCATGCCGGAGCACAAATCCGGCCAAGGCTCGCGCTTCACCAGCCGCTACGGCGTGCAGCGGCTGGTCTGGTACGAGGAACATTTCGACATTCGCGACGCCATCCAGCGCGAGAAGTCGCTGAAGCGCTGGCCGCGCCAATGGAAGATCGAGCTGATCGAGAAGACCAATCCAGAGTGGTTCGAGCTTTTTCGCGGAACGGGGTGGTAGGGTTCGGTTCTGGGCCGCTGCATTCTTCGGCTGATGTCACGGAATGGATCCCAGGGTCTGCGCCGCGTCGCTTCGCTCCTTGCTCCGCCCTAGGATGACGAAGTGGAGGGAAGGTTCGGCTAATCGAGAAGGCACCGGCGTGCCCCGGGTCCTACAAATCCCGCTGCAGAGCAATAAGCCGTACGGCGAGGGCTCGGGAACGCTGTCGCGCTTCGCCGAGAAACGCAACATGACAGTAGGCGCAGGCTGCAGTGCCCAGAAACAGTACCAGGCTGTTCTGCCAGGTGAAATCGAGGATCAGCGAGAATGGGTGGCCGCTGGGTGCGGTGAATGCCGCAATCGTGCTCGCCGTTTCAGAATGGCTGCTCGAAGCCATCATCAACCCGGCGAAAAGCAGAGCGGCGTGGTTGGCAAGGAAGAAGAACGCGGCCGATTTTCGCGTCCGGCAAGCCATCCAGCTGAGGATCGATGCGGCGGTCAGGATGGCGGCATCAAGGACCATTGAACCGCCCAGATAAAGGTCGACCTGCTGCCAGAACATCGTCGCCAAAGGGCGCAGTTCAAGCCAGATCCGCCACATGGCAGGGCTGGCCGGATAGCTTCCCAGCAGGAACGTCGCGGCTCGCTCCCCTGCCAGAATGAGAAGAATGAGAGCCGGAAAGGCAAAAAGCAGTAGCGGCTTGCGCGTCATGTTCCCTCGCCAATCGATAAGCAGAATAGGCTGCAAAGATTGCGCGAAGCTTAAGGAAGGCGGCGAACAGCATTGATCACAGGCGCAGGCGCAGCCCACAACCGTGGCGAGCCGCCCGTTTATGTGCCATTTTTGCTACATCCCCGAAACTTTATGGCCCAGACCCTATTTAAAGCCGGTGCTAAATCAATAAACACTCACGTATTCGAAGAATTTATCGGATAACTTGTCAAAGCTTCGGTGAGAAGGCTTGGCCGTTCAAAAAGTACCAGGCAAGAAGCGTGGGTGGGGTAGACCATGAATACGACAATCAAAGTGGCCATTGGCAAGCGCCTTGGCCTGCTCTTCACATTTTCGATGCTGGCTTGCGGGAGCGCTAGTGCCCTCACGCTCAAGGAAGCGATGGCCGTAGCCGTCGAGTCCAATCCGGAGATCGGCCAAGCGATCGAAAACCGCGAAGCAATCGAATTCGAACTGCGTCAAGCGAAAGGGCTCTATCTTCCCAGCATCGATCTCGAGGCATCTGCGGGAGCCCGTCGCCTCGACAATTCGTCCCGACGAGCGCTCTCCACAGAGGATGACGCGCTCTATCCGGCGGAAGCGGGTGTCGTGATATCGCAAACGCTCTATGACAGTGGAGCACGACGGGCCGAACTGAACCATCAGGCGTCGCGGGTCGATGGGGCTTCTTTCAGGGTACTGGAGCGATCTGAATTCATCGGGCTCTCCGTCGTTCAGGATTATCTTGAATACATGCTGCAGGCCTCGATCGTTTCAGAGGCGAAAAAGAACCTGGGCTTCCATCAGGGGATTCTCGGCGATATCCGGCAAGGCATCGCGGGTGGTGCGTTGAACGAGGCCGATCGGCAACAGGCCGAGGAGCGCCTCTTCGCCGCCAAGGCACGCATGCAGGAAGCCACCGAAGAGCTGGAACAGGCCAAAATACGGTTCTTCAAGACCGTCGGCAAGCCGCTGACGAACGCCTCAAGGCCAGGGAGTGTTGGCGGCGCGCTGCCAAGGTCGCTTGATGAGGCGCTGGGACTGGCGCGCGAGAACAATCCGCGCGTTCACATGGCCAGCAGCGATATAGATGCCGCTGCTTCACTGGTGGATGCAGCCCGGGCCAAATTCGGACCCGCTATCGTTGCGGAAGGCCGTGCGCGGGCCGGATATGATATTGATGGCGACGACGGCGACGCCAGCGACCTGCAAGCGCGGCTCGTGCTGCGCTGGAACCTCTATCGCGGAGGTATCGACAAGGCCAACGAACAAGAACAGATCCGCCGCACCAGCGAACAGCGACTTGGATTGCATCAGGTCCTGCGTGAAATCGAGGAAGCCGTCCGCACCTCGTGGGATCGCCGCTTCCGGCAAGCCGAACTTGCAAAGACGTTGAGACAGCAAGCCTCCGCAAGCGAAAGGCTCGTCGCCTCCTATCGCGAACAATTCAAGGTCGGACAGCGTTCGCTGCTCGACGTGCTTGATGCGCAAAATACGCGGTTCAACACAGCAACGCTGGCGGATACTGCCTCCTACGCATCGCTGTTCGCCGAGTATCGGCTGCTGGCGGCGACCGGGCAGCTGCTGAAAACGATGAACCTTCAGCCGGCAAAACAGGCGGCGGCTTATGCCAGGACCGAGTTTGCAACGCCGGAGACTGCTGACACCGAAACCTATGCGCGCACCCCGTCGGAACAGAAAAATGATCTGCCTTTCGACATCCTCGCCCCGGTCAGGAAGAAATAGCTCGGTTTAAGGATCGATCGAGAGTCCTTGCGGGCAGATCGTGAACCAGCAACCAAACATCCTCTCCCCCAAAGAGGCATTCAAGGCCTGCTTTTCGGCTGTTGCCGGATATCTCGGCAGGCCGAGCGCCGAAACGGTCCTGTTCGCCGGGATTCCGCTTTCAGAGACGCGAATAGAGGTGGATGACATCAGGCATCTTGCCGAACGGATCGGTCTCGAGGTCCAGGAATTCAGCCACCGGGATTTTCTGCGCGGTCGTGTCGATCTTCCTGCCATTCTCTTTCGCGTCAGCCAGTTGCCTGTTGCTCTGCTGGCGGAGATGCAAGACGGCGCATATACGACCGCCCCGCAGGAGGATGGCCGCACGATCATCGCCAAATCCGAGCTTGCCGCCAGTGTCATCAGTGGCGGCGTATCCTTTTCGATAACCTATGCCAATGCCGCCGAAGGGATGAACGTCGGTTCGGCAGCGAGGATAGAAAGGCGCCACTGGCTGACGGGAACGATGGGCGCCTTCTGGCACACCTATTCGAAGGTGGTCCTGTCGGCGATATTCATCAATCTGCTGGCCATCGCCTCGCCGATCTTCACCATGAACGTCTACGACAGAATCCTGCCGAATAAGGCAACATCAACGCTGTGGGTTCTGGCAATCGGCATCGGCGCCGTTATTCTGTTCGATCTGCTTCTGAAGACCGCCAGGGCATCTCTCATCGACTATGCCGGGCGCAAAGCAGATCTGCGAATATCATATCTTCTGTTCGAAAAAGTCCTCAACTCGTCTCTGTCAGCGCGCCCTGGCTCGACCGGTGAATACGCAAATCGCGTGACTCAATATGAATTCGTGAGGGAGTTCTTCACCTCCAACACTATCAGCGTCTTCATCGATACGGCTTTTGTGTTCGTCTTTCTTCTGGTCATCTATGCGATAGGCGGCTGGCTGGTGGTCATACCGGCATTGGCCTTCGTGGCGTCGGTCATCGTCGGGCTGATCACGCAGCGACGTATCGGCAAGCGAGTCGCCGCCTCGATGAACGAGGCTTCTCAGCGCCAGGCCTTGCTGGTCGAATCCATTTCGACGCTGGAGACGATCAAATCGCTGCGGGCCGAAGCGTATTTGCTGCGGAGATGGGGCGAGCACTCCAAGAACGCTGCCAACACGTCGGAAAAGATCAAGCAGCTTTCGGCCGCCGCCGGCAACATCACCCAGGCCATACAGCAGCTTGTGACCGTCGCCCTGGTCGTAGCCGGCGCCTATGCCTTCTCGGAAGGTCATATTTCTACGGGAGCAATAATAGGCACGGTCATGCTGGCGAGCCGCGCGGTGGCTCCGCTTGGCCAGATCGCCATCACGCTTTCGAGACTGCGGCAAGCCATGCTCTCGTTGAGAATCATCAATTCGATCATGGCTCAACCGGAAGACCGGCCGGACACGGTGGGCTTCGTCAATCGCCCCATCCGCAACGGTGCGATGGTGTTCAGGAATGTCGGGTTCGTCTATCCCGGATCGGAAAACGAGGTTCTGACCGGCCTCAATTTTTCGGTGAAACCGGGAGAACGGATCGGCATCATCGGCCGTATAGGGTCCGGCAAGACAACGATGGGTCGCCTGATCGGCAGGCTTTTCCTTCCGACCTCGGGAGAGCTTTTGCTCGACGGCATCGACATCCGCCAATACCACCCGTCGGAGGTTCGCGCTGCGGTAGGAATCGTCGCCCAGGCCGGCGATCTGTTTTCAGGCACCATCAAGGAAAATCTCCTGATGGCGTGCCCCGAAGCGACCGATGAGGAAATCATCGACGCCGCAAAGGCCGCCGGTGTCGACGAGTTCGTCTCTCGCCACCCGCGCGGCTATGACATGAATGTCGGCGAGCGGGGTACCAATCTCTCGGGGGGGCAGCGACAGACGGTGGCAATTGCGCGCCTGCTGCTGACCAAGCCGAAAATCGTCTTCCTGGACGAGCCGTCAGGCTCAATGGATCTCGCCTCGGAAAGACAGTTGATCAAACAGCTCAAAGTGGCCTTCGATGAAAACACGACGCTGATCGTGTCAACCCACCGCTACAGCATGCTTGAGCTGGCGGATCGGCTTATCGTTGTCGAACAAGGCAGGATAGTTGCAGACGGACCAAAGGAACAAGTCGTAAAGGCACTGCAGAAAAGTGGCTGATCAAAATAGATTATATTGAACGAGTTCAATATAATGGGGCGTGGGGAAATGCTTGCCAGAGAAGACCGTCCGCCGCTTTTCGCGTCGGCATCCATATTCATCATAGGAGCGCTCTTCGTCGTTTTCGTTGCTTGGGCAGCTTTTGCCGAAGTCGATGAAATCGCACGCGGCGACGGCAAGGTCATCCCGGCGTCCAAGACCCAAATCATCCAGGCCAGCGAAGCCGGCGTCGTCCAGGAAATCGCCGTCAAGATTGGGCAGGTCGTCAGGAAAAACGACCTGATCATTCGGCTCGACAACACGCTGAATACGTCCAGCCTTGGCGAGCAGCAGGCCAAGTCACGCGCGCTTGAAGTGCGGATCGCAAGGCTCAAATACGAACAAAGCGGCAATCTCACAGGGCCTTTCCTGTGCCCGACTGACATTCAGTCGATCGCTCCGCAAATCTGCGAGAATGAACAAAAGCTTCTCACAGCCCGGCGCGAAAACTTCGACAATAAATTGTCCGTTCTCAAATCGCGCCTCGACCAGCGCGAGAAGGAACTGGACGAAGCAGCCGCCAATTCCGACCGCCTGACAAGGAACCTAGCCGTTAGTGACCAAGAGGCAAAACTGGTTGGATCAATGGTCAAAAAGGGGCTGATGGCCAGGACAGAGCAAATCCGGGTTGAACGGGAGCAGACTGAACTCAACGGTCAGCTGAACCTGTCCGGCGAGACAGTCAAGAAGATCAGGTCAACGATCACTGAAGCTCAACTCCAGGTTGATGAGCTCGGCCTCCAGCTGCAGCAGGAAGCACTGGATGAACTGACGCAGGCGCTGGCCGAGCTTTCGGTCGTGGACGAAACCATTCGTGGGGCCACTGACAAGGTAGCGCGCACCGATATCCGTTCGCCGGTGGACGGCATCGTCAACACACTGGAGCTAAACACGGTTGGCGCCTTCGTCCAGCCTGGCTCGGTCGTGGCAGGCATCGTGCCCACCTCCGAAACCTTGCTGGTCGAAGCGCGCGTCTCGCCACGCGATGTCGCTTTCATTCGTCCCGACCAGGAGGCGCTGATAAAAGTCACCGCTTACGACTTCTCGATCTTCGGCGGCATCGAAGGCAAGGTCTCCAACATCACCGCCGACAGCCTGGTCGACGAGAAAACGGGTGAGCCCTTTTACCAGGTGCGTGTCGCGACGGACAAGTCCACCCTCGAACGGGACGGCAAGGCCTATTCGATCATCCCCGGCATGATCTGTTCAGTCGACATCAAGACAGGACGCAAGACGATCCTCAGTTACCTTTTGAAGCCGATCAACAAGGCGCGTCAGGAGGCGATGAGTGAGCGCTAGCGCCAACTCTCCTCCCAGCACCCATGATCGGTTGCTTCTGCCGATCACCAGAGAGGATTTCGGGCTGGAGTTCCGGGTTGTCGCGCGTGGCGGCATACGCCGCGGCATTCGTCTGGAAAAGGCTTTCTGGATGTCGCTGAAGCAGATGGCTGAAAACAGGAAATGCACGATCGGCATGCTGATCGACGAGATCGCCAAAAATCAAACCAAGACTGGTAATCTGACGTCGGCGATACGGGTGGCCTGCATACTCGGGCTGGCGGATGAAAACCTGATCCTGCGAAAGCTTGCATCGATCAGAACGATCAATGCCATATTGGTTGCCTGCCCCTCGCCCGCTTTTGCCTTGGCGTCATCGAAGAAGATCCTGACTTTCAATGCTCCGTTCCAGCAACTGGTCAAGCGTCAGTTGCCGACCGGACCGAACAACGATGCACGACAAGATCTCAAGCTGGCGCTGGATCTCAATGTCGCCGACATTTTTGCCCGACTCGATGCCAATGGCGAAGTTCCGATCGCCAGCGGCTTCGTCATCGGCGCCGGCGAACGTCGGTATCGGGGTCAATTGAATGCAGTGCGGGCGCCCGTACCCGAACCGGAGCTGCTGATGGCGTTCGTCAACGGCTAATGCATGTCGCGCAAAAGCTTGCCCTCGGGCTTGACCCGAGGGTGCGCAGCGGTTTTGCTATATGGATAAAAACAAGAACTTAAAGCGTGTCGCATGAATCCGTTCAAATGCAACGCGCTTTAGAGCTGCCGCTCCGGGCAAGTGCAGCTCAATCCTGACGATGCTTCGCGTCATTTTCACAGGGACATATCCGGCTCCGAACCTTCGCCAGGAGCAACCGTTGCGAAAGCGCCCTTGATGTCGGCTATTTGCGCGCCCCCTGGTTTTGCGCCATGGATCCACGCCCGGTCAGTGCTGAAGGAATACAGCGGCAGATAATCAGGGAGTTCGCTGTCTTTCAAAACAGTGTTGTTGAGACTGTCGAGGATGAATGTGCCGCTGTCCGTACTCACCGACAGTACGGCATGAAAGAATTTTCTGCGGCGATCCTGGAGAACAACAAGCGACATGCTCTGCGCCGGGATACCGGCCCGCAGCAGAGCCGCCATCTTGAGGATGGCAAAATCCTCACAGTCGCCAGCCCGCCGCTCGAGGATTTCCGAAGGCTTCGCCCAATAGTCGAGCCTGCTGTAAACTGCACTGTCTTTCTTGTAGGCAATCGCGCGGTTTATGCTGCTGTTGACGAAGGACAGCTTGTCGCTGAACCCCCGGTCTTTGACCGCGTTAACGATCTCGGCAAAAGCAGCGCTCTTGCGCTCGCACGCACTGTTCGCGAAGCAGCCGGCGATGGCCCTGTAGACAGGTGCCCAGCGCGCCGAGACGGGAGAGTTGCGCATCGACAAGGCAACCGATCCGAACACACCGGGGATTATCGCCGCCGTCTGCACAGGATCTATGCCGGCATCGCCTCGCGACGTCGAATGAGCCTCCCCGTAATCAGCAACGGCTGGCCCGTAGCTGCCGGGAAACATATCTGTGCGGTAAGCTTCAGCAGGCCGCCAAGGCTGAAATCTCGCCAGCGAAACGCCGCCGAGGCATGGCGGCGCCTGCAACTTTTCCAGCTGCTCACCGGCCGCAGCGACATCCGCCACAATGGCATTCGCGAGTGCTGGCTGCGACAGGCCGACAAGGCCGACCGCCAGCAAGAGCATTTTGAGCCCGGTTGCCAGGCCAGCCTTTTCTTTTTTCATAACGCCCACCTTTGACTGTGGACGCTACCAATCTTGTCTCAAATTATTGGAAAGGAAGGTGGATAACTTTGTCGCAAAGGGCTACTTCTATTTTGTATAAACTTTTATATATATTTATACTTATTTTTCGCGTCACTGTCGTAAGGATTGTCAGCAAATTGCTCTGCTGCGGCAACATATATAGGGTTATATAAATATGATTTACCATGCGTAAAAAATAGTGGCAAATGCATATTAGGATATATGGAATAGATTACCAGACTGTTGCAAAGCCGAGGTTACCGCTGTCTCTTCCAGAGAAATACCGGAGGGGTTTCAGCTATGGCGACCATTATCGAATTGGACAGTGTTTCAGGTTCCTCGGACGAACATTCTGCTTCCAATGAACACAGCGGCCTGGCATCGGCGGCAGGTATCCAGGTCGCGCAAGCAGCCTCGACCGAGCAACCGGCAGCAGCCGAGCCGGTGCCGGCGGATGTGGGCAACGGCGCAGCAGTGCAAACGGAAGCGCCGGCAGCGGCCAATGCACCAGCGGCTGCGGCGCTGCATGAATATGTGGCCGACGCCAGCAACACCGTGAGATTTCCGGCCAACGTCGCCATCGACAATATCCGAGTCGACGGCCGCCACCTTCTGCTCGAACAACCAGACGGCTCGGTGGTCGTCATCAAGGACGGTGCCCTGAACGTGCCGACCTTTATTCTCGGCGACATTGAGGTGCCGCGCGTCGCCTTGCTGGCGGCGCTTGAAGCAAGCCATGTCGACATTGCCTTCGGTGCCGACGGCTCGATCTCGGCGGGGCCGGGAAACGGGACGCCGGGCAGCGCCGGCGGAAACTTCGCGGTTCCAGTCGGTGGGATCGGCAATGGGTTCGATCTATCGGCATTGCTGCCGCCGACGGCCTTGCAGTTTGGCCGTTTGGAGCCGCGCGAACTGACGATTGGCGTCAGGGAGAAAGACTCCACCCCTTCGATTGATCCTGTAGCCTCGACCACGGTCTATGAGGTTGGCCTGCCGGCACGCAGCGGCGAGTCACAAGGCTCGAACGAGCCTGCGACCTCGGAGACGACCTCTGGCACGATCGGCTTCAGCTCGCCGGACGGCGTGTCGGAAGTCTCGCTAGGCGGCCATGTGCTGACCGGTGTGCCCCAGACCTTCACCGACGCGACCGGCTCGCTGACAGCGAGCTATGTCTATGATCCCGCGACCGGCCTCGGCACGATCAGCTATTCCTATACGCTCATCGACAACACCTCCGGCGACGCCACCAGCGTAAACCTCCCGGTCGCGGTGACGGACGCCGACGGCGATCCGGCAGCGCCAGGCAACCTGGCCATCAACATCGTCGACGACGCGCCGACGGCGATTGCCGACACGGACAGCATCGCGGCGGGTCAGTTCGGCCCCGCGACGGGTAATGTGCTTGCTGGCGGGACAGACGGCGTTGACGTCAACCTGACTGATGGGGCGGCCGACACGCAGGGCGCCGATGGTGCGACGGTGGTCGGGGTCACGAGCGGCACGACGAATTCCGATCTGGACGACGGCGGCACGCTTGGCGTGCAGATCCAGGGGACTTACGGCAAGCTGACGCTGAACGCCGACGGCACCTACAGCTATGCGCGCGATGCCGGCACGCCCGGCGGCGTCGACGACGTGTTCACCTACACCATCAAGGATGGCGACGGCGACCTGTCGCACACGACACTGACAATCTCGATCGGCGATGCACCGCCGGTGATCACCGACCTGACGCCCGAGGCCCGTGGCGGCGACGTGACGGTGAATGAAGAGGCGTTAAATGTCGGTACGCCGGGCGGGCCTGGGTCGAACCCGTCAAGCACGGCCGAGACCGGTACGGGCACTTTCACAATCTCCTCGCCCGACGGCATTGCCTCGCTGACGATCGGTGGTCAGACCTTCATCACCAACGGCGTGTTCACGGCGGGCTCGTTCACGACGCCGGAGGGCAACACGCTGGCTGTGACGGCCTACGATGCCGCGACAGGTCAGGTGAGCTACACCTACACGCTCCTCGACAATGAGGCACATCCCACCGCCCTCGGCGAGAACAGCCTGTTCGAGAACTTTGCAGTGGTGCTGACCGACCAGGACGGGCAGAGCGCCAACGATACACTCACCATCGACGTCGTCGACGACGTGCCGACGGCGAACGCCGACACCAACAGCGTCGCCGAGGGCGCCATCGCCACCGGCAACGTGCTGAGCGACGCCACCGACGACGTGTTCGGCGCCGACGGTGCGGCCGCCGGTGGCGGCGTTGTCGGCGTGGCCGCCGGCAGCAACACCGCCAGCCCGGTGAGCGGCGGGCTGGGCGCCGGCATCGCCGGCACCTACGGCACGCTGACGCTCAACGCCAACGGCTCCTACAGCTATGACGGCTTTGCCAACGCCGTGCCGGCCGGCGGCGCCACCGACACCTTCGTCTACACCATCATGGACGGCGACGGCGACCTGTCGACGACGACGCTGACCATCACCCTGTCGGACGTCAACAATGCGCCGGTTGCCGCAAACACCCAGAACTGGATGTCGAGCGATCCGGCACAGCAAACTTTGAGCACGCCGAGCTATCCCGACGGATATCCCTTGCTGGTGACTATCCCGACCGATGCGGATGGCGATAACCTCATTGTCACCGCGACGGGGACGATCCCCACAGGCACGTTCTATTTCGATGGCGTCACCTACGTCGCCCTGACGGCCGGCACTGTGCTCTACGATCCGGCCGGCGGCATCAACCTGCTGGACGACCTGGTCTACAGGCCGACCGCAACGGTAACCGACACCGTCAACGTCAATCTATCGCTGGACGTCTTCGACGGCACCGCCCACGTCACTCAGACTGTTGGCATCCACGAAGTCCCGCCGACCAGCTTGCCCAGCGATACCGCACAGGTGGGTAATGGTAACAGCCCGCTCACCTCCGGAAATGACCAGACCCAGAACCTGAGTCTGTCCCAAGCCACGGTAAGCGCCATAACGGCCGATCCTCATGGCTCGACAGTCGTAATCTACACCGACTTCCAGGAGTCTCCCTTCGTAACTCCGATCCCGCTAGGGGAGCGCAATCCAGGCGTCTTCGGAGATGGCAGTGCAGGATCGCATCGCGAACAGGAAGTTCAAGTCGAGATCAGGATCGGAGCGAACCGATTTGCAGTTGTTGAAGACGATTTGACTGCCGGAACATTCGAGCAGAGTTGGACCTACGACCCGGCCACCGGCCTGATGAAGGCGACCGTCGACTATGACCATATCTTCCTTCTCGACGGCGCCGGGGTCGCAACGACGACGACGCTCGCGGACTATCTGATCGCAAATCCACCGGCCGCCGGCGACACATGGACACTTTCCTATTTCGACAATGATGGCGGCAACTACCAGGCCCGCGCAGTCAGATTCGAATTCTTCTCCCATGATCCAGGCGATCCTGGAATAACGGTGAATGGCGATGCCACCTTGGCCGACCAGATCTATGGCACATCCGGTATCGACCACCTCAATGGCAATGGCGGCAATGACGTCATCATAGGCAGGGGAGGCAATGATTTCCTCAGCGGCGGCGGTGGCAGCGATCTTATCAGCGGTGGCGACGGCAACGATCTCCTCGTTGGAGGTTTCGGCCAAGACACAATGACTGGAGGAAACGGCGCTGATACGTTCAAACTCGACCAACTGGACATCAAGGATCTCATCTCCGACTACAGCGGCGCCGGCGGCCAGGGCGACGTGATCGACCTGACGTCGTTGTTCGACACAGCCCCGGGGGGAGCCAATATCGGCGAGTTCGTGAACTACGATGCGGGAACCGGCACGCTAAGCGTCGATGCCGACGGTACGGCCAACGGCACCAATTTCGTGGATGTGGCCACGCTAACGAACGTGCCGGTGTCCAGCACGATCACGCTTCTTTATGACGACGGAATAACCCAGCATACGACCACGGCCAATGCGGTTTAGGGGAATAGTGCAAGGGCTAGGTGCTATGCTATAGATTCGAATGGTAGAGGGGAATTCATCATGAAAAAGTCTGCAAGACTTCTGGCTGCCGGTGCAACACTGTTCCTGGCTGTTGAATCGACGGGGTATGCCGCCGACATCATCGAAGGTCCGTCGGTCGATTATTGTCGCGTCGTCGGCACGTCCAACCTGGTGCAGACCGACAACATCGTCGATCTCAAGAACCAGGTGGTGCAAATGATGGACGAGTCTGTCGCCGTCGCCAACAGCTCGGAATGGATCCATTCGTCACGGCCTGTCTTCGTCTGGGCCTCCGAGGCCAAGGTCGCCTGCGGCAAGGCTTACGGCTATTTGAAGACAAATTATCGCGACGAAGACTACCTGAATAAATGCGAGTGTTTCCACGACCGCATGGTCGAGTACATGAACTGACCAAAAAGGCGGCGACGCGCGGCTGGCTGACAATGATGGCCGACCGAACACTGCTGCGGGCGATCGTCGGAACGATCGCCTTGGCCGGTTTTGACCTGCTTGCCATGCATGCCGGCGCGGGTGCGTCGGAACAATCCACTAAAATACAAAATGCTTTGCCCGAACGGTTGCGGCCGACGCGCTGCGATGCCACCCAGGAATGGACGAGAGAAACGCTGAAGGCATTCGCGACCTGCCAGTCGTCGATCTACGGCCTGGAGCCGCGGCTCGCACACGCCGTGATGGAGATCGAAAGCGGGTTCGATCCCGAGGCGCGCGGTGCCGACGGGGAAGTCGGGTTGATGCAGGTCATGCCCGCGACAGCACGAATGCTTGGCTTTCAAGGCCCGCTCGAAGAGCTGAGTGCGCCGAAGACCAACATCGCGCTGGGCGTCAAATATCTCGCTCAGGCGAACAGGCTCGCCGACGGCGACCTGTGCACCACCGTCATGAAGTATCGCGCCGGGCACAACGAAAGCCGTTTCTCGGCACTTTCGGTCCGCTACTGCCAGCGCGCGCGCTCGATCCTGGCAAGGGAAGGGTTCGAGGTTGACGGGCCATTGCCGGTGGCAACATTCGGCTTTTCCACATTTTCAGCAGGAGGAGAAGACAGCGCCCCTGCCGCAGGAAAACGCGTGTGCGTGCGGCGGGTGTTCGTGCCTGGGCCGCGATACATGAAATGCGCCGACTATCGAAATGCAAGGCAAGCCAGACAGATCAGGACGCTCAGAGCCCGGCTTTTTGCAGGCTAAAGAACCACAAGACGGCGCAACTCAGCCGTGACATGACTGGAAGATCAGACCGGGAAGTGACCCGGCGGCACATAGGGTGGAAAATCATGGAAGCTGGCCGACAGGTCCTCTGGCTGCGGACGAGGGCAATCGCCTTTGCGCTCGCCGTGACATTGTCAGGTTGCCAGTCGAAAGGCAGCATTTCCGAAGTGCTCGATCCGGCTGCAATCGCCGCACCCGGAGTGCAGAATGACGCCGCAGTTGCGGGCCGATCCCAGGCGACGCAATCGATCGGCAGTGGTTCGACGAAGATCACGATGCTGCTGCCCTTGTCCGCCCCTGGAGCCACGGGGGAAACCGGCAGGAAGATGCTCGATGCCGCAAAACTCGCAATGGCGGATCTTGGCAATGGATTGCTCACACTGACGGTCGAGGACACGCAGGGCGACAGTGCACACGCCAGCGAATTGTCGATAAAGGCGATCACGACGGGAGCGAAAGTCGTCATCGGTCCGACCGAACTACCGGCGGCGCAGCATATCGCCAAATTGTCGGGACCGAAACGGCCGCCAGTGTTGGCACTTGCCAACAATTTCACAGGCGGTCCCGGCGTTTATGCCGTGCGCCTCAGCGAGGCAGACAGCGCGGCTGCGGGCGCCGCAGGCATCGCGGCGAAAGGCAGCAAGAAGTTCGTATTGATTGTCGCAGCTGGCTCGAACGGCAGTGCCGTTGAAAAGCGGGTCGCGAACAGCCTAAGCATCTATGGCGCAACGCTGGCGGTCACTATCCCGTACTCGGCAGGCGACGGCGGCACCAAAGCGGTCACCGACATGGGCTCACTCGTGGATGCTCCGGACGCCGTCATTGTCGCCAGCGGAGACGACAGCCCGCTGCAAATCCTTGCCGCCCTGAAATCCAAGGGTATCCCGGGAAGAACAATCGCTGTGGTGGGAACAAACCGCTGGCTGGAACGCCCCATCGAGCCGCTGTTTGAAGGGGCCTATATCGCCACGCTCGATCCGCGCGAAACCGGACCAATCGCCGACCGCTTCAAGACTACCTATAACTATCAGCCCGACGTCAATGTCGCCTACGCCTATGATATGGTTGCGCTGACTGCTGGGATCGCCAGCGCGGTTGGACCCGATGGCTTCAGCAAACAGGTACTCGAAAATCCGAGCGGGTTTCGCGGATCCACAGGTCTATTCCGGTTTCGCGCCGACGGATCCAGCCAGCGATCGATGCCGTTCTATCGAGTTGAAAAGGGTGCGCTCAAATTGGTTGCCAGATCGACGTCGGGTTTTTGACCCGGCGCGAACCCGCAGGACCTTATCGAGCTGATGGACAGGCCGAGCCGCATCCGCTTGGCTGTCGCGCTCGCAAGCCTGGAGCTTCTGGCCGGGCTCCTCCTGATCATTCAGGGCGGGGCTTTGCTTTCGGTCGACCGGCCTGTTCCTGCGCCGTCTCCTGATATTCGCGGCAAGCGGCCAACCCGACCGGGCGCAACCGTTCTCGACGCTCAATGGCGAGTGCCGGCACGCAAGATTGCTCAGGACCTCATCGCTCCGCCACAACTTGATTCTTCGGAAATCGAACGGATTGAGCCCCGTCCGCCACTCAGCGAACTCGGTCTCGCCGTGCCCCCGAAAACGCCGATGCCGCAAGACTGGCGGGAGGTCCTGCTCTACGCTCCGATTGCGAGTTCGTCCGCGATCTTCGAATCGATGGGACGGACGGTGGTCATCAGCGGGGTCCAGAGCATTGCCACGGACAAGACCTGTTCCTTTCATGACGTCGTCTGGCCTTGCGGCCAACGCGCGCGCGCAGCGTTCAACTCCTGGTTGCGCGGACGCGCGCTGAATTGCTTCGTGCCACCGGAAGTGGATCGTTTCGCTATCGCCGCCCCATGCAGGCTCGGCAGGCAGGATGTCGGCGCCTGGCTGGTCTCCAATGGCTGGGCCCTGTCATTGCCGAGCGGTATCTACGGCAAGGCGGAGGTGACAGCGATGGATACGGAGATGGGTATATTCGGCCCGCCTCGATAGTCAGCTCGCCTTTTGAGCCCTCAGGGAACCGTATTTGCCGAAACTGGAGCATGATCCCGAAAGTGGAATCCGGCTTCGGAAACGATCATGCTCAAACAAAAAGATAGAGCCCCATCCCGATTTTATCGGGGCAGGCTCTAGAGCAGCATGCTGATCAGGCGGTTGCCTGCGCTGCTGGTTGTTCAGCCTGCGCCGACACCTGGTTCGTTAACTGTTGTCTTCCATCTTCCTCGCGGGCAACTCCAGCTTCACATGTGGGTCAGCCAGAGCTCGTTCAGTCCGATCGATCAAATTGTATTGGCTTTTGAGACCGAATTTGTAACTTGCCGGCCTTATGCCAGCCTATCTGACAGGAGATCGGGTAGTGACAAAATCGATGGCGAACAGCTCTGCCCAAGCGTGGAAGAGTATCGCGTGGCTGACGCTTCTGGGGACCGCCGGGAGTTTGGGCTTTTCGCTAGGCCTCAACTATCTGCTCCTGTTCGCCGATGGGCTCACGCCGTTCGGACGCGGCGTTGTCACGGCAACGCTCGTCCCCCTCGTCATTGGGCTACCGCTTTTCCTGTTGATCGGCTGGGGTCGGGTTGAGATCCGCCGCTATCGGCAAGAGCTAAACAAGTCAGCGACCTACGATGGCCTGACGGGCTGCTTGAACGGAACGGTTTTTACTTCGATCATCGAACGCAGAGTAAAGAAGCCATCTGAGCGTGGCTCTCGTTCGGGCGCCTTCCTGGTCATCCATCCCGAACACCTTCGATCCATCAACCTGCGATTTGGTATTGAATGGGGCGACGAGGCCTTGCGGCTCATAGCCTCGACCATAAAGTCATCAGTGCGCGAGGAGGATCTGATCGGCCGCATAGGGATATCCATCTTTGGGGTATTTCTACCTGGTGCCACCGAAGAAGACGCCAAGGAGGTCGGTGAGCGTATCCGGGCGCGCGTCGCACAAGTCTATTTTGCGCCAAAAGGGGCGGAGGATGTCCTGAGCATAGGCGTCGGAGGGGTAGTCTTCGAGAATGAACTCGCGTTTGACGACATGTTCCGGTCCGCCGAGCAGCTGCTATCCAGAAATGGAACTGACTTCGAACTGTCTCGTCTGCCAAGTTGACGATCGCTTGCAGGGCGGCAACTTGCTCCGGCTGCGGTGTGAATGGCCTGCAGGACAGGCCAAGGCGAACGACGACGAGGACACACCCCGATCGCCCCAGGCGCAGCCATCCGCGAGAGTCGCCTCCACCAGCTTTTACACCCTTAGTTGGCAGCCGACAGACCGCCGGAATTAAACAACTTAAAACTGAAGGTTGCATGCCTCAGCCGCTACCCGACATGGTACTTGCGCCACCCCTAAAATAATGAGATGTTGGCTCGGGGTATTGAGTATCGAGTATTGGGTTGGGGGAGCCTCTCGGCTGTTGTCAGTTCCGGGACGCTTTGAAAAAACAGATGAACGTTCTGCAGGTCCTGGTGGGGATACTCACTACGTCGTGCCTTGTTTCGATCTCGACGTATTGGGCAACGGGTTCAATCGGCTGGGCGATCATTAGCCCGATAGTTTTGCAGGTCGGGTATTTTGTCTACATGCTCTGGACGGTCTACGGCGCAGAAGCCGCAGAAGCTGATCCGGGACCCGAGAGCGTTGGCCCGCTCGACCGCAAAGATGGTATCTGGCTCTAGCGCATGATCCACGAACCGAAGGTCGGCGTCGCCGAAAATCGGAGTGGTTTTTTGCCAGGGCCCAAGGCCGGGTGATGCGGCAGATCAAAGTGCCGCAGCGCCGTTGCGTGCAGGAGGATAGGCGAGGGGTTAGTGGCTTCGGACTTGCATGGCCATTGAACTGTGATGCCCCGCTGGCATGCTGTAAGAGCGGTAGCTGTCGCCCCAGTTCCTCAATGACGTGGTCGGGATCACCATAGTTTCAAAGTCTTGGTGAACCTCAGCCGTGAGCGAGCCCGTCGCGCAACCCACGCCAATCACATACGCCGGCCGGTTTTCGCGTCGAACAGGTGGGCGCAGGCGCGATCGATCTCGATCCGCACCTGCGCGCCGTGCTTGAGCGGAAGCCGCTCGCGGAACAGGCAGGAAATTTCCTCACCGGCGCAGTCGACCTTGGCGAAGATTTCCGAACCCGTGGCTTCCAGAAGCGTGACCGTGCCTGGCATTCCCCCGGCGGTTGCGCGGATATGTTCGGGGCGGATGCCGTAGACAAGTTCGCGTCCTGCAGCATCGGCCGGGTGGGCGCCTTCCGGCAGCGGCAGGATCAGCCCACCGGCGCTGCGGAACACGCCTTCCTCGATGCGGCCGGCAATGAAGTTCATGGCGGGCGAGCCGATAAAGCCGGCAACGAAGAGATTGGCCGGCTGGTCGTAGAGGTCGAGCGGCGCGCCGATCTGCTCGACCAGGCCGGCATGCAGCACGACGATCTTGTCGGCCATGGTCATCGCTTCGATCTGGTCATGCGTGACATAGATGGTGGTGGTGCCCAGCCGCTGGTGCAGCGCCTTGATCTCGCCGCGCATCTGGACGCGCAGCTTGGCGTCGAGATTGGAAAGCGGCTCATCGAACAGGAAGACCTGGGGGTCGCGCACGATGGCGCGGCCCATGGCGACGCGCTGGCGCTGGCCGCCGGAGAGCTGACGCGGATAGCGCTCAAGCAGCTTTTCCAGCCCAAGGATGTTGGCCGCATTCCTGACGCGGCCGGCGGTATCGGCCGGATCGGCTTTCTTGATCTTCAGGGCAAAGCCCATATTGTCGGCCACCGTCATATGTGGATAGAGCGCATAGTTCTGGAACACCATGGCGATGTTCCGGTCCCGCGCCCGCAGGTTGTTGACCATACGTTCGCCGATGGCGATCTTCCCGCCCGAGATCGTTTCAAGTCCGGCGATCATGCGCAGCAGCGTCGACTTTCCGCATCCCGACGGGCCGACCAGGATGACGAATTCGCCGTCGGCGATGTCGACGCTGACGTCGTGAATGATCTTGGTGGCTCCGAAAGCCTTCTGCACGTTGTTGATTGTTACCGATGCCATTGGATTTCTCCGGGAAAAGAGTGATGTCGAGCTATGCGGCTTCAGCCGCCCTTGACCGCGCCGGCGGTCAGCCCGGCGACGATTTGCTTTTGCGCGAACATGGTCAGGACCAGGACCGGCAGCGTCACCACCAGTGCGGCGGCGGCGAGCGGCCCCCAGCTCACCTGCTCATAGGAGAGCATGTTGTAGACGGCGACCGGCAGCGTGCGGGTCTCACGGCTGGCGAGCACCACGCCGAAAACGAAATTGTTCCACGAAAAGATGACGGACAGGATGAAGGCGACAACGATGCCCGGTTTGGCGATGGGAAGAGCGACCAGCCGGAACACTTGCCAGGAGCTGGCGCCGTCGATGTTAGCCGCCTCTTCCAGCTCCATCGGCGTGGTCTCGAAATAGCCGATCATCACCCAGACCACGATCGGCACCGTCACCACCAGGTGGATGATGATCTGCGGCCAGAGCGTGCCGAGGATCCCAATCCACTGGAACAGCAGAAACAACGGGATGAGATAGGATAGCCCGGGCGTCATGCGGGCGATCATGATGACGACCGCCGATTTTTCGGCCTTGAGCCGCGCTATGCCATAGCCGGCCGGTACGCCGATCAGCAGCGCCAGAAGTGTCGCCGTGCCGGTCACCAGAACCGAATTCCAGAGATAGAGCAGGAAATTGTTCTCCTCGAACACCTTTACATAGTTCGACCAGGCGAAACGTTCGGGGATCAGGATCGGCGGATAGGCGCCGTTGTCGATCTCGAATTTCAGCGAAAGCGAGATCATCCAGAGGAAGAACAGGATCGCCGGCGAGACAATGACCAGAGCCGCGAAAAACAGCCCGATCTGGTTGAGCAGACGTGAGCTCATCTATTTGCCCTCCGCGTCGATCCACTGCGAGCGCTGGCGCAGCATCAGGAGGATGAAGGACAGCGCCACGATGACGATGAAGAACACCACGGCCATCGCCGAGCCATAGCCAATGTCGTAGTAGGAGAAGGCGGTGTTGTAGAGGTAGATGTTGATGGTTTCCGACGCCGTGCCCGGCCCGCCCTGAGTCATTGCAAAGATGATGTCGAAGCTCTTCAGCGCATCGATGGTGCGAATGATCAACGCGATCATCAGGAACGGCGCGATCATCGGCAGAGTGAGGTAGCGGAACTGCTGCCAGGCATTGGCACCATCGATCTCGGCGCTCTCGAAGGGCTCGCGCGGTACCGAGGCCAGCCCGCCCAGCACGATCAGCATCACCAGCGGCGTCCACTGCCAGGTCTCGACCGCAACCAGCGAAGGGATGACTGTTTTGGCATTAAATATCCATTCCTGCGCCGGGATGCCGACCAGCGATAGCAGGTAGTTGAGCACGCCGAGCTGGGGATGGAACATCATGGTCCAGACCAGCGCGACGGCAACGGGCGTTGCCATCATCGGCATAACGAAGACGCCACGCAGCAGCCCGCGCAGCGGAAACCTGGCGTCGAAGATCAGGGCGGCGACAGTGCCCAGGAACATTGGCGCTGCCACCGACAGGGAGGTATAGGTCAACGTATGAACCAGGGATTCCCAGAATCGCGGGTCGCTGGCCAGACGGAGATAGTTTTCCATCCCGGCAAAGCTCCGCGACTGGCCGAGCGTCCAGCGGTTGACGCTCATCCAGAGCGTGAAAGCCCAGGGAAAGACTATCACGGCGCCAACGACGACGAGCGCCGGAACGACGAAGGGCCAGTAGTTGGGAGCCAGCCGGATCGTCTGGCTCCCTTCAATGGCTTGCGTCGCTACCCCGGTGCGTTCAGGGGCGATGGCAGACATCAGCCCTGCTCGCTCCTGTCGAGCACCGGCTGGAACTGCTCGGTGGCCTTCTTCAGCTCTTCGGCAGGATCAGCACCAGCAATCATGTTGGTCAACGCCACGCCGTAGATGTCGCGAAACTCGGTGACCGGGATGATCACCGGCAGCGCCAGCCGGCTGATATTGCCCGAGCCGACGACGGCATCGAGCCAGCTTGCCGGCATGGTGACGCCTTCGCGCACCTTGGGGTCTTCCAGTATCGACTTGCGGAAAGGCACGCCGGCGCCGGCCTGAAGCAGGCGCGCGCCCATGGCCGGCGAAACCGCCCACTGACAGAACAGATAGGCAGCTTCCTTCTTTTCGCTGGAGGCGGTCACGCCGAGGCCGTCACCAAACGTCCCGGAGGCATGCGCTTTGGGACCCTTGGGCATCACGCCATAGCCGACCTTGCCGACCACCCGCGACTTTTCGGGATTTTCCATCGGCGGAGCAAAACCCACGCCATCGAACCACATGCCGATCTTGCCCTGCAGGAAGGCGGACTGCGCTTCAGCCCAATTGAAGCCGGTGACGCCAGGAGGGGCGGATTTGGTCATCAGCCTCTGGTAGAGGGCAGCGGCCTCGATCGCCTCGGGCGTTTCGGTGCGCAGCTTTCCCTTGTCGTCGAGCGGCGTCATGTCGTAGCCGAGCATCAGCGATGTCCACACCGGCGTGTTGGCATTCTTGAGGCCGCGGGCGACGAACCCGAACGTGTTGGTCGACGGATCGGTCAGCGCTTCGGCGGCGGCGACCATCTGCTCAAACGTTTCAGGGTATTTGAGGCCCTTGGCCTCGAACAGCTCCTTGTTCCAGTAGACGATCCAGTAGTCCACCGAGAAGGGCAGCGAACGCAGCACGCCCTGACTGTCCTTGGCGAAAAGCATGCCGGCTTCGGCGAAATCGCCTTCGACCAGCCCAGGATCGGTCAAGGTCGGGTCGGCGAGATAGCCGGCGATATCGGCCAGCCAGCCACCCTTTTCGAACTGGCGCTTCTGCACGTGATAGCTCAGATGCACGACATCGAAGCTCGGTTTGCCGGAGCTGAGCTCGATCACGGTCTTCTGCCGCTGCTGCTGTTCCGGCGTCGCCTCGGCATTGACCTTGATGCCGGTCAGCTCCTCGAATTCGGCGATATATTTCAGGATGGTGTCGCTGCGCGGGCTTTTGACCAGATTGACGTCGAGCGTCGTGCCGGCAAAACGCTTCCAGTCGACGCTGGCGGAAAAGCTCGGGCGAAGGCCCGCCAGGCCCGCGGCGGCGAGCGCCGTGGTTCCTGCAAGGACTTGCCTTCTTGTTGGCTTGAACGGATTGGACGACATTTCTTCCTCCCTTGGGTTGCTGTCGTTGTGGATTGCGTCGCGGCAGCCGCGAACCATACGTCCTCAGATCTGGAGCGCCAACCGGCGCGCATTGTCGATATGCCGGCTGATCGCCTCGACAGCCTTTTGTGGGTCGCGGCTCTCGAGCGCTTCGATCACTGTCAGGTGCTCATGCATCACCGGCACGACGCGCCCATCGATACGGAAGCGCTCTTGGTGGATCAGGCGGATCTTTACCGAATTGACCAGATACGCCTTGGCGATGATCTCGTTGCCTAGCGCATCGATGAAGGTGTCGTGCATCGCCCAATCGATGTTCTGGGCCTTGGCTTCCATTTCCGCCGTCGGCGGCTGCGACAACGCTTGAGCCAGCATGTCCTCATGTTCGCGCCGCAGGCGGGCGAGTTCGGCGTCGGAGGCGTTGACGGTGAATAGCGCCACCGCTTCGCGCTCCATGAACAGGCGGAACTGAAAAGCCTCGCGGATCAGGCTGATATCAATATGGGCGATCTGCATGCCGCGCTGCGGGATGGTCATCAGAAGCCCCTCGGCTTCGAGCCGCGGCACGATCTCGCGGATGGCGCCAAGCGGCAACCCGGTAAAGGCAACCAGTTCGCGCTGCGACACGAACTGTCCCGGCCGCAGATCACGAGCCAGCAAATGCCGCGTGAAGCTGGCATAGGCTTTTTCCCTGAGGGTGGCCGGTTCGCTGCTGTCGTCCATTTCAGCGGTTTCTTCCTTGCCGGTCAGGCCGGCTCTGTCGCAAACAGCCTGTCATAGGCAGCAGTAAGCTGTTGCCGCCCCTGCGCAGCGATCGGCTCGAGCGGCGGACGGACCGCCAGCCAGCGCTCGTCGCCGGTCTTGCACGCCACCATGACCTTCACCGCCGGGGTGACCGGATATTTGAGCAATTCGAGCACGAAGCTCTCGACGCGGGCGTCGTCGCGCCCGTCCTCGGCCATGGCGCGGATTTCACCGGTGACGAAATTGGCCATGCCGGAAATGGCGCCTTGCCCGCCCTGGCGCACACTTCTCGCCAAATGCCGCTCGTCGCCGATTAGAATCACCAGGTCGCCATGGGCCTTTAGCAACGCCTCGCTATAGCTCCAGTCGCCACCCGAATCCTTTACACCGGCGATCACGCCGGGGAAGGCCGCACGCAGCCGACCGATCAAGCTAAGCGGGAGCGGCACCATGGTGACAGAAGGGATGTTGTAAAGCAGGACACCGCGAGCCAGCGGGCCGAGCGCGGCGAAGACGGCGGAAAACCATCCGAACAGCCCGTCCTCGCCGACATTCTTGAAGTAGCTCGGCGGGGCCAGCAGTATGTTGCGGACGCCGAGCTGCAAGGCGTGCCGCGCCTGTTCGGCGGCGTCTTCGGCCGCATCGACCAGCACGCCGGCGACGAGCTGATGCGCCGCAATGCCGGCGGCAAGCATGGCTTCGGTGACAATCCGCCGCTCTCCAGTCCCCACCGAGGCGCCTTCCCCCGTGGTGCCGAAGAGCGTTGCGCTGCTGCATCCGGCGCCAAGGCAAGCCCGGGCTTGCGCGACCATGGGAGAGATGGCGATTTGCCCGGACGCATCAAAAGGCGTGGTGAGGGCAACCGAAAGACCAAAGCGCGAAGCCACTGCTATTTTCTCCAGATGTCGATCTGCAAGCACGGCTAACACGCTAACATGTTAGTTGTAAATTGCAGCAGTGTCTTTTTCGAAACGCTGGCGATATCGAGAGTCGGACATGAACAGAGAGGTTTCGCGCGTGACGCTTTTCGGCGGTGCGACCAGGCACACCGCCCAGGGCCGATCCGCCCTACTGTCCCGTCGCGCCTGCGTAGATGTCGAGGACACGGGTGATGCTGCCGATCAGAAGGTCGTGCGCGAAAGGTTTGATCCGGCCTGCCGCAACCTCGGCGTCGAGCTGCCCCAGATACTGGCTGACAAGAGGCCGGGGAATGTCCTTTTCGCCCAGCACATCCAATAGCTTTTGCGTGGCGCGCTGCGCGTCCGGCGTCGGCCAGTAGTAGCGGATGCGGTCGCTGAACGAGAAATGCCGCTGCACGCGCTGCTCTTCCGGCGTGGCCGGATAGTATTTCTGCCAATTGTCCGGCGACGCCAGCATGATGCGCTCCATCGCGACAGGCAGGCTTTCACGCGAAGGGTCAGGCGCGAGCACATCGGCGATGTGGCTGAGCCCGTACAGCGCCTCGCGAAGCGCGAAGGTCAGCCAGGGGCCGACCTTGAGGATGGCAAAACCATCGCGCACGAGAGCGTTGAGCGCTTCGGTCGGCTGGTAGTCGGTCGAATGCGCCTCAAAAACGAATTGCGGCACGCGGTCGAGCACCGCCACCAATTCAGTCGCCTTGGCCGGCGCATAGGGCACGATCTCGGCGTTGCCGAACTCGACACCAGGCTGGACGACGACGCCGATCGCACGGCCAAAAGCGTCGTCGAGGCCGGCGCGGGAAAACGCTCGGGCGTGTACCTCTACGGTGCGCAAAGCATCGTCGGGCGCCGTCACATGCAGGTGGTCGAGCGCCTCCAGCGCACCGCCCGGCACCGGCACTTCGGTGCCGATGACGTAGACCGGTCTTTCGCCGCCTGCCCGCTCGACCGCCGCCTCGGCGATTGCGGCAAGTTCGGCCGCCCGCGCGGCGATGGTCTCGTCGGCAAGCACGGCAGGATCGTCGGCGCAGGCCATGCTCGTATCCAGATGCATCTTGGTGAAGCCGGCGCTCGCATAGGCATCGATCATCGCCGCGGCGTTCTTCATGGCGGCGGCAGCAGCCATGTGTTTCCACGGATTGGGTCCAAGATGATCGCCGCCAAGGATCAGGCGATCGACCGGGAAACCCGCTTTCTTCGCATGCGCCTCGACGAAGCTGCGGAAGTCGGGCGGCGTCATCCCGGTGTAGCCACCCTCGTGGTTGACCTGGTTGCAGGTGGCCTCGATCAGAACATCCGCATGCCGCGCCGCGCCATGACGCAAGGCGGCCTCGATCACCAGCGGATGCGCCGAGCAGACCGAGGCGATGCCGCTTCTCGCGCCTGCAGCGCGCCTGGCCGCAATGTTTGCAAACCTCTGCGTCGCGGCACTCACTGCATGTTCTTCCCTGTGGCGATGAAGGCTTCGACCGCTTCAAGCGGGAAAATGCCCTCCATCGGTCCCTTGCGGGTGACAGCGAGCGCACCGCAGGCATTGGCAATCCGCATTGCGTCTGCGGGAGCCGCCCCGCGCAACCAGAACGAGACGAAAGCAGCACCGAAGCAATCGCCCGCGCCGGTCGGATCGACCTCGTCGACGGCAAAGCCGGGTGAGGCGACCGTGCCGTGGCGATCATGATAGGTGGCGCCCGCGGCGCCTTTCTTCAGGACGATGCAGGACAGGCCACGGTTCAGCAATTCGTCGACCGCGCCCTTCTCGTCCTTGGCGGATGAAAACAGGAAGAGCTCCTCACCGCTCGGCAGGAAGATATCGGCTCGCGCCAGCACATGGTCGAGCGCCGTGCGCATGCCGGAAGCCTGCATGATCTCGCGGCGGATGTTCGGATCGAAGGACACGGTTCCACCCCCGGCCTTGACAGTCTCGATCGCCGATAGCGCCACCGCGATGGCGCGGTCGGAAAACAGCGACGAGCCCATGACATGGACGTGATCGGCACTGGCGAGCAGCTTCGTTGCCGCCGTGTCGGTCTCGATCAGGCCGGAGGCGCTGTTGGCGATGTTGAAGACGAAATGCCGGCTGGCGTCGGCCCGGTAGGTGACGAAGGCCGTGCCCGTCGCCTGCCCCGTGTGAACCGCGATCGCCGACACGTCCGCACCAAGCGCGCGCAGCCGTTCGATGTTCAGCCTGCCGAAATCGTCGTCGCCGACGGCGCCGATGAGACCGGCCGGCTGGCCGAGCGCCGCCGCCTGACCGATGAAGATCGCGGGCGCTCCGGACGGATAGGGCCCAAGCAGCGGACCAGGCTCGAGAAAGCTCTGGCCGATCCGCTCGGCCATGATCTCGACGAGTATCTCGCCGGCACTGACCAGCTTCTTCATCTCGCGGAATCCCTCCCGGCATTTCGTCCCGGCCTCGCTTCGGATGAACCGCGCGAGCACTTTCCGGGTGATACGAATTTCGAATTCGCCCACTGGAAGTGAATACGGCTTGTGCTTTTTCGCGTCAATTAATAAATTTACGCATGGAAACTGTTGGAATTGTCTGTAAAGTTTCGACTTGCGGTTGCACGCCAGCGCACCGTATGTAGGGAACCGGGCAGCGGTGAGGAACGGCGCGAGGGAATAATGCCGATGACACACAAGACGATGGAGGATTTCGCCCGCTCTTGCGGCGTCTCCAGGCCAACGCTGTCGAAATATTTCGATGATCCGACCAGTGTCAAGCCGGCGACACGGCAGCGGATCGAGGTTGCGCTGCGCGCGTCCGACTACCAGCCCAATCTCTTTGCGCGCAACCTGAACCGAAAGCGGACCCGCAGCATCGGCATCGTGGTGCCGACGGTCGCCGATCCCTTCTATTCCGAGATGGTCAGCCGCATCGAACTCAGGCTGCGCGATGAGGGCTACTGGCCGATCGTGATCTCCTCGCATGGCTCGCGCGAGCTCGAAGTGGAAGCGACACGAACCATTCTTTCGCTGAAAGTTTCCGGCGCGTTGATTGCGCCGCTTGGGCTGCGTTCGGACCACCGCACGCTGGAGAAGCTTACACAGGCGATCCCAATCGTCTATTTCGATACCTATCTCGAAGGCAGCACGCCGTTCGTCGGCAACAACAATGCCCAGAGCGTCTCGACGATCGTCGAGTATCTCACCCGCTCCGGCGACGCGCCGGTCTATTTCGACATCCCGCATGTCAACCACAACTCGCCAGAGCGAGTGAACAGCTATGTCGCCACCATGCAGCGGCTCGGCCATGAGCCAGTCATCATCGGCAATACCGAAGACTATACTTGGGATTTCGAGCGGATCGGCTACGAGCAGATGGAAAAGATGCTCGGCAATGGTGGCCTGCCGGGAAAGACCATCCTGTGCGCCAACGACCGTCTCGCCTTCGGCGTGATGGCTGCCGCCTATTCGCAAGGCCGCAAAGTTGGTCGCAGAGGCGATTGCGACCTGCGGGTCGCGGCCCATGATGATCATCCGCTAAGCCGCTATACCTGTCCTGCCCTCACCACCATGGCGCAGGATTTCGCGTCCATGGCGGGACGCAGCGTCGAGACGCTGCTGACCTTGCTGGACGAGGACGACGCGGCAGTTGCCCCCAAGGTCAGTCTCGACGCGACTCTGGTCATGCGTCAGTCGGCCTGAGCGTTCCAAAGGCAGGATCGAAGCCGCGCCATGCGGCAACCGCTGCGCCAACCGCTTGCCTCGCCGCCGGGCCGTGGCGGCCCATCGAGACGAAGCCGTGTATCTGGCCGGGCCAGCGCCGCAGCACGACCCGCACGCCGTCATCCACCAGACGCTTGGCATAAGCCTCGCCTTCGTCGGCGAGGATGTCATGACCGGCGATTGCGACAAAAGCCGGCGCTATGCCGGCAAGGCTTGCGGCCTTGAGCGGCGACACGCGCCAGTCGTCGATATCGCCGGCATCCCTGATATAGTGTTCGCGGAACCAGGCCATGGTCGCCGATGTCAGACCGTAGCCCTCGGCAAAGCGGCGATAGCTGTCTGCCGCCTGCGAGGCGTCCGTGTTCGGATAGAACAGCAGTTGCGCGGTCGGCGGGTTCTTGTCGCCGCGCGCAAGCAGGCAAAGCACGGTGGCGAGATTGCCGCCGGCGCTGTCGCCGGCGACAGCGATCCTTCCTGCATCGATGCCGAGATCGCCCGCGCCGTTCTGCATGAAAGAAAGTGCAGCGCGGCAGTCGTCGATCGCCGCCGGGAATTTGTGCTCCGGCGCCAGCCGGTAGTCGGGCGAGACGACGGCGCACGCCGCCATATTGGCAAACCACCGGCAGATCTCGTCATGCGACTCGAGATTGCCGATCACCCAGCCGCCGCCATGCAGATAGAGCAGCGCCGGGGCAGCGGCCCCGACCGCGCCCTGTCCGCGATAGATCCTGAGCGTCAACGAGCCGCAAGGGCCGGCGATGGTGCGCTCGGTCAGTGAGCCGACCGGCTCGCGCTCGCCCTGGAGTGCCGGAAAGTCCTGCTCATAGGCGCGGCGCGCCTCTTCAGGCGTGCCGCTTTCGAACGGCGGGGCTGCCGCTTCTCGCCCAAGGTCGAGCACATGCCGGGCCTCTGGATCGAGCAGGGGCGAAAGCGAGGTCGTCATCGTAAGTGCCCTCCGATATCAGGCAAGCAGGCTGGCCGCTTCGTCCTCCTGGAGGAGCGGTGGCTGATCGACCGTTGCGTTGACGGCGACGGACTCGCGGCTCTCTCCCGAAGCGAGGATCGCCTCCATGATCTCCAGCACATGCAGCGCAAGGTCGCCGGACGCCCGCGGCCTTCTTCCTGATATCAGCGCGCGCGAAAGATCGGCAACGCCGAGCATGCGGTAATTCGCGCGGTCGGGCGCGGCGAAGGGCCAATTGCGCGCGCCGTAGAGTTCGCTGTCACTGGGAAAATCGGCCCAGTCGGCCCCACGTTCCGACAGCGAGACGGTGCCGCCGAACGTATCCGGATCGGGCAGCCTGAGCGAGCCTTCGGTCCCGTGCAACTCGATCGGATGATTGGAGTGCCTGAAGACGTCCCACGAGGCACCGAAGGTGACGGTGGCGCCCGAGCGAAACTCCAGCAGCGACAGGACGTTGGTCGGCGTGCCGACCTTGAAGCTGGTGTTCCTGTAGGGGCCTTCGGCGGTGATCAACCGCTCTTCCTGGCCCCGCGTTGCCATCGCCATCACGCGAGCCACCGGCCCGAGCAGATTGACCAGCATCGTCAGGTAATAGGGGCCCATGTCGAAGACCGGTCCGCCGCCGGGCTGGTAGTAGAATTGCGGATTGGGATGCCAGTGCTCCATGCCACGCCCCATCATGAAGGCAGTGCCGGTCACCGCGCGGCCGATCGCGCCGTCGTCCATGAGGCGGCGTGCCCGCCGTCCGGCGGCGCCGAGGAAGGTGTCCGGAGCCGAGCCCAGCAGCAGCCCGCGCTCCGTCGCCTCGGTGACAAGGCGGCGGCCGTCTCTAGCCGAGGTCGCCAGCGGTTTTTCGGTGAAGACGTGCTTTCCCGCCGAAAGCGCCGAAAACGAGATGTCGAAATGCGCCGCCGGGATGGTCAGATTGAGGACGAGATCGATTTCGGGATCGGCCAGAAGCGCATCGACGCTGACTGCCCGGATGCCATATTCGCTGGCACGCAGGGCCGCCATATCGGGCGATATATCGGCGCAGGCGCGCAGTTCCACCTCACCGAACAGAGCCGCATTGCGCAAATAAGTCATCGAGATGTTGCCGCACCCGACTACGCCGATGCCGAGCTTAGCTCCTGATTGTCCTCGCATTTTTTTTCCACCTCCCAACGCCGTGAATCATTGCACCGGCAACGGATCACATTCGAAAGCCGCTTTACAGCATTTTAAATATTGACGCGCGTAAAATTTTTCTGGAACATGCGCAAATGCTGACTGGGGAGGCTGCCAGCGCAAGGAGGAGAGAAAATGACTGACATCAAAAAAGGGCCGGTCTCCGGCTCGAAGCCGGTTGCGCATGTGACGATCGCCGACCGCCGGCAGTTTCTCATTGGCAGCGCCGGACTGCTGGGCGCGGCAACACTTGGGCTGAGCACCGGGCTGGGCGTTCGCCGGGCTCGCGCACAGTCGCGCGCCGAAATCAGTTTCGCCAGTGCCGCCTTCTTCGGCAAGGAGACTTTCGGCGACCTGATCAAGGCCTTCAACGAATCGCAGGACCGCATTCTGGTCAAGAACATCGAGCTGCCACCGCCGAGCTCATCGACGGAAGTCTACCAGGGCCTTGTCCAGCAGCTCGCCCGGCGTACTGGCACGCCCGACGTCTTCAGCCAGGACGTGATCTGGATCGCCGGCTTCGCCGCTGCCGGCTGGGCGCTGCCGCTCGACCAGTATTTTCCCGCGGACAAGCGCAGCGCCTACTTCTCCGGAACCCTCAACGCCTGTACCTATGACGGCAAGCTGACCGCCCTTCCCTGGTTCATGGATTCGGGCATGTTCTATTACCGCAAGGACGTGCTGGAAAAGCATGGCGGCAAGGTGCCGGAAAACTGGGCCGACATGGCGACCATCGCCGCCGCCGCGCAGAAGGCCGGCGACGTCGATTTCGGCTATCTCTGGCAAGGCAAGCAGGCCGAGGTTCTGGTCTGCGACGCCGTCGAGATCATCACCTCCAACAACGGCGCGATCCTGGCGCCCGACGGCAAGTCGTCGCTGATCAACCAGAAGGCGGCGGTCGACGCGATCCAGTTCCTGCACGACACCGTCAACGGGACCAAGATCAGCCCGCAGGACGTCCTGTCCTGGGACGAGGAGCCGTCACGCCAGCCTTTCACCTCGGGCAAGGCGATGTTCATGCGCAACTGGTCCTATGTCTATCCGATCGCCCAGGACGCCAAGGCCTCCCAGGTGGTGGACAAGGTCGGTGTCGCACCGCTACCGGCCTTCCCCGGCGGCAAGAGCTCGGCCTGTCTCGGCGGCTATCAGCTCGGGGTCAACGCCAACTCCAAGCAGCGCGAAGCCGCGATCGAGTTGCTGACATGGCTGTCGTCGACCGAAACCCAGCACCGCATCGCCCTAAACTTCGGCCTCGCACCGACGCGCCCGGCGCTGTTTCAGGACGAGAAGATCAAGACCGAACAGCCGTTCATGGCGAGCCTCGAAAAAGTATTCACCGGCGCCACGGCCCGTCCGATCACACCCGAATATGCGAAGGTGACGCTGGCCTTGCAGTCGGGCATCTCCAAGGCGCTGGTGTCGGGCAATGTCCAGGCCGAGATGGACGCGCTGGCGGCGCAAATCGACCAGATCGTCGGCTGAACCCATGACCGCTGCGGCCACTGTTTCTGGCATTGGCCGGCCGCGGCTTGGCAAGGCGCTTCCCAGCGCGCTCTGGGCCTTGCTCCTGCTGACGCCGGCCTTCGTGTCCCTGGCGTCGGTTTCCTTCTACCCGATCATCAACGGGCTCTATCTCTCGCTCACCAACACCTCGCTGATCACCCAGGAGAACGAATTCTCCGGTTTCGCCAATTATGTGCAGCTCTGGGGCGACGCGCAGTTCTGGAACGCCTGGTGGCACACGATGTGGTTTACCGCGGCATCCACGATACTGGAGACCGTCATCGGGCTCGGCATGGCGCTCATCCTGTGCGAGGCTTTTAAAGGCCGCGGGCTCGTCCGCGCGGCCATGCTGGTTCCCTGGGCGATGCCGACCGTCGTCACCTCGAAAATGTTCGGCTGGCTGTTCGACGGCCAGAACGGCATCATCAATTACATTCTCCTGCATGCCGGGCTGATCGACCAGAAGGTCAACTGGTACGGCTCTCCCGACACCGCGATGACCACCATCATCATCGCCGACGTCTGGAAGACGACGCCGTTCATGGCGCTGCTGCTTTTGACCGGGCTGCAGACGGTGCCCAATTCGCTGATCGAGGCAGCGCGCATGGATGGTGCCAAGGGCTGGATCACCTTCTGGTACATCCGCCTGCCGCTCTTGATGCCGACCTTGCTGATCGCCGGCCTGTTCCGCGCGCTCGACGCCTTTCGCGTCTTTGACCTCGTTTATGTGCTGACCGGCGGCGGTCCGGCCGATTCGACCGAGACGCTGTCGACTCTGTCCTACAAGGTGCTCTTCTCGACGCTGCAATTCGGCTATGGCTCAGCCGTTTCGACGGCCATGTTCGTCACCGAGGGCATCATCGCACTGGCGTTTTGCCTCTATCTCATCAGGCAGATCAGGAGGGCGCAATGAACGACACACGCTCGCCGCTGCAGACCATCGCCATTTATCTTGGCGCTCTGCTGATCCTGGTCTGGTCCGGCGGCCCGTTCATCTGGCAATTCTCGACCTCGTTCCAGCTCGACAAGGCGCTGACCTCGGGCTCGCCATCGCTGATCCCCGCGCCCTTCACGCTTGAGCACTACTACAACGCCTTCATCGAGAAGCAGCTGCACCGCTATGTCTGGAATTCGCTGGTGGTCTCGCTGGCCACGACATTCCTGTGCCTCTTCGTCGGATCGCTGGCTGCCTTCGCGCTATCGCGGCTGAACGTCAAGGGCCGCTTCGGCATCCTGATGGTCATCCTTTCGGTGTCGATGTTCCCGCAGATCGCGCTGGTCGGGCCGCTCTATCTGGTGGCTACCAATCTCGGCCTGCTCGATACCTATACTGCGCTGATCATAACCTACCTCGCGCTCGGGCTGCCGCTCGTCACCTGGGTGCTGTTCGGCTATTTCGAGACGCTGCCGCGCGAGATCGACGAAGCGGCGCGCATGGACGGCGTCAGCGTTCCCGGCCTGCTCTGGCACATCATCCTGCCGATGTCGCTGCCGAGCCTGGTGACCACGGGCCTGCTTGCCTTCATCACCGCCTGGAACGAATTCCTGTTCGCCCTCGCCTTCACCTCCAACATCGATCGCCAGACGATCCCCGTCGGCATCGCCAACTTCACCAACCTCTATTACGTGCCCTGGGGCGACATCGCCGCAGCTTCGGCCGTTGTCACCGTTCCTTTGATCGTGCTGGTGCTGTTCTTCCAGCGGCACATCATCGAAGGGCTGACCCAAGGTGGCATCAAAGAATGAGCGGCATCAAGGAATGAAAGGATGAACGTGAAAGACCTGAAAGTCGGATGCCAGACCTTTACCTGGGAAATGCTCGGTGACCGGTTTTCCGGTGGCCCCGACGATCTCTTGAAGGCGATCGCCGATGGCGGTTATGCCGGCATCGAGATCACCGACACGATGATCGGCCGCTATGTCGACAGGCCGGCGGAATTCGCCACGGCACTGAAGTCGGCCGGCCTCACCCTGGTTTCCTTCGCCTTCGGCTCGGAAAGCGGCTTCACGCTGAAGGAGAAGATCGGCACCGACCTCGAGACCGCCAACCGCTGGATCGACTTCGCCGCCGCCTTTCCAGGCGCGCTGGTTTCGATGGGCTCGGCCACCGTCGTGTCCGACGGCCCGCGCGACGACAAATTCGCCATCGCGGCCGACCTCTACAACAAGGCCGGCGAACTCGGGCGCAGGGCCGGCGTCAATGTCGCCGTCCATCCGAGTTCCCATCACAACACGCTGCTCTTTGACCGTGCCGATTATGACCGGATTTTCGGGCTGGTCGATCCGTTGCTCGTCGGCTGGGTGCCCGACACCGGCCACATATTGCGCGGCCATGAAGACATGATCGACACGCTCACCACCTACCGGGACCGCATCCGCTACGTCCACCTGAAGGACGTCGATGCCGGCGGCACATGGGCGATGCTCGGCAAGGGCGTCTGCGATACCGCGGCAGTGATCGACATCGCAAGTGCGGCACCGCGCTTCAACGGTTGGCTGGTGCTGGAAGAGGAATCCGAGACTGCCGCCGCCGATCCAGCGGCCGCCGTCAAGACCAACCGCCAGACCATGCGCGGCTACGGCGCGTGAGGAAGAGACCATGATCCGGAAGCAAGACCGTCGCCTTCGTGTCGGTGTGCTCGGCTGCGGGCCGATCGCGCAATTCGCCCATCTCGAATCCTGCGTGAAGGCCAGTAATGCCGACCTCTATGCGATCTGCGATGCCGCCCCCGATCTCTTGGCGCGCATGGGCGCGACCTATGAACCCGAAAAGATGTATGGCGATTACGATGAGATGCTCGCCGACCCGCAACTGGAGGCGGTGATCGTCGCGACCTCGGACGCCTATCATGTTCCGATGTCGATCAAGGCGCTCGAGGCCGGCAAGCACGTGCTGTGCGAGAAGCCGATTGGCGTCTCGGTCGAGGAAGGCGAGATGCTCGCCGATGCGGTCAGGCGCTCCGGCAAGGTGCTGCAGGTCGGCCATATGAAGCGCTTCGATCCGGCGCTGGAGGCGGCGCGCGATTTCGTCCGCGACGAGATGGGCGAAATCCTGGCGCTGAAGGCCTGGTATTGCGATTCCACCCATCGCTACACCAACACTGATGCGGTCCAGCCGCTTTCCGTCACCAGCAAGCTGGCAAGGAAACCTGGCGGCAATCCGAAAGCCGATCTCAGGCAGTATTTCATGCTCGCGCACGGCTCGCACCTCGTCGACACGGCGAGCTTCCTGTGCGGCGAGATCGTCGCCGTGCGTGCCCGCCTCAACGAGCGTTTCGGCGCCTATTGCTGGTTCGTCGAAACGGAGTTCGCCAACGGCGCGCTTGGCCATCTCGATCTCACCGTGGCCGTCCGCATGGACTGGCACGAGGGTTTTCAGCTCTATGGCGAGAACGGCTCAGTGATCGCGAAGACCTTCAATCCCTGGTATTTCCGGGCGAGCGAGGTTGATATTTTTCACGAGAAGGATGCGACATCACGAAAGCCGCTGGGCGCCGACGGGCATTTCTTCAGGCGCCAGCTCGAAGGCCTCGCCGAGACAGTCCTTGACAACAAGCCGATGCGCGGCGCCAACGTCGAGGACGGCCTTGCCTCGATCCGCGCCATGGTGGCAATCGCCCGTTCGGTCGAGAGCGGCGAGCGCGTCGAGATCGCCAGCGTGACGGGAGCGGTCTGATGCAGATCGGGGTGTTCGCCAAGACCTTCCCGGGGCGTGAGCCGGCCAGTGTGCTGGCGGCGGTGCGCGACGCGGGATTTGCCGTCACCCAGTTCAACCTGACCTGCGCCGGCCTGCCCTCGATGCCGGATGCGGTCCCTGACGACGCCATCAGCGCCATCGCGGCCGCGTCGAATGCTTGCGGTGTCGCCTTGGTGGCGCTCTCGGGCACCTACAACATGGCCCATCCGGACAGGACTGTGCGCGACGACGGCCTGCGCCGGCTTGGCGTGATCATCGAGGCCGCGGCAGATCTTTCCGTTCCCTTGGTCACGCTGTGCACAGGAACCCGCAACCCGGACGACCAGTGGGCGCACCATCCCGACAATCCCGATCCCTCGGCATGGGCCGACATGGCGGGCGAAATGGAAAAGGCGCTTGATCTCGCCGAACGTCACGGTGTCGACCTCGGCATCGAACCCGAACAGGCCAACATCGTCACCTCGGCGGGAGACGCGATGCGCCTCATTGCAGCGATGGGCTCTAAACGGCTGCGCATCGTGCTCGATCCGGCAAACCTGTTCGAGCAGGCCAGCCCCGCCGAAGCACGCGCCATCGTGGCCGCTGCGGTCGAGACCACGGCCGGCCATGTCGCCATGTCCCATGCCAAGGACCGTTTCGCCGACGGACGCTTCGCCACCGCCGGGCAAGGTGTCGTCAATTTCCCGGATTTTGTCGCCCGACTGAAGGCATCAGGCTTTGACGGGCCGCTGGTGACACATGGGCTTTCGGCTGAGGAAGCGCCCGAAGTCGCCCGTTTCCTCAAGGGGCTGGTGTGATGACCCGCCCGACTACCTTGCTTCGCGACGACGCCGCGCTGCGGGTTTCCGACACAGGCGACGGGCTGGCGGTCGTGTTCCAGCACGGGCTGGGCGGTGGCGAGGCGCAGGTCGCCCAAGCTTTCCCTTCCGGGTCGGGGTCGCGGCGCATCACGCTGGAATGCCGCGGACACGGCGCCTCTGGACTGGGCACCAGCCGTCCGTTTTCCCTGGAGATGTTCGCGGACGATGTTGTTGCCGCCGCCGATCAGGCCGGCCTCGATCGTTTCGTTGCGGGCGGCATTTCCATGGGCGCCGCGATCGCCTTGCGCCTTGCCTGCCGCCATCCGGACCGCGTCGCCGGCCTGCTGCTCGTGCGCCCGGCCTGGATTTTCGACAGCGCGCCGGCGAACCTGCGGCCGATCGCCGAGGTTGCCGGCCTCATCCTCGACCTCGGCCCCGAGAAGGCCAGGACGATCTTCACGCAATCGAAAACCGCCGCGCGCCTGAAGCGCGAAGCACCCGACAACCTTGCCTCGCTGTTCGGCTATTTCGACCGGCCGGATGCTGCGCCATTCGCGCAGGTCCTCGCCGACATTGCCGCCGACGGCCCAGGTGTTTCGGCGAACAACGCCGCTGCCCTTGGCATCCCCACGCTGGTCATCGGCAACGCCATGGATGCGGTGCATCCGCTGCCGGCTGCGCGCACGCTTGCCGCGGCGATTCCCGGTGCAACCTTTGCGGAAATCTCACCCAAGGCGCTCGACAGCGTCCGGCATTTCGCCGAGCTGCAGGCTGAGATCACGACCTTCCTTCACGCTCACTTCAACTTCCGGAGCCTCGTTCCGTCATGACCATCAAATCCCTGTCCGGCCCCGCTGCCATCGCCGCCTTGCCACGCAACCGGCTGCTCGGCGAGTTTTCGCTGTGGTCGGCCGATCTTGCTAATATGGAGCGCGACCTGAAGCGCATAGAACCTCATGTCGACCTGCATCATATCGACGTCGCAGACGCCCGCTTCACCCCCGGCTTCCTGTTCTTTCCTGATCTGGTGTCGCGGATCGCCGGGCTGACGGCAAAGCCGATCCATGTGCACCTGATGGTCGAAGCAGAGATCGTCGAGGAGCAGACGCGCCAGTTCATCGAGGCCGGCGCCGACCTGGTCAGTGTCCATGCCGAAAACGGCGAAGCCGGCCTGCGCGCCGTGCGGCTGGCGCATGATCTCGGCGCCGAGGCCGGTGTGGTGCTCAGGCTGGAAACGCCGGTCGCTGCGGTCACGCCTTTCCTGTCGCAAGTCGCGTTCGTGACGCTTCTCGGCACATCCATCGGGGTCAAGGGCCAGAGCCTTTCCGACCAGGCCTGCCCACGCCTGTTAGAGGCGCGCACGCTGATGCGGCAAGCCGGCCGTGAAACCGACATCATCCTGGCTGCCGACGGCGGCATCCGCCACGAGACGGTGCCGCGCTTGCGCGCCGCCGGGGCCGAGACGGTGGTGCTCGGATCGCTGGCATTCGGCGACCCCGACCTCGCGCAACGCATGGCCTGGCTGCATGGGCTGAAGGTCGCCGCCTGATGACAAGACTAGCCCTCGCCTTCGATCTCGGCGGAACGGAGCTGCGCGGCGCGCTGGTCGAGAGCGGCGGCCGCGTTGTCGCGCAAGTTTCGGCGCCGACGATGGCGATCGCGGGATCCGATGCGGTGATCGGCCAGATCATTGCACTGGCCGGGGCTCTTCTGACACAGCGCCCACAGGCGGATGTCGTCGGCATCGGCATCGGCGCGCCGGGGCCGCTTGATCCCAAGGCCGGCATCGTGATCGCCCCGCCGACCCTGGCCGGCTGGCACGACGTGCCGTTGATCGACATTCTCGGCCGGCAATTCGGCCTGCCGGTGCGGCTGGAGAACGACGCCAATGCGGCGGCTCTCGGCGAATGGCGCCTCGGCGCCGGCCGTGGCCGCGGCTCGCTGGTGTTCGTCACCGTGTCGACCGGCATTGGCGGCGGCGTGGTTGCCGACGGCCATATCTATCACGGCCGGCGCGGTCTGGCGGCCGAGATCGGCCACATGACCATCACCGGCGAGGGCGATCGCTGCTTCTGCGGCGCTGTCGGCTGTTTCGAGGCGGTCGCCTCCGGAACCGCGCTCGGGCGGCGCGCCACGGCGCTGACAGCGCCGGGCGATGGCTCCCTGCTCAGGCGCCTTTCGGCTGACGGCGACGTTTCGGCCAGGCACGTCGTCGACGCCGCGCGTGCCGGCGATATCAGTGCGCTCGAATTGATCGAGGCGGAAGCGAAGTGGCTCGGCATCGGCTTCACCAACCTGCTTCACCTCTATTCGCCGGACCTGATCGTCATGGGCGGCGGCCTCGCCAACGGTTTCGACCTGTTGGCTCCAACCATCAGGGCAACCGTCGAGCAGCGGGCCATGCCGGCCTACCGGGATGTGCCGATCGTGCCGGCACAGCTCGGCGACCGCGCAGGACTGATCGGCGCGGCCAGCCTGATCCTGTGGGAGGGCGAACCGGGCGCCCCACTGGCGATGGCGCAGGACGACGACAACGAACACGGCGCGACCGAACGTGCCGATGCCAGGGAGACAAGCCATGGCTGAGCTCAAGCTGCGTGGTGCGCGCAAGTCCTACGGATCCGTCGAGATCATCAAGGGCCTTGACCTGGACGTCGAGGACCGCGAATTCGTCGTCTTCGTTGGCCCGTCCGGCTGCGGCAAATCCACGCTGCTGCGCATGATCGCCGGCCTGGAAAAGATCACCGCCGGCGATTTGCTGATCGATGGCGTGCGGGCCAACGACATCGATCCGTCCGAGCGGGGGCTCGCCATGGTGTTCCAGTCCTACGCGCTCTATCCGCACATGACGGTGGCCGAGAATATGGGCTTTGCACTGAAGATCGCCGGTGTTTCCGCCGCGGAAAAGGAACGCAAGGTGCGAGAGGCAGCCGAGGTGCTGCAGCTTTCGCATCTTCTCGACCGGCGGCCGAAGGCGCTGTCGGGCGGCCAGCGCCAACGTGTCGCCATCGGCCGCGCCATCGTGCGCAATCCCAAAGTTTTCCTGTTCGACGAGCCGCTGTCCAATCTCGACGCCGCCTTGCGGGTCAGCATGCGGCTTGAGCTGATGCGCCTGCATGAACATCTGGCCGCGACGATGATCTATGTCACCCACGACCAGACCGAGGCCATGACCATGGCCGACACGATCGTCGTGCTGAACGGCGGCAACATCGAGCAAGTCGGTTCGCCGCTCGATCTTTATAACAAGCCGGCAAACATCTTCGTCGCCGGCTTTATCGGCTCGCCGAAGATGAACCTGCTGAGGCTGAAAGTGGCCGCGACTGGTCCCAAAGGCGTCTCCGTCACATTGCCGGACGGCTCGGCCTTGTCCGTGCCAGTTGCGGCGGGCGCAACCCGACCCGGCGACGAGTTGCTGCTCGGCATGCGGCCGGAGCATCTCCGCATCTCGGCCAACGGACAGTTCAAGGGGCAAGCCGTGCTGGCGGAGCGGCTGGGCAGCCTGACAATACTGCATGTCGAGGTCGCGCCCGATGTCACCCTGGTGGTGCAGGCCGAAGGTGGCGAGACCACGCCGCTGCACAGCCCCATCGCGCTCGATATTTCTCCCGCGGTCTGCCATCTGTTTCGTATGGATGGCCCGGCGCTGGCCTCGCTGTCTTGAGTTGAATTCCCCGACATTCGGGAGACCTTGGCGGGACAGCGCCAGCGCCTGTCCTTCATCGCCGCGTTCTTCCTCCCTTTCCCTGCTGCGCTGCAGCACATCAAAAGCCGCTGCATACCATTTTAAATCTTGACGCGTGTCAAATTTTTCTAAAACATGCGGAAATGCTGACAGGCATCAGTCAGCGCTCTGGGAGGAGAAATGCCTGACGAAAAGTGGCCCGAACCGGGCGCGGAACCCGCAATCGCTGATCGGTCGGCAGCTTGTCATCGCAAGCGCCGGGCTGGCCTTCGCCGGCACAGGCACTCCGTTAGCCGTACAACGGTTCGATTGCGACACAACCAACAATTAGGAGGAGGAAGAGCATGCGCATGTTCAATTGCCTGACGCTTGGCGCAGGTCTGTTTGCAACCGTTATTTCCATGCCCGCCCACGCCGAAGACGCGGCGAAGGTCGCCGCTATCGTCAAAGGTCTCGACAATCCCTTCTTCCAGTACATGCACCGGGGCATCGAAGAGCAGGCCAAGGCCGACAACGTGGCCGTCACTATCCAGGCAGCCGCCAATATGGGCGACGCCACCGGGCAGGCCGATCGGCTGACCGCCATGGCCATGCAGGATTTCGATTGCTATCTGGTCAATCCGATCAGTGTCAGCAACCTCGTCCAGGCACTGGTCCCTGTCGCCCAGAAGAACAAGCCGATCATCAACATCGACAGCACCATCGACGCCGAGCAGGCCAAGGCCGCCGGCTTCACCATCTCAACCTATATCGGCACCGACAACGTTGCCGCCGGCGTATTGGCAGGCGAGGAGATGCTGAAGCTGGTTCCTGCGGGCTCCAAGGTCGCGCTGGTGGCCGGCATCGTCGGCGATGTCGGCAGCAACGCCCGCATCAAGGGCTTCAAGCAGGCCGTCGAAGGCAAGCTCGAAGTCGTGGTGATGGTCAGCGCCGACTGGGACCGCGAGAAGGCGCTGACCGCGGCCACCGATATCCTGGCCGCGCATCCCGATCTCGCCGGTTTCTTCGCCGCCAACGACATCATGGCGCTCGGCGTCCAGCGCGCCGTCCAGACCTCGGGCAAGGACGTCAAGGTGATCGGCCTTGACGGCATCGTCGATGCGCTGAAATCGGTCGCGGCCGGCGAACTCTCCGCCACCGTCGCCCAGTATCCCTATGTCGTCGGCGCCATGGGCGTGGAGGCCTGTAAGGCGGCGGCCTTGGGCAAGGAACTGCCCGCCAACGTGCCGGCGCCGGTCTTGCTGATCAACAAAGACAATGCCGAAGCCTCGCTGAAGAACTTCCCGCGCCCGGGCGGCGACTATCCCGATCCCTTCCGCGAGATGTTGAAGTGAGCACTCCTGAACAAAACGCGCCCGTGCATACCGCGGGCGCGGCGGAGGAGAGCCGCCCCTCCCTGTCGGCTCTCCTCCTGGATCCTTCCTTCTGGGCCGACTGGGCATCGGTCGTCGGCCTTGTCGGCCTCGTCATCGTCTTCGGCATCGCCCAGCCGGTCTTTCTCAGCATCGCCAATCTGCAGGCCCTGCTGCTGGCGGCGGCGATCCTGGTCGTGCTGTCGATCGGCCAGACCTTCGTCGTGGCGACCGCCGGCATCGATCTCTCGCTGGCTGCCGCGGTTATGCTGGGCGCCATCATCCTCGGCCTCGTCGACGCCGCGGGTTATGGCATCTTCCTCGCCTGCGCGCTGGCTGTCGCCGCCACCAGCGCGGTCGGTTTCCTGAATGGCGTGCTCATCACAGCCGGGAAAATACCCGACTTCGTGGTGACGCTCGGCACGCTTTCGGGCGTCACCGGCCTCGGCCTAATCCTGTCAGGCGGCGAGCCGATAATGGTCGGCTCGACCTTCCTGCTGCGGCTGGCTTCGGGTTCCTTAGGGCCGTTCGGCTATCCCGTCTGGGTGGCGATCGCAGCCGTCATCGTGGCGCATATAGCGCTCTACCACACCCGCTTCGGCGTGCATCTGCTGGCGACCGGCGGCCAGGTCGAAAGCGCCGGCGCGCTCGGCATCCGCACCAACCGGGTCAAGATCGCCGCCTATACGATTTCAGGCTTCTGCGCCGGCATCGCCTCACTGCTCCTGGTGGCGCGCATCGGCTCGGCCGAACCGCAGATCAACACCAGCCTTCTCCTGAATTCGGTGGCGGCGGTGGTGCTCGGCGGAGTCAGCCTGTTCGGCGGCCGCGCCAGCATTCTTGGGCCGGCGATCGGCGCGCTGATGCTCACCGCGTTGGTCAACGGACTGACCCTGCTCAGCGTTTCGGCGTTCTACCAGCCGCTCGCCGTGGGCGCCATCGTGGTGCTGGCCGCTCTGATCATGCGGTACCAGAAATGAGCGCGGTCCATCATATCCCGCCATCCGAGGCGATCCTCGCCTGCCAAGGGCTGAGCAAGCATTTCGGCAGCATTCGCGCCTTCACCGACGTCGCGTTCCAGGCCCGCCGCGGCGAGGTCACCGCTGTCATCGGCGACAATGGCGCCGGCAAGTCGACGCTAATACGCTGTCTGGTCGGCGTGCATGTGCCGGATGGCGGCGAAATCTTCTTCGACGGCCAGCCGCGTCCCTTCGCCAACCCCGACGAGGCGCGCAAGGCCGGCATCGAGACGGTGCACCAGAACCTGGCGCTGATCGACGAATTGACCGTGGCGCAGAACCTGTTCCTCAACCGCGAGATCGTGCGCCGGATCGGCCCCTTTGCCCTGCTCGACCGCAAAGCCATGAAACAACAGGCGCGCGCCATGCTGTCGCGCCTGTCGATCAACATGCCTTCGGTCAGCCAGCGCGTGCGGCGCCTGTCGGGCGGACAGCGACAGGCGATCTCAATCTGCCGCGCCGCGGGTTCAGGCGCCAAGGTGGTGGTGATGGACGAACCGACGGCAGCGCTCGGCGTGCAGGAGACGGCCAATGTCGAAGCCCTGATCCGGCGGCTGCGCGAACAGGCCGTCAGCGTCATCCTGGTCAGCCATAATTTTGATCAGGTGCGGCGCCTGTCCGACCAGATCTGGGTGATGCGGGCGGGACGGATGGTGGCAACGGTCCGATCGTCCGAGACCACCGGCAACGAACTCGTCGCACTTGTCACCGGCGCGGCGTAGAGGCAACCCACCCGGCCATCTCGTTACGAATTGAATGATACAAAGGGAGTTTGCGAGTGGCGATAATCCGTGTCGGACTTGTGGGTCTTGGCGAGGTCGCGCAGTCGATCCATCTGCCGGTGCTGGCCGACCAGCGCGATCGCTGGGTGATAGCGGGCGTCTATGACGTCTCGCCGAGCCTGGTGGCGCTCTGCACATCCGAATACCCAAACGCCAAGGCCTTCGAAACGGCAGAAGCGCTGATCAATTCCCCCGACATCGATGGGGTCTTCGTGCTGTCATCCGACGACACCCACAGCCGTTTCGTCCGCGCCGCCGTGGCAGCCGACAAGCACATCCTTCTGGAAAAGCCTGCTTGCCTGACAGTGCGCGAGATCGACGAATTGCTGGCACTGACGACGAACTACGCGAAGACGATCTTCGTCGGCTATATGCGCCGCTATGCGCCGGCTTATCTGGCGGCGAAGGATGAACTGCCCGATTTTGCCGACATCATCCATGTGCGCATCTTCGACCTGATCTCCGAGGGCAGGCATTTCCTGAAGAAGAGCCAGAACGTCCTCTATCCCAGGGATATCGACCCGGCGCTACTGGAACACGGCGCCAGAGAGCGCGACACGCTGATTCGCGAAGTCGTGGGTGCCGATGCGCCGGCCGATCTCGTGCGCGCCTATCGCGGCCTGACCGCGCTCTCCTCGCACCACATTTCCGCAATGAGAGGGCTGCTCGGCGAACCGGTCAGCGTGCTCGCGGCGCACCGGACCAATGGCGGCGCCAACACCAGCGTGACCTTCGACTACGGCCATTTCGCCTGCCAGTATGACGCGGTGGTCGACGATCTCGGCCTGTTCGATGCCATGATCGAGGTGCGCTCGAACACCAAACGCATCCGCATCATCTACGACACGCCCTATATCCGCAGCCTGCCGACGCGGCTCGAAGTGACGGAAGCCGGACCGCTCGGCCCGGTGACCCGGACCTTCGGGCCGCTCTATGGCGATGCCTTCTCCATTGAACTGGAGACTTTCCACCGCCACATCTCAGATGGCACCAGGCCATTGACGGACCTGGCGGATTCGCGCCGCGACCTGGCGCTGATGGCCGAGATCATCGCGCGGATGAAGGAGGCTGGCGGGCGCTGAGTGCCCGCGCCTACTTCCCGCAATGGTGATCGTTGATCTTGTTTAGCGCATTCGCGTCGGGTCCGATCCGGTGGTAGGAGCAGGCTCCTGCGGCCGTGGTGACCAACTGCTGGTCATAGTAGCGCGGGCCGCCAAACAGGATGTCGATGATATCGTCTTCGGCGGGAACGTAGCGTTCGGATTGAACCCGGTGGTCGCGGTGCTTGTCGCCCGCGAAGGCGGAAGCGGATAGGCTACAGCCTATCGCGAGAGCGAGCACGCGGATCGCAAAGCGTCTTGTCGTCATCGGCAATCACCTTCTGGCCGTTCAGCGTCTCACCATACATCCAAAATCGCCAGCCGAGCAAAAGTTCCCCGGATCGTCCGAGGCGACGAAAAACCTGCCATCCTTGCCGATCCCCGCCTGTCACAATAGGTTTATCCTGCGGCGCTAGGGAGAGCGTTCTCGCATCCGGCGCTCAGCCGGATCCGTCTCTTCACACGAAGTGGGGTTTTCCATGCGCAAGATCATTCTCGCCGCCATGTTTTTGGCATCCGCCATCGCAGGCGCTTCAGCTGCCGACGGCACGCTGGTCCTCTATACCAGCCAGCCCAACACCGACGCTCAGCAGACCGTCGATGCCTTCATGGCGAAATACCCCGCAGTCAAGGTCGAATGGGTGCGCGATGGAACACCGAAGATCCTGGCCAAGCTGCGTGCTGAGATCGAAGCCGGCCAGCCGCAGGCGGATGTGCTTCTGATCGCCGACGTTGTGACCATGGAAGGCCTGAAGAAGGAAGGCCGGCTGCTCGCCTATCCCGAGGCTGACGTCTCCGGCATCGAGGCCGACCTCTACGACAAGGACAAGACCTATTTCTCGACCAAGCTGATCACCACCGGCATTGTCTACAACACCAAGGCGCCCTTCGTGCCGGCGAGCTGGGAAGACCTCACCAGGCCGGAGGCGAAGGGCCTTGTCGCGATGCCCAGCCCGCTGACCTCGGGTGCGGCGATGATCCACACCGTGACGCTGACCGGAAACCTGCCGGAAGGCTGGGATTATTACAACGCGCTCGCCAAGAACGGCGCCCAGGCAAGCGGCGGCAATGGCGACGTGCTGAAGGCCGTCAGCGGCGGCGACAAGCTGTTCGGCATGATTGTCGACTACATGCCCATCCGCGAAAGGGCCAAGGGCGCGCCCGTCGAGTTCGTATTCCCGAGGGAAGGCGTCTCGGCCGTCACCGAGCCCGTCGCCATACTGTCCACGGCCAAGAACGCCGACGCCGCCAAGGCCTTCGTCGATTTCCTTCTGTCCAAGGACGGACAGCAAGCCGCCGCGAAGATGGGCTACATTCCGGCGCGCGCCGATATTGCCTTGCCGACCGGCTATCCCGACCGCTCGTCGATCAAGGTGCTGCGCTACGATGCGGCCGCCGCGCTCGCCAACGACGCCGCCAACAAGGAAAAGTTCGGCGCCGTGATGAGCCAGTAGCCAACCCAGCAGTCAGTGGTGTCGTCGGCGCAGGATATCCTCCCCGGGCGGTCCGTGCCGGCACGGCGCGGGCCCGGGGTGCGGACCACATCGGGGTTTCGTGCGTCGGCGCTCGCCGTTCTGCTGGTCATCGCTCTGCTCAGTCTGCTGCCGGTGGTCAGGCTCCTCGTCGCGGCCGTCGCGCCGGGCGGTGAGCTCGATTTCGGCGCATTCGCCGAACGCCTGGCCAAGCCCGCCGCCTTACGGGCGACGTGGCATACGCTGGATACTGCCTTTTTCGGCGCCGTGCTGGCGGTCTGCCTCGGTGGCCCCTTCGCCATCGCTGTCACCATGACCGACCTGCCCGGGCGAAAGCCCCTTGGTTTCCTGCTTTTGCTGCCGCTGATGATCGCGCCACAGGTGACCGCTTTGTCGTGGCTGCATCTGTTTGGCCCGTCCAGCACGCTTCTCGGCATGGTCGGCATGGCGCCGCCGCCAGGCACGCCCAATCCGATGCTCGGCCGCAACGGCATCATCCTGCTTTACGCCGTCCAGCATGCACCGATCGTCTTCATCACGCTGCGGGCGGGGCTTTCCCGGATTCCTCGCGATCTCGTCGAGGCGGCCAGGGCCTCTGGCGCCAGGCCGCTATCCGTGCTGCGGACCATCGTCCTGCCGGTCGTGCGTCCTTATATCGTGGCTGCGGCGGCACTCGCCTTCGTTTCCGGCGTCGGCAATTTCGGTATCCCGGCCCTGCTTGGAATGCCGGTCAACTATCTGACGTTGCCGACGCTGATCTATCAGGACCTGTCGAGTTTTGGACCTGGCGTCTTGCCGCAGATCACCGCGCTGTCGGTGCTGGTCGGCGTGCTGGCGCTGGCCGGTGTCACTTGCCAGTCGCTGGCTCTGCGCGGCGCCGCTCACCGCTTTACTTCAGGCACGCCGGCGCGTTTCGAGCTCGGGCGCTACCGCCTGCTGCTGGCCGGTCTCGGTTGGCTGGCGATCGGCTTCATCCTCGTGCTTCCGGCTTGCGCTCTGCTGGCGACGTCGCTCGTGCCGTCCTTCGGTGTGCCACTTGGCTGGGAGACGATGACCGCGTCCAACTATGCCGAGGTTCTGGTCCGCCAGGCTTCGACCGTTCGCGCCTTCCGCAATTCCCTTCTTTTTGCCGGTAGTGCCGCACTGATCCTCGCCATCGGCGTCATACCGGTGACCGCGGTGCTTGAACGGCTCGGCCGCCGCTGGCAGCGCCTCCTCGGCGGCGTCGTCGACCTGCCCTATGCCGTCCCCGGCGTCGTGCTTGCTATTGCCTGCATCCTCCTGTTCCTGCGCCCGCTGCCGCTGGTCGGCAGCCTCTACGCGACCGCATCGATCATCGTGGTCGCCTACGCGATGCGGTTTTTCACGCTCGCCTTGAAACCGGTGGCTACCGCGGTCGGGCAGATTTCACGCGATCTCGACGAGGCGGCGGCGGTGTCGGGAGCCGGGTCCCTGCGCCGGCTTGCAACGATAACCGCGCCGCTCGCGGCACCCGCGGCAGTGGCCGGCGGACTGCTCGTTTTCATGAGCGCCTTCAACGAGCTGACGGTCTCGGCCCTGCTCTGGTCGAGCGGCAACGAGACGCTCGGCGTGGTGCTGTTCAGCCTCGAGGAAGCAGGCTTGGGAACGCAGGCAGCCGCGATCGCCGTTTCCACAATTGCCGTTGTCGTCGTCCTGCTGCTTGTGCTCGACCGGTTCGGCCGGCGGCTTCCGGCAGGCGTCTTGCCCTGGCGGTAAGAAGGCTCAGAGTCTGGGATAATCCAAGCATCTGAGACGGCGACATGCACGCTCTGGCCGACTGCAACTGCCTCGGTATTGTCGATCAGCAATTCCTGTCCTTTCGCTGGCAAGGCCAGCCGCACCTCATGAACCGGGCCTCGATAGATGCTGTCGAGCACCGTCGCCGGCATGCCGTCAGGTGAAATCCGCAGCGCTTCCGGCCGCAGCAGGATATTGACCGGTCCGGACGATATCCCGGCGCTTCGCGCCGCAAAGCGATGTCCTGCAACGTCGACCGTTGCGATTCCCTCGGCATGATCGATCACTGTCCCCGCAACGATGGAACCGCGCCCGACAAAGCCGGCAACCGTGGCATTGGCCGGCGCGCGATAGACCTCCTGCGGCGCAGCCGCCTGCAGCACCTTGCCTCGGCTCATAATGGCAACGCGATCGGCCAATGCCAGGGCCTCGGCTTGGTCGTGGGTGACATAGACGATGGTGGCGCCGGAGCGGCGATGGATGTCGCGAAACGCGTCGACCATCGACGCGCGCAAATGCATGTCGAGATTGGCGAGCGGTTCGTCGAACAGGATGATCCTGGCGTCGGCGACCAGACAGCGCGCCAGCGCGACGCGCTGACGCTGGCCGCCGGATAGTTCCTCGATGCGGCGGCCTTCAAATCCGCTGAGCCCGACGATGTCGAGAACAGCGCTGACACGACCTGCGATTGCGCCCCGCTCGACATGCCGGGCCTTCAGCGGATAGGCGACGTTTGCCGCGACATCCATATGCGGCCAAAGCGCATAGGACTGGAAGACGACACCAACGCCGCGCGCTTCCGGCGGCACCTGCCGCTGCGGATCGGCCATCAATTCCTTGCCGAAGAAGACGCTGCCCTCGCTGGGTGCCTCGAAGCCGGCGATCAGTCTCAGCATCGTGGTCTTGCCGCACCCGGACGGGCCGAGCAGCGCGGTGAACGAGCCCGCCGCGAAGTCCAGCGAAACGGCGTCAAGCGCGGCGGTTTCATTGAACCGCTTGGGGAGACGCTCCACCTTGATTTCGCTCATGCTTCACCAATCGGCATATCATTGTGTCCCGCCGATTGTTCACGCAACCGGTGCGGCATGGCGTCGGCATACGTTGGAAATCCGGCCGTGACAATGATGGCTGCGGCAATGGCGCCGGTGCTTACTGCGCCGTCCGGCCGCCATCAATCGGCAAGGTTGTGCCGGTGATCTGCTTTGCCGCATCCGAGCATAGGAACTACGCCAGTGCGGAAAGCTCGTCCACGGTGACGAACTCCTTGGTCGGCTGGGCGGCGAGGAGCACGTCGCGCTTAACCTCTTCCTCGGTCATGCCGCGCGCCTTCATTGTGTCGGGAATCTGCTTTCGACCAGCGGCGTCCAGACGTAGCCGGGCGCGATCGCATTGACGGTGACGCCGTCAAGTGCCGCCTCCAGCGCCACTGTCTTGGTCAGGCCCGCTATGCCGTGCTTGGCCGACACATAGGCGGACTTGAACGGCGAGGCGACCAACGCGTGCGCCGACGCAGTGTTGATGATGCGGCCCCATTTGCGCGCCTTCATACCGGGCAGCACCGCCTTGATTGCATAGAAGGCGGCGAGCAAATTGATGCGGATGATGGCTTCCCATTTGTCGTCCTGGAATTCCTCGATCGGCGCGACATGCTGGATGCCGGCATTGTTGACCAGGATGTCGAGACTGCCGAAGATCTCTTCGGCCTCGCGCACCATGGCGCTCACTGCTGCCCCATCCATCATGTTGGCGCCGGAGTAACGGCATTTGACGCCGAATCCGCTTCGATGCCGGCGCGCTCCCGCTCCATGGCGGCTGCTTCGGCCCAGGCCGTTGATGGTGACGTTGGCGCGCTCAAAAGCGCTGCTATCGACCTGACCCGAGTGTGCGCACCGGTTTTGGATAGGACGGAAAGGCTGCGCTGGGCCGCATCGGACGAGAAACCGTTGGCCGGACGGCTTCTGATGGCATCCTCGATCTATCCCGCAATCTCCAGCAAGGACGATACCAGCAATCGACGTTCGTCCCGTGAAAGGACGTCCGAATCGAAGAGGTTCATGCTGCGAAGCCCTTCGATGGCGAGATAGCAGACCAGCAGCGCCTTGAGGTCCGGCGTCTCTCCCTTGAGCCGCTCGAAGACCTGCCGCCTGAACGATTTTATCGGTGTCAGGAAATCGGGATCCTCGGCGATCGCCGAAAATATCCAGGAAGCCGACGGTTTCGACTCCTCGGCATGTTCGGCTGAAAGCTTGATGTAAGTCGCAAGCGGGCTTTCGCCGATGACGCCGGCCGTGCGGGCGGACTCCAGCGCCTGCTGGAAGGCGCGCAGGTAATCCTCCACCAGCGCCTGCATCAGTTTCGCCTTGGTCGGGAAATTGTACAGCAAGCCGCCTTTCGACACGCCGGCACGGCTGGCGACGGCGTCCAGCGACAGGCTGCCGGGCCCTGTCTCGCGTGCCACATCGGCGGCGGCGGCGAGAATCTTCTCACGCGAATTTGCTCTGCGGGCTTTCATCAATCGCCTCCCCATACATTAGCCTATGCGGAATTGACAAGACCGTCCAGACGGTACAGTAAGATCGCCGTCATTTGAAATCGGGACCAGTCACAGGTATGTGTTTCGGTCATCCGACCGTTATGCCGGGCCATGGCCAAGGGGACTGTTCGTGATCAAGCGCTTCATCATCGCCTTCATTCTGCTCGTGCTGGTGTGCGGCGGCATCGTCGGCTTCAATTTGTTCCGCGACAATGCGATCCAGCAATTCTTCGCCACGATGAAGCCGCCGGCCGCGACGGTGTCGACGACAATCGTCAAGCCGACCAGCTGGACGCCGGGCGTCGAAGCGATCGGCACGGTAAGCGCGGTACGCGGCGTCGACCTGACCGTCGAAACCGCCGGCATCGTCAAGGACATCCTATTTCACGCCAATCAGAAGGTTGAAGCCAACGCGGTTCTCCTTCAGCTCGACGATGCCGCCGAGCGCGCCGATCTCGATGCGACGAAGGCGCAAGCAGCGCTCGACCAGACGGCGTTGACACGCGCCCTTGAATTGCAGAAACGCGGTGTCGGCTCGGAATCGACGCTCGACACGGCGCGGGCAACTGCATCGGCTTCCGCTTCGCAGGTCAACAGGCTGCAGGCGGTGCTCGATCAGAAGCTGCTGACAGCGCCCTTCGGCGGCACGGTCGGTATTCCCAGGATCGATCTCGGCCAGTATCTCTCACCCGGCACTTCCGTAGTGACACTGCAGGACCTGGAGACGATGCGGGCCGATTTCTCGATTCCCGAACAGCAGCTCCCGCTACTGAAGATCGACCAGAAGCTGCGGCTGGGCATTGGCGACGGCGAGCTGCCGTTCGCCGGCACCATCCGCGGTATCGACCCGAAGATCGACCCGACCAGCCGGCTGGTGACGGTCAGGGCCGAGGTCGCTAACCCCGAAGGCAAGCTGACCCCTGGCCAGTTCGTGCAGGTGCGCGTCGAATTGCCCGAGGAAAACAACGTGCTGACGGTGCCGCAGACCGCGCTGACGTCCAGCCTGTACGGTGACTTTGTCTTTGTGGTGCGTCCGGCGAAGCCGGCCGCAGCCAGTGGCGCGGCCCCTGCTGCTGCGAAGCCGGAAGAAAAGCCCGCCACGGACACCGCGAAGCCCGCGGCCGAAGCACCCGCGGCAAAACCGGAGGAAAAACCGGCTGCTACCCCGGCCGAACCGAAAGCGGAAGAACAGAAGCCGCAGCTCGTGCTTGCCCAGGTGTTCGTTAAGCCCGGCCGCCGCAACGCCGGCCTGGTTGAGATCCTGGAAGGCATCCAGCCCGGCGACGAAGTCGTTACCGCCGGCCAGAACCGGCTCTCCAACGGCATGTCCGTTGCCGTCGACAACACGATCGACCCGACCAAGCCGGCAAACCAGCAGGCAACCCAGTAATGAGCTTTTCCGACCTCTTCATCCGCCGTCCGGTCCTTTCGACCGTGCTCGCCTTGATGATCCTGCTTCTGGGTTTCCAGGGCATCTTCAACCTTTCGATCCGGCAGTATCCGGAAGTTGAAGAAACGGCCATCACCATCACCACGGCCTATCCCGGCGCCAGCGCCGACTTGATCCAGGGGTTCATTTCCGCGCCGATCGCCCGTGCCGTCGCTTCGACCGAAAACATCGATTATGTCACGTCGGCGAGCCGGCCGTCCTCCAGCACTGTGACGGTGCAGATGAAACTCGGCTCCAATCCCGACATCGCGCTGAATGAAGTCTTGTCGAAGGTACAAGGCGTGCGCGGCGAGCTGCCGGACGAGGCCGAAGACCCGGTGATCGTCAAGGGCACCGGCGAGCAGTTCGCGATGATGTATATCTCGATGCAGAATCCGAACATGACGCCGGAACAGCTCACCGAATATATCGAACGAGTCGTGCGGCCGCGCATGTCGACGGTCGAGGGCGTTGCCGACGTGCAGATCTTCGGGGCCGCCGAATATTCGATGCGCGTCTGGATCGACCCGATCAAACTGGCGGCGCGCGGCGTGACGGCGGCGGAAGTGCTGACCGCCATCAACGAATCGAATTTCCTCTCAGCACCCGGCAACACCGAAAACGAGTACGTGGCTTCCTCGATCACCGTCCGCTCGACGCTGCAGACGCCGGAGGCTTTCGCCGCCCTTCCGCTCCGCTCCAACAACGGCAATGTGGTGAGGCTGCGTGACGTCGCGCGCGTCGAGCTCGCCGCGGCGAACACCGACACCAGGGTCAGCTTCAACGGCAAGCCCGGCATCTTCCTCGCCATCTTCCCGACGCCGGCCGCCAATCCGCTGACGACAGCGGAGGCGATCCACGAAATTGTGCCGACCATCCAGGAGACGCTGCCGCAAGGCATGACGATCGAGATCGTCTACGATTCGACCGAGCAGATCAGCGCCTCGATCGAGGAGGTGTTCAAGACCATCGGCGAGGCGGTCATCATCGTCATCGTCGTCATCCTGCTCTTCCTCGGCTCATTCCGCTCGGTGTTGATGCCTATCGTGACCATTCCGCTGTCGCTGATCGGCGTCTGCTTCCTGCTGTTTTCGTTGGGCTATTCGATCAACCTTTTGTCGTTGCTGGCTATGGTGCTGGCGATCGGCCTCGTCGTCGACGATGCCATCGTGGTGGTGGAAAACATCCACCGCCACATGGAAGAAGACAACATGTCGCCGATGCAGGCGGCCTTCAACGGCATGCGGGAGATCTCCTCCGCCGTCGTCGCCATGACGATAACGCTGGCCGCCGTGTTCGCGCCGCTGGCCTTCACCGGCGGCCTGACCGGCGCACTGTTTCGCGAATTCGCGGTGACGCTTGCCGGCTCGGTGGTGCTTTCGGGTGTCGTCGCCCTCACCATCACACCGATGATGTCGGCACGCATCCTGAGGGCCGGCTCGCACAGCCGCTTCCAGCGCATTGTCGACAACACGTTCGGGCGCGTCGAAAACCTCTACGAGCGGCTGGTCAGCGGCTCGCTGAAATATCGCCCGGTGACGCTGATGATCGTCATCGCATTGGTCGCCACGACCGGCTTCATGTTCACCAGGACCGCGAGCGAACTGGCGCCGGAAGAAGACCAGGGCTTCCTGCTTTCGCTGGTGACCGCGCCGCGCTACGCGACGTCGGACTATACCGAGAGCTACGTCAATCAGATACTTGGCCTGGTCGATGACCTGCCTGAGACGCGGGCACGGTTCTCGGCGGTCGCCTTCGGCGGCGGCCAGACGAACACCGCTTTCGTCGGCTTTGCGTTCAAGGACTGGGCCGACCGCACGCGCAGCTCGAAGGAACTCCAGGAAGACATCACGGGTCGCCTCAGCAAGGTGGCGGGCGTCGAAGCTTTCGTCTTCGCACCGCCGACGCTGCCAGGCTCGGGCGGCGGCCTGCCGATCACAATGGTGGTGCGTTCGACCGGCGAGGCCTCCCAGGTCTACGAGGCGGCAGAGGACATCAAGAACAAGGCGCAGGCCTCCGGCCGCTTCATGGTCGTGCAGAACTCGATGACCTTCGACGCGCCGCAAGTGACGGTGACGATCGACCGCGACCGCGCTGCGGCGCTCAACCTGCCGATCGCCGACATCGGCCGGACACTGACCCTCTTGGTCGGTGGCGCCGAAGTGGCGCAATTCGACCGCGAATCCAACAGCTACGACATCATCCCGCAGGTGCCGCAGAAATTCCGCGACAACCCTGAAAAGCTGGCCGAGTATTTCGTGCGCAGCGCGTCGGGCGAGATGGTGCCGCTCTCGGCGGTGGTGAAGATCTCGACCAACGCCTCGCCGGCCGTGATCGAGCAGTTCAACCAGTTGAACTCCGCCACGATTTCCGCTCTGCCATTGCCCACCGTCACCACCGGCGACGGGTTGAAGACCATCGAGGATATCGCCAGGGAAAGCCTGCCCGACACGTTCTTCATCGACTATACCGGCCAGTCGCGGCAGGAGAAGGAACAGGGCTACACGATCATCATCGCCTTCGCGGCAGCCGTTCTCGTCATCTATCTGGTGCTGGCGGCGCAGTTCGAAAGCTTCCGCGATCCGTTGATCATCATGATGTCCGTGCCGCTGTCGATCTTCGGCGCGATCGTGCCGCTCAATCTGGGGCTGGGAACGCTCAACATCTATACGCAGGTCGGCCTGATCACGCTGATCGGTCTGATCACCAAGCACGGCATTCTTCTGGTCGAGTTCGCCAACCAGCAGCGCGAGCACCACGGGATGCGGCGCCGCGATGCCATCATCGCCTCGGCCAGGGTGCGGCTGCGGCCGATCCTGATGACGACGGCGGCGATGGCGCTCGGCGTGGTGCCGCTGATCATCTCCAGCGGCGCGGGTGCTGCGGCACGCTACTCGATGGGCCTGGTGATCTTCACCGGCATTCTGGTGGGAACCATGTTCACCCTGTTCGTGGTGCCGATGTTCTACACCTTCATCGCCAGCAAGGACCTGCCGCATCATGCCGAGAAGCCGGACCCGAAGCTGATGCCGGTGCCGATTGATTGAATGACGAAAAAAGGCCGGAACTTCCGGCCTTTTTCTTGGGCAGTCAGTCATACTCGTCAGGCCGATCGTCTCGGCTAGCTATTTGACGATAACGATCCGGGTATTGGCCGGGCCAAAAATCTCGACAAGCTGGTAGAAATCGGCGGCGTTGGCCGGATGCAGCCGCACGCAGCCATGCGAGGCCGGCTGTCCCAGGCGCTTGACGAAATTAGTCGCATGGACGGCGTAGCCACCCTTGAAGAAGACCGAATGCGGCATCGGCGCGTTGTCGTATTTCCTCGAATACCACATTTGGTGCATGCGGGTCGGCTTGAACGAGCCGGTCGGGGTGACATGCCCCTTGGCGCCGGTCGAGACCTTCCACGCGAAGGTCGGCCGCCCGTCGACCAGGACTTCCATCGTCTGTTGCGAAATCGAAATCCGCGCCACGATCTGATTGGCGGCCCGATTGGCGGCATGGGCGACGCCATTACCGGCGCCGAACAGAAGAGCTGCACCCGTCAGGGCGGCGGCAGCGACGTTGATGAGCTTGGCAGAAATGGCAGTGTACATGAGATCCCCCTGTCTGCCGGACATGGCCGGCTCCAATTCGATGACCGGCTTATCGTCGTGCGATGTTTCGAATTGATTTCGTGTGGCAGGCATTTCTGTTTCGAATCTGTTTCCTCTGGTTAACGGCCGGAAGCCTCTCCGAGGGAACCTCCGAAGGCGGAACCAAGGACATAACGCCCTCGGCTGGCCGGGCCCGGACCAGCGGAAGGTGCAGTCATCATTCGCTAAACGAAAGCGCGATCTTCCCTCATATGAAAGAAATTTGACTTGCCTCGAAACCAATTTGCAACAAAGCGCGCGCACTAGCGGCATGATCTGGATACAGGCCACCCGCAGAGTTGACCCAACGAGAACAGCCGGCACAAACGAAGATGAACCTGCAATCGAACGCGATGCCCTGGCTTTTCAGGATAAGCATAGCCGCAGCGATCCTTGGCGGCGTCGGCACCTTCGCCGGCGGCCCGACGACGAAGCTTGCGGGGATGACTTCAAGCGAAGTTTCGACCCTGCATGCCGCACTGTTTTTCGCCACGGTCTGGATTGTGTCCAGCCTGCGCATCAACCGGCTCAAGGCCCTCTGGCGGGTCGGTTTTGGGCTGAAGAAGATGCGCGGCCCCTCCGGCAACTTGCAGCCGAGAGGACCGAAGGCCCGCGCCGCGACGGGGGGCTCCGCTGGCGGCGCGGGCGCTTCGGGGTTTCCCTGAAGCAAACCTGAAACCGAATTGGGGAACAAAAACGATGAATACGAAATTTGCTGCTTCGGTGCTTTCCGCGCTGCTCTACGCGCAGGGCCTGCTCGGCTTTGCCGGCCTCGCCACCGTGCTCCTGAAAGATCGGGCCCATGCCAGTGAACTCGGCACGGCCTACGAGATGCCGTCAGGGCCGTCGCTCCTCGTGGTGCGCTGAGTGCAAGCGCATGACCCCGAAATCGGAGACGATTTTCGCTGGGAATCGTGCGCAAAATTGAAGTGCTACGGCGTTCCTTGCGAAATGGGCCTGCCGTCAGTCGGCGAACTGGGTCGGCGGATCGAACCGGTAGCCCGCCCCCCTTATGGTGGTGATGGTTTCGGTGTCGAGTTTGCGGCGCAGCCGCACGATACGCGAATCGATCGAGCGATCGAAGGCATCGGCATTTTCGGCGGGCGCGGCGGCAATGATGTCGTCGCGCGTCAAGACCTTGCGCGGGCTGGCCAGAAACAGTCTGAGCAGCGCCACCTGACCCGGCGACAATTGTTCTTCAGTGCCGGAGCGATGCATGACCATGGCCGACCGGAGGTCGACCGTCGCGTTCTCCAGCACGACCAATTCCCCGGCGTTCCTGCCGCGCCGTGCCAGCAAGCCGCCGATACGGGCGGCGAGTTCCCTGACGTTGAGCGGGCTTTCGACGACATCGGCGGCACCGAGTTCGAGCGCCAGCACCTTGTCGACGAGATCGGCCGGCCGGCAGATCAGGATGAAATCCGGCCCGCCCTCGCCGCCATGGCGCCTGAGCAGATCACGCCCTTCCGCCTGGCTGAGGCTGTCGCCGACGACGACGACATCGATGCCCTTTCCGGAAAGCAGGGATTCGGCCTCCCACGGCTGCCGCACCGCCCGCACGTCATGACCGCGCCGTTCAAGATGGTCAGCGAGATTGGTCGCGACCACTTCGGCGACGGAAACAAGCGCGATAATGGATCGTGCAGCCATTTTTTTCCCACCCTGCAACCGGCAACCCAAGATGAGCGCTGGACATGATGTTTATACCCAATCTACTTTCCACTGAAAGCGGGAGCGAGAGCATAGTGCGGGCACGAATTGTCATCGTCGAGGACGAGCCCGATCTGAGGGACGCGGTCGCCGAGTATCTCGGCGCCAGTGGCTATGATGTCGCCACGGCCGAGAGTGCCAGCGCCGCGCGAACCTTGCTGGAAACGCAGTCGTTTCACCTGGCCATCCTCGACATCGCCATGCCAGGCGAAGACGGCCTGTCGCTCGGCCGCTGGCTGCGCTCGAAAATGCCGATCGGCATCATCTATGCCACCGCCGCCGGCACCGCGCTCGACCGCATCGTCGGGCTGGAACTTGGGGCCGACGACTACATCGTCAAGCCTTATGAATTGCGCGAGGTGCTGGCGAGGGTCCGCAGCGTGCTGCGCCGCGTTCCGCAGCCGACCGAGCCGCAGAGCGCCAAGGCCGAAGCAACAGCCAATCGCCGTTACATGAGCTTTGGCCCCTTCCATGCCGATCTCGACGGCAGGTTTGTCACCGGCACCAATGGGACGGTCATCGACATGGCCAAGAGCGAGTTCGACGTTCTGGAGGTCTTCCTGACACGCGCCAACCGATTGTTGACGCGTGCGGCGATCTCCGAGGCGATCGGCTTCGTGGAAGATCCTGAATCGTCGCGCGCGGTCGACATCCGCATCATGCGGCTGAGAAAGAAGATCGAGGCGGACCCGGCCAATCCGAAATTCCTGCGCACGGTGCGCGGCGAAGGCTATATCTTCTCGCTGCCGACCGGCGAAAGCAACTGAGCGGAGCGACCGCCTGGTATCATCTAGCCCGGCGTCACTCTGGCTTGGTACGATTCTGAAATGATGGCTGACCATGACGGTTGAAGCAGCACCCAGCGATATGCACGGCGTCAGGCAGGGCGCGGCGATGGCCGCTGTCCATGTCGTTCGCCGGCTTCGCGAAGCTGGCGACTGGCAGCGCGAGATGGACAGCATTCTTGAAACGCTCTGCGGGGCCATGGATTGCCAGCGCGGCATCCTGTTCCGGTTGCGCGAGCTGCCCGGCCAGGGGTTTGCCCAGTCGGTTGCGGCCTACTGGATCGATCCCCGATTTGGCGGCGAGCTGGCGTCGCCGACGATCATCATGCAGTCGGTCGTCAATTCGGACCCGCTGCTGGAACGGTTGGCGGAGGACGAGCGGCAAGGCAAGATCTTCGCCGGACACACGCGCGACCTCGAAGGCTTTCTGAGGACCGACTTCGAAAAGCAGCACATCAAGTCATTCCTGTCGGTGTCGGTCTTTGCGCATGGCCATTTGTGGGGCACGCTGGCGGTCAACGCCTGCGTGAACGAGCGTGAATGGACCGACGAGGAAGAGGCGACGCTGCACATCGTGGCACTGGCCATCGGCGACGCCATCGAACGATCGCTTTCCGATGCCCATGCCAGCGAAGTGATCCGCCGCACGATGCTGCAGGCTTCTCTCGACGCCATCATCGTCATCGACGAGACCGGTTCTATCATCGAATTCAATCCGGCCGCCGAAAAGATGTTCGGCTACCAGCGCAGCGGCATCCTCGGCAAGGACCTGCTCGACACCGTCGTTCCGGAATATTATCGCAAGGGCTATGTGTCGGGCGCCGAATACATGTCGGGCCGCGGCGCGCCGATGGTCGGCCAGCGGATCGAGACCGTCACCCAGAATGCGGCCGGCGAGGTCTTTCCGATCGAACTGACAGCGACCGAGATGCGGGTCGCCGATCGCCGCCTGATCTTCGGCTCGATCCGCGACCTGCGCGACAAATTGCGTGCCGAGGAGGAGATCGGCCGCCAGCGTGAAAAGCTGCACCAGAACGAGAAGATGGCGGCGATGGGCTCGCTGCTAGCCGGCGTGTCACACGAGCTCAACAACCCGCTTGCCGTGGTCGTCGCCCAATCGACGCTGTTGCATGAATTCGCATCTGACCCGCAGACCAAGGTGCGCGCCGAGAAGGTGCGCGCCGCCGCCGAGCGCTGCGGCCGTATCGTCAAGAGCTTTCTCTCGATGGTCCGCCTGCATCCCGCGTCGCAGGCCGAGACCGACCTCAACCAGGTGGTCCGCGCGGCACTCGAAGTGACCGCCTACGGCGCCAGGTCGAGCGGCATCATCATCGACACCGATTTCGCCAGCGGTCCGCTGCTGGCCATGGCCGACGCCGACCATGTGACGCAAGTGGCGGCCAATTTCCTTATCAACAGCCAGCATGCTTTGGCCGGCATCGCCGGCGACCGGCTGATCAAGGTCCGTACGTTTCGCGGCGACCGCGGCAATCCCGGATTTTCGGTCGAGGACAACGGGCTGGGCGTGCCGGAAGCGATACGCTCCCGCATCTTCGAATCCTACTTCACCACCAAGCCGGTCGGCGTCGGCACCGGCATCGGCCTGTCGATCTCGAAATCGATCATCGAACGGCACAATGGCAATGTCTGGTTCGAAGAAGTTCTGCCGAGGGGCGCCCGTTTCGTCGTCCAGTTGCCGGCGATCTCCGCCGGCGCGGCCATCGCCGGCGAAAGCCCGGCGCGCTCGAGCGGATTGCGTCATGCCCTGATCATCGACGACGAGCCGGATGTCGCGGCGTCGCTGTCCGACATTCTGGAGTTGATGGGAATCAAGTCGCGGATCGTGCCGGCCTGGGCATCGGCCGCCGCGACCTTGAACGGCCATATGCCGCCGGACATCGTTTTTTCCGATCTGCGCATGCCCGGCATCAGCGGCATCGCCATCTATCGCGAACTGCTCGCCGAAAAACCTGATCTGGCGCGGCGTTTCGTGCTGGTCACCGGCGATCTGATCGGTGCGAAAGCCGAAATCGAGGCGTTGCCTGCGCCGCAGCGGCCGCAGATCCTGGAAAAGCCGTTCAGCACACTGGACGTGCGCGGCGTGCTCTCGGCCATTGCCGAGCAGGCCGCCTTGGGCAGCTAGAACTTCGGACCGGTGGAAACCGGTTTTTGGAAAAATCCGATTCTCAACAAAGAGCTAGCGCCCGGAGAAAAAAGACTCCCGACCGACGATGCGGTGGGAGCCTGCCTGGAGCGCTGGAGGGTCGCTCGGGGGGCATCAAAAAACGTTCGGCGTATCGGTGGCTGGCGCGGCATTGGCGATCACGCGGACCGTGCGAGCCTTGTGGATGCCGGACTGCTCGGCGATGACGCGCAGGCAGTCCGCACTCTCGGCGCCCCAGGCCTGCCCTTTGCAGACAAAATCGATCTCCGGCATCGGCAGGCGCGCGGTCTTGGTCGTGGTCGGCGCGCCGTCGACGATGTTTGCCGGTGGATTGAGTGAGGCGAAGGCTGGACCAACAGTCGGCGCGAACGCCATGCCGACGAATGCGGCGGCAGCCAGCACCGCGAACAGCGCCATCGGATGGTCGTTGGCGCGTTGGCGCAGTGCCAGCTTTGGCCGGCGGTCGTTGCGCTCCGGCGCCTGCACACGGCGGTCATTGTAGGCAGTCTGGATTTTCGTATACATCGCCGTTCCCTTCGTTGATTTTCTTTTTCTGTTGAAACGAACGTACTCGCGCTTTGTAACAAGCCAACGATGACGCGCATCCGGCAATGTAACGGGCAAGAAACCGGTTTTTCGGCATCTTGGACAAAACCGGTTCGAGCATCGGCGGACATCGGAATTGCCCTGAAAACAGGCGAGCCCTGGGCGGTTTTTTTCCATCTTCGGGAGCCATGTTTTCCACGCGGCTCTCATGGCTCAAGCCGAGATAAGACGTCTATGCGAACCTTGGCTAACACCCGGAATTTTCGAGATTTCTCAAGCCTTGAGCGTTTGGCTTCCGACAAACAACGTCGGAAGATTTCGCAGCAAGAACTGGACCAATTTAGACAAGCCATTGCAATTCAATGAAAAATATGCTTTTATTGAATGATCATTCAACAAATGAGAGCTTTTATGAACCCGCACCTCCGCGACGTGGCGATCCCCAACAATTGGGACCGGCGGGGCCTGCCGGGTTGGAGTTATCATTCCGACGCCCTGCTCGAACTCGAGAAGGAATACGTCTTCCGCAACCATTGGCAGATCGCCGGCCACATCTCCGACCTGCCGAACGCCGGCGACTATCTGACCATGGACGTGGTCGGCGAGCGGGCGCTGATCGTGCGCGGCAAGGACGGCGTCGTCCGCGCCTTCAACAACATGTGCCGCCATCGCGGCAGCCGCGTCGTCGCCGATAGCCAAGGCACCTGCAAGAATGCTCTGGTCTGCCCTTTCCACGGCTGGGTCTATAATCTCGACGGCACACTGCGGGGCGCCGCCCGTCCGCGTTCTTTCCCCGATCTCGACAAGACTGAATTCGGCCTGATGCCGCTCGACCTCGAGATCTGGATGGGTCTCATCTTCATCCGCTTCCGCAAGGGTGGCCCGCAGCCGTCGGTGGCCGAGCTCCTGAAGCCGATCGAGGCCGAGATCGCCCACTATGGCGTCGCCGAGATGGTGCCGTCCTGGGGCATCTGGACCCAGAAGAGCCCGGTCAACTGGAAGTCGGTGCGCGACGTCGACAATGAAGGCTACCACGTTGCCATGGCGCATCCTGCATTGCAGGACCTTTACGGCGCGACCTATTTCGACGAGCCGTTCATCAACGGCGTGTCGCGTTCCTTCGCCACTTACAATCCGCATGCCGGACGGCGCTGGAGCGTCGGGCAATACATCAAGATCGCGCCCGAGGCGACGCGTCTGCCGGAACACCTGCGCAAGGCCTGGATCTATTACGGCATCTTCCCTAACAACGCGCTGTCGATCATGCCGGAATCCGTGCAGTTCTATCAGGAGTTTCCGCTATCGACCGGCGAGACGCTGCTGCGCGGCGCCATCTACCGCTACCCCGACGAGACCAGGGAGCAGGCAGCGGCACGCTATCTCGCCTACCGCATCGATCGGGACACCATGAACGAGGACGTGCAGCTTTCCGTGTGGTCCAATGAATCCATGCTGTCGGAAGCCTTCGGCGGCTTCTATCTCTCCGACCTCGAATATGGCGTGCGCACCCACCACGACCATCTGCGCAAGCAAATCCCCGTGCTCGGGCTGGAAACGGCGCCGGAGGAAAAGCATATGTGGGCGCTCAACGAAGCGCTGCGGTCGAAGTCGTAAAGGCGAGACGGAGAAGCTGCCGATCTCCCCCCTTGCGGGGGAGATGGCCGGCAGGCCAGAGGGGGTCGCCCCACATAGAGCGCCAACCTCCATCTACCGCAGTAGGTCGCGTCCGGTCGAACCGACCCCCTCTGTCGCCTTCGGCGACATCTCCCCCTCAAGGGGGGAGATCGGCTGTCACCCTTGCCACACCCCTTCCTTCCGCAAATCGTCCATCGTGCGCGAAATGCCTTCGCGCAGGATCGACACCATGTCATCGATCTGCTCTCGCGTAATGATCAGCGGCGGCGACATCACGCACATGTTGATCAGCGGCCGAACCAGCAGCCCAAGTTCATGGCAATGCGCATCGATGCGCTTGCCGACATCCTTGTCGAGCTGCAGCGGATCCTTGCTGTCGCGATCGGCGACGCATTCGACGCAAGCCATCAGCCCCAGGCCGCGCACCTCGCCGACCAGCGGCAACTCCTCCAGCGTCTTCAGTTGCGCCTGGAAGTAGGGCGCGACCTCGCGCGTATGGGCCAGCACGCTTTCTTCCAGGATATCGAGGTTCTTCAGCGCCACTGCGCAACCGACCGGATGGCTGGTGTAGGTCAATCCATGGCCGAACATGGCGTCCGGATGGTTTGAGCGGCGCAGCTGCTCGAGAAGCCGTTCCGAGATGATGACGCCGCCAAGCGGGAAATAGCCTGACGTGACGCCCTTGGCAAAGGTGATCATATCAGGATCGATGCCGAACATATCGCCGGAAGCAAAGACATGGCCAAGCCGGCCGAAGGCGGTGACCACCTCGTCGGAAACATAGAGAATGTCGTTGTCGCGGCAGATTTGGCGGATGCGCTTGAGATACCCGTCAGGCGGCACGATGACGCCGCCGGACGCCTGCACCGGTTCGCCGACGAACGCGCCTATCCTGTCGGCGCCAACACGGCCGACAGTATCGCGGAATTCGTCGACCAGGACATCGGTGAAGGCTGAAATACTCATGCCGCGCGGACGGCGGAACGGATCGGGCGACGACAGCTTGACGACCAGATCGTCGGCGCCGTCCATCCAGTCGCGATCGCGCGGGCGCCCGTTGAGCGAGGCCGACAGATAGGTCGAGCCATGATAGGCGCCGCCCCGGCTCAGGATCAGCTTCTTTTCCGGGCGGCCGCGGACATTGTTGTAGAACTGCATGAAGCGCAGCGCCGTCTCAACGGCCGAAGAGCCGCCGGTGGTGAAGAAGACATGGTTGAGATCGCCCGGCGCATGACCGGCGATGCGCATGGCGAGTTCCGCTGACGGCGCGTTCATCGTGTACCACGGCGTGTTGTAGGACAGCGCCATCGCCTGATCGTACATCACCCGCGCCAATTCCTCGCGGCGGTGGCCGATATTGACACACCACATGCCGGCCGGCCCGTCGATCAGCTTTTTGCCGGTGCCGTCGGTGATGTAGATGCCGTCACCCTCACCGATCAGGGCGCGCGCCTCTGCGCCGACCGAGCCGGCGAACGGCCAGGGCTGGACGAGGTGGCGCTTGGCCAGCTCGACGGCATTGCCAGACCCAGCCGTTTCAGTCGCCCTCAAATCTCTTGCAGCCGCCATCGTTGCCTCGCATCGTTTCATCGCAAATTTCATCGGACTGAATTTCGGCGCCAAGCACCGGAAAACCCGGCTTTCTTGGCACAATTTTGAATGTCCGTTCAATCAATATTGCAGAAATAGCGCTTGATTTCAATCCACGGATGCGCGCATGATGAAAGAAAGCCGGCAAGCTCGGAGCGCGATCCGCGATTGCGCCCTGGGTACAAAATTGGGAACAAACAGCCGGTGCGCTAGCAATGGGACGCCGCATGGCAGGACAATCCGCGCCAGCAACCGAGATCACGCCCAGGGCCCTGCCCGAGGGCCTGCAATGACGGCGGCTGCAGAAGGATCGCCCACGTTTGGCATCACGCGGGCCAGGCGAAACGCCCTTCTGCAGTCCGAACCCGTCCAGGGCTTTGCCCTGATCAGCCCGACCTTTCTCTACGCGCTCGTGCTTCTGGTGCTGCCGATATTGGTCGTCGTCGCGCACTCGTTCTGGACGCAGAACTACCTGACCATCGATCGCACCTTCACGCTGGAAAACTACCGCGTTGCGCTGACCGAGCCGATCTATCGCGACCTGCTCTGGCGCTCGCTCTACATCTCGCTGATGGTGAGCTTCTTCACGGTTGTCCTCGCCTATCCGATCGCCTACTTCATTTCGTTCCACGGCGGCCGCCATAAAAGCCTGTGGCTATTCCTCATAACCATCCCGTTCTGGACCAGCTATCTGCTGCGCGTGATGTCGTGGAAGGTCATCCTCGGCTATAATGGCGTGCTCAATTCCGGCCTGATGGGTCTTGGCGTCATCGACGAGCCGTCGACCGCGCTGCTTTACAATTCGAGCGCCGTCATCATCACGCTGACCCACGCCTGGGCGGCCTTCGCAATACTGCCGATTTTCGTCTCGCTGGAAAAAATCGACCGCACGCTGGTCGAGGCGGCCAAGGATCTCGGCGACGGTCCCATTCGCTCCTTTCTGCGCGTGACGCTGCCGCTGTCGACGCCCGGCATCATCTCGGCGGCGCTGATCGTCATGATCCCGACCGTCGGCGACTATGTCACGCCGAAGCTTGTCGGCGGCAAGGACGGCGTCATGATCGCCAACGCCATCCAGGCGCAGTTCGGCAAGGCCTCCAACTGGCCGCTTGGCGCCGCGCTTTCGGTCACCACGATGCTGATCGTGACGCTGATGGCCGGCGCCACCGTGCTGATCATCCGCGCTGCCCAGAGGCTAGCACGATGACGGCTGGCACGATGAGGCTGGCGCGATGACGGCGATGCGGCGCTTCCTGGCCAGCGGCTGGCTGTCGACCTATGCGTTCCTCTATGTCGTTTTCCTCTACCTGCCGGTCATCTTCCTGCCGATCTTTTCGGTCAACAGCGCCGCGACGCCGAAATTCCCGCTCTCCGGCTTCACCCTCAAATGGTATGAGGACCTGCCACGCACGCCGGCGCTGCTTGACGCTGCCTGGAACAGCCTGGTCGTCGGCGTATCGGCTTCCATCCTCTCCACCGTGCTCGGCATTCTCGCCGCCCGCTCGATCACCCGTTATCGCTACCCCGGCCGCCGCGCCATCAACGGCCTGATCATGGCGCCGCTGGTGCTGCCCGAAATCATCGTCGCCATCTCTATGCTCCTGGTGATACTGCAACTGGGTTTGAGCCTGTCGCTGTTCACCATCGTGCTCGGCCATGTCCTGATCTGCATTCCCTATTCGATGACCGTGCTGACCGCCGGCTTCGAGGGCTTCGACCGCAGCCTGGAAGAAGCCTCCGCCGATCTCGGCGAGAGCGCCTTCGGCACCTTTAGACGGGTGACGCTGCCGATGGTGGCGCCGGCCATCATTTCCAGCCTGCTCGTCTGCTTCACCATCTCGCTCGATGAGTTCATCATCGCCTTCTTCCTGACCGGCACCGAGGCGACGCTGCCGATCTATATCTGGGGCCAGTTGCGCTTCGCCTCGAAGCTGCCCGGCGTGCTGGCCCTGGGCACGCTCTTGCTGGCTGCCTCGTTCCTGCTGATGACCATCGCTGAAATCCTGCGTCGCCGCGCGGCAAGGCGCACTCAGAACGAGGGAGGCCTCCATGCCTAAGCCGCCTCAAGCCGAACGATCCCACCAAACCGAACGACCAATGATCGAGATTCGCAACGTCACCCGCAACTATGGGTCGTTCAAGGCGCTGGACGACGCCTCGCTGACCATCAAGGAGGGCGAATTCTTCTCGCTGCTCGGCCCGTCAGGCTGCGGCAAGACCACGTTGTTGCGCATGATCGCCGGCTTCGACAATCCGACCAGCGGCTTGATCTCGGTCGACGGCCAGTCGATGGAGGGCATCCCGGCCAATCGCCGGCCAACCAACATGGTGTTTCAGAGCTATGCGATTTTCCCGCATCTCAATGTCGAGCAGAACGTCGCCTATGGGCTGAAGCGGTTGAGGCTCGAACGGTCGGAAGAAAAGCGCCGCGTCGAAGAGGCGCTGGACCAGGTGTCGCTGACCGGCCTCGGCAAGCGCCTCGCCACCGAGCTGTCCGGCGGCCAGCGCCAGCGCGTGGCGCTGGCCCGCGCGCTGGTGATGCGGCCCAAAGTGCTGCTGCTCGACGAGCCGCTGTCGGCACTGGACAAGAAGCTGCGTGAGCAGATGCAGGTCGAGCTGCGCCGCCTGCAGCAGGCGGTCGGCATCACCTTCGTCCTGGTCACGCACGACCAGTATGAGGCGCTGGCGATGTCGGACCGCATCGCCGTGATGTTCGGCGGCAGGATCGCGCAGGTCGCTTCGCCCAAGGAGATCTACCAGCGGCCGGTCAACCGTCAGGTCGCCGACTTCCTCGGCGGCATGAATTTCGTCAAGGCCGAGATCGTCGAGGAGAACGGCGCTTCGCTGGTCCTCGACACGCTGGGCTTCGGCCGCGTCAAAACCGACAAGCCTAGGGCTTTCGTCCGCAATGGCGGCGCTGCGACGCTCGGGATCCGGCCGGAGCGTCTGCGCGTGTTGTGGGACAACGCCACGGCGAAGTTCGAGGTGGCCGGCAAGGTGGTGGAGCGCCATTACTTCGGCGAGATCACGCATCTGATCGTTGAGATACCGGGATTGGAAAAGCCGCTTTCGGTGACCGAAACCAACGATTTCGGCGCCGACGACATACCGGTCGGCACCTCCATCCGCCTCGCCTACGATCCCGAGGCGCTGGTGGCGATGGCAGACTGAAGGCCCGAGATGATCTTTCGTGCAGCGATGCGCCCAGCCATAACAGCACCCTCAATGTAGCCCGGGAATGACGGCGACAGTTCGGACGCGGCGAAATGCAGTGGCTGCGCGCCGGCAAGGATGATGCGTTCGGCATCGGTCGCCGTCGCATCGACGATAAGATCGCTGTAGCCGCCGCCGCTCCAGCGATCATGCGTCCAGTCGCGATAGCTGAAATCGAGCATGTCGGCGGCCTCCGTGCCGAGCGCATCCTTCAGCCTCGTCGTCACCTCGGCGCGCAATGCCGTGTCGCCGAGCTCACGCCAGCGCAGGGCCAGCGGCCCGCCGACGAAGACGACCAGCGCGGCGTGGTCGTTGTCCTTGCTCACGTCGCAGGCAAACAGCCCTGGCAGGTCGCGCCACATCACCACGCCGCTCAGACCTCTTGCACGCCAGAAGGCGCTGGGATAGCGCACCAGCACTTTGATCACCGCGCCGCTTTGCCAGACACCGAGCGCCCTTCTCAGGCCAGCCGGCAGCGGCGGTGCAAAGTCCAGCTTCGAGGCCGTCATCGGCGGCACCGCGACCAGGGCCGACCGCGCTTCGACCACACCCATCGCCGAGACGAGACGAACCCCTTCCGGCCCGTGCTCGATGGTTTCGACCGGCGTGTTCAGCCGCACGCGATCGCCGAGGTCGCCGGCCAGATCGTCCGCCAGCGACTGCATGGTTTCACGCACGAAATATTGCAGCTCCGAAACCTCGTTGGTGATGCGACGGTCATTGTCGATCAGGTGCCACAGCGGCAGCTTTTCGAGCGCCTGGCACCACAAGCCCTCGATCATCGAACGGAAGGCCGCCTTGGCCTGGTCGGGATCAGGCTGACGGTCGAGCCATACCGCGACGGTCAATCCGGCAATATCAGGCTCGTCCGGCGCGATCGCATTCATCCGGTCGCGAATCGCCATCGAACCCAGGTAAGCTCGGTCGGCTTGCTGAGCGCTCATCCGCGGTTGCGTGATGAATTCCCCCTTTACATAGGTCTCAACCAGCGTCTTGCCGCGGGCCTCGACCAGCGCCATCAGTTCCGGCATGTCCTCGCACAGGAATTGGCCACCGCTGTCAACGCGCTCGCCGAGGCCGATCTCCATTGACTCGACCCGCCCGCCGACACGGTCGCGCGCTTCGAGCAGCAGGAAATCGACGCCGGCCTTCTTTAGTTCCAGCGCCGCCGACAGGCCGGTGAAGCCGGCGCCGACGATGGCGACATCGGTTCGTTCGATCCCGCTCTTCAATAGCCGGCCTTGATCTTCTCGAACTCCTCGATCATCCGCTGCTTGAGCTCCGGCGCCACCGGCTGCTGGAACAAGGTCTTGTCGAGGAATTTGTCGAGATTGTCGAAGCCCCGCTCGGCCAGCAGCTTGGGCTCGATCGCTTCCATGCCGGCGCCGTTGCCATGACCATAGCCGAATGTCGTGACCATGTAGCCTGACACATCAGGCGCATTGACGGCGTTCAGGAAATCATAGGCGTGGTCGAGATTGCCCGGCGCGTCCTTCATCAGCACATAACCGCACACCCAGGTCGACAGGCCCTCCTTGGTGTTGCGGTTCATGGCGATCGGCACGCCCTGGCCCTTGAGCGTCACAAACGTCTCGTTCCAGCCCCAGGCCAGATCGACCTCGTTGCCGGAGAAGGCCTGATTGATGTCGGTATCGTCGGTCCAGTAGAAGCGGATGTTCTTGTGCACCTGGCGCAGGAAATCGGACGCCTCCTTGAACTGCGCATCGGTCATCTTGGTCCAGTCCTTCAACCCGATGACGAGGCTTGCCAGTGCATAGGCGTCGTCGACATTGTCGCCTATGGTGACGCGCCCTTTGAATTTCGGATCAGAGAAGATCCGCAGCGACTGCGCTTGTTCCGCCGTCACGTTGTCGGTGCGATAGAGCAGCGATGTGTTGCCCCAGTCGAAAGGCATGAACCAGGCCTTGCCGTCGGCGGCAGTAGTGAGATCCTTCATCGCCATGATGCCGGGATTGAGGTCTTTCCAGCCGGCGATGCGGCTGGTGTCGAGCGGCTGCAGCATGCCGGCCTCGCGCCACTTCACCACGCTTTGCGAGCAGGGGTGCGCAATGTCGGCCCTGAAGCCGGCCCGCATCTTCTGGAAGGCCTCGTCCTCGTCACCAAAGAAAGCGAAGGTCGGTTCAGTGCCGTATTTGACGACGTAGGCCGGATGGAGCAGCGGATCCTCGTAGCCCGACCAGTCGAACACGACGAGGTCGCCCCCGTCCGCCGCAACGGCGAGGGCAGCTGGGCCGATCGTGCATGCGGCAGCAACGGCAAGGCGGCGAAGCATGGAACCCATGGCGCGAAACTCCTCATCGTTGGAAGTGGCGCAGCGACGTTACGGAATTTCAGTGACCTTGGCGAGCCCGCCTGCCCGCCGGTTTGGTGGGCAGGCGAGATAGGTGAAACAAGCTCAATAGCCGGCTTTGATCTTCTCGAACTCGGCGATCATCTTGAGCTTGAGATCCGATGGAACCGGCGCCTGGAACAGCGTCTTGTCGATGAATTTCTGCACGTCGTCGTAGCCCTTTTCCTTCAGCACGGCCTGATCGACAGCGGCCATGCCCTTGGCGTTGGCCTGGCCATAGCCCCAGTCCTTGACCAGGATGTTGGCGACTTCCGGATCGTTGACGGCATTGAGATAATCATAGGCCTTGTCGGTATTCCCCGGCGCATCCTTGAACAGCACATAGCCGCAGACCCAGGTCGAAATCCCCTCTTCGGTATCCTTCTTGGCCTTGATCGGCACGCCGGCGGCGACCGACTGCACCGTCGCGTCGTTCCACGCCCAGGCAAGGTCGACCTCGCCGCCGCTCAACAGCTGGACGATATCGGTGGAATCGGTCCAGTAGGAGCGAACATTCTTGTGCACCTGGCGCAGGAAGTCCGACGCCTGCTTGAACTGGTCGTCGGTCATCTTTGTCCAGTCCTTGAGCCCGATCGCCAGCGAGGCCAGCGCATAGGCGTCGTCGACATTGTCGCCGATGGAAACCCTGCCCTTGAACTTGGGATTGGCCAAGGCCTTCAGCGACTGGACGTCCTTCTCATCGACCTTGTCGGAATTATAGGTCAGCTGCGAGTTGCCCCAGTCCCAAGGCATGAACCAGGCCTTGCCGTCGGCGCTGGTAGCGAGATCCTTCATCGCCATGATACCGGGATTGAGGTCTTTCCAGGCCGATATCTTCGAGGTATCGAGCGGCTGCAGCAGCCCCGCCTCACGCCATTTCACCACGCTTTGCGAGCAGGGATGGCCGAGATCGGCCTTGAAGCCTGAACGGGCTTTTTCGAACGCCTCGTCCTCATCGCCGAAGAAGGTGAAGGTCGGCGAATCGCCGTTCTTCTCGACATATTTCTGGTGGAAACCGGGATCCTCGTAGCCGGACCAGTCGAACACGATCAGGTCCTTGTCCGCGGCAACCGCAAGCGCTGCGACCGAAGCCGCCAGCACACCAGTCAGTGCCAATGTCAGTGTCAGCCGTCGGGTCATGGTCTTCATTGCTGTTCCATCCTCTTTTTGATTGTTTCATGCCGCCTTGTCGCTGCCGGCTGTTGGCCACGGATAATGCTTTGGAAATGCAGCCGACAGGAACTCGTTCGCCGCCTGCAGCGCGGTTTCGCGGGTGACGTCCTCGGTGCCCATCATCAGCCGCAGCCACAGACCCTCCAGCATGGCACTGAGCGCCAGCGCCATGACTTGCGGCTCGAAGGCATAGCCGCCGCTTTGCTTGAGCGTCGCGCAAAGATCGATGAAGACTTTCTGATAGGCCGCGTCGCGCGCGCCGCACAGCGCTTGATAAGTCGGGCGCGACTTTGCCTCGCCCCAGAAGGCGCACCAGGCGGCCAACTTGCGCTTGTTGCAGATCGAGCGGTCGAAATCGGCGGCAACCAGAGCCTGCAACTGGCGGGCAGGATCGTCGCCAGCCTTGGTGAGGGCAGCGCGCCAGTGCGCGGCATATTCGTCGGCCATGTATGCTAACGTGGCGACGAGCAGCTTCTCCTTGCTCTCGAAGTGGAAGTTGACGATCCCGCGCGACAGGCCGGCGCCATCGGCGACATCGGCCATCGTCGTCTCCGAATAGCCGCGCTTGGCCAGCGAATCGATTGTCGCCTCGATCAGCTGCAGCTGCCTGACCTCCTTCGACGCCTTGCGACCGCGCTTTTCGGGCTCGTGTTTGCGCGCTGATTCGAGGAGGGCCTCCCTGGCCTCGGCTGTCTTCATGGGCGTGATGGTCTCCAGCATCGCCGGCTATCCAACCGGCTTTCGACCGCGAAGATGAGTGGGACGGTGCTCGCCGCTGTCAAGAACCTTCTGCATGGCTTCCCAGGTTCGTATGTTCTTGTCGACATAGGCCGCACCGACCGCAGCCGCAACCGCCGGGTAGAGCGGGCCCTTGAGGCGTTTCAATTCCTTCCGCGCGACGTCGCGATACCAGGGATTGCGGTCACGCACCGTGACGTCTGCAAAGCCTGCCCGGCGCATCGCCGCGGCATAGCGGGCCGGCGATGCCATGGCGAAGGACAGGCCTTCCGCGGCGACATAGGCCTTCATCTCAGGCGATGGCTCGCCGTCGTGCGAGATCATCCAGTTCGATGCCGCGAAGACACCGCCCGGCTTCAGTACGCGAAAGATTTCGGCAAACAAGGTTTCCTTGTCAGACACATGCAGCAGCGCATCCTTCGAGAAGACGACGTCGAAGGAACTGTCGGCGAAGGGCAACGCCCCGGGCGGCGTCTGGACGAAATTGGCGCGACCGGAAAGCCCGCGTGCGGCCGCCCTTTGCCTGGCCATCTCGATCACCGGCGGCTCGACATCGAAGCCTGTAACGTGGGCAGCGCCATGGCGCTCGAGCAGATGCAGCGTGATGCCGCCCGAGCCGCAACCTATGTCGAGGATCGTCTTGCCCTCGAGCGCGAGGCCCTCGACAACCCGGTCGACCTCATCCGGCCCGCCAGGCGACAGATAGCCGTCGCCCCACAGCGCCTCGAGGAAGCGGATGGCAGTGTCGTCATACTCCGGCTCGGCATCTACCGTTTCGATCATCAGACCTCAGTCCAAAGCCCATATCGAATGTTGGCAAAGCCTAGCGGATTAACGCGAAAACGCAACATCATTTGTTGAACATTCATTCAAAATGGCTGGACAATACGGCGACAGCCATGCCAGATTTCGCGCATTCGGGATCGATCACACGAAGCGGTCGGGCAGAAATGAAGGCTGAGCCAAGATGAAATCCTGGGATGTGATCGTCATCGGCGGCGGACACAATGGTCTGGTCAATGCTTGCTACCTGCAGCGTGCCGGCCTCGACGTGCTGGTCGTGGAGAAGAACGGCTGGGTCGGCGGCGCCGCCACCAGCAGGGAATTGACGCCCGGCTTCCTCTATTCCAACTGCTCCTATGTCTGCTCGCTGTTTCGCCCCGAGATCATGCGCGACCTCGAACTGCCGCGCTTCGGCCTGCAGGTGATTTCCTACGAGGGCGGCGCGGTGTTCACCCGCGACGGCGACTACCTCGCCAACTACCGCGACCACGATGCCCACCGGCGCGAATTCGCCCGCTTTTCCAGGCGCGACGCGGAAGCCTATGACCGCTATTCCCGTGACGTGACGCGGCAGTGCCGCTTCATCCAGCCATTGCTGATGCGCACTGCACCCGACCCGACCAGTTTCCGGCCGCGCGATCTCGGCGAACTTCTGTATCTGGGCAGAAAGTTCGCCGGGCTCACGCCTGAGGAAATGGCGCTGACGCTGCGCTTCTGGACCATGTCGATCTCGGACTTCCTCGACGAATATTTCGAGACCGATGTCATCAAGGCGAATTTCGCGCTGTCCGGCATCATCGGCACTGCGCTCGGCCCGATGTCACCGGGCACCGCCTATGTGCTGCTGCATCACTATATGGGCGAGGTCGACGGCTCGGTCGGCGCCTGGGGCTATGCGCGCGGCGGTATGGGCGCCGTCACCAAGGCGCTCGCCGCCTCCTTCCAGGCCTCCGGCGGCACCATCCGCACCGGCGCCGAGGTCGATCATGTGCTGATCCAGCGCGGCAGGGCCAAAGGCGTCATGCTGGCCGACGGCGAGGAGATTTATGGCAAGCTCGTCGTCTCCAACGCCGATGTGAAACGCACCTTCCTCAAGCTGGTCGAGGAAAAGGAGCTGCCCGACGTCTTCCTGCGCCGAGTCAGGAATTTTAGGATTCGCGGCTCGTCGGGCAAGGTCAATATCGCGCTGGATTCGCTGCCCGAATTCCCGGCGCTGCCGAAGGATTCGCCGGTCTATCGCGGCGATATGCATTTCACCGATTCGATGGAGCGCATGGAGCGCGCCTATGACGACTGGAAGGCCGGACGCTGGTCGGCCGACCCCTTCCTCGACATGGTGATTCCGACGACGCTCGACCCGACCATGGCGCCGCCCGGCAAGCATTTCATGAGCTGCTTCGTGCAGTACGCGCCACCGAAGGTGAACGGCCGCGACTGGACCGACGCCGACCGCGATGGTTTTGCCGAAAGCGTGATTTCGCAGATCGCCGAGTATTCGCGGGGCTTCCGCGACCGCATCGTCCATATGGAGGTGCGCACGCCGCGTGAGATCGAGGCCGAGGTCGGCCTCACCGAAGGCAATATCTTCCAGGGCGAGCTGACCTTCGACCAGCTGCTGTTCAACCGCCCGGTGCCGGGCTACGCGCAATACCGCTCGCCGGTCACGGGGCTCTATATGTGCGGGTCCTCGACCCATCCCGGCGGCGGCGTCATGGGCGCGCCCGGGCGCAATGCAGCGGCCGAAATCCTGCGCGACCTTGCCAAGCCGACTAAGCATATGAGCCCGGCCCATGACGTTATTTGATGTTGTTGTCATCGGCGGCGGCCACAACGGCCTCGTCGCCGCCGCCACGCTGGCGAAAGCCGGCCGCCAGGTGCTGGTGTTGGAAGCCGCCCGAGACGTCGGCGGCGCGGCGCGCACCGAGGAATTCGCGCCGGGTTTTCGCGTCTCCTCAATCGCTCACCTGCTGAACCGTCTTCACCCCGAAGTGGTGAAGACGCTGGAGTTGGAGAAGCACGGCCTGCAATTCGCGCGCGACGACTTCGTGCCGTCCGTGGCGCTGTCGAAAGACGGCCCGTCGCTTGTCCTGCACGGCGCCTATGGCGAGGTGCTGACCGGCGCCAGTTCCTCCGAGCAGACCGCCTGGAAGGAGCTGCGTGCGCAACTGCTGCGCTACGCCGGCATCCTGAAGCCGTTCCTTGCACGCCGGCCGCCCGACCTCGGCAGCATGTCGCTGCTTGAGACGGCATCGCTTGGTCAGACCGCGCTGGCATTGAAGAAGCTTGGTAAGGAGGATATGCGCGATTTCCTGCGCGTGCTGCTGATGAACGTTGCCGACCTGCTCGATGAGCAGCTTGCCGATATCAGGCTGAAGGGGCTGCTCGCCTTCGATGCCACGCTCGGCAGCCATCTCGGCCCGCGCTCGCCGACCTCGCTGCTCGGTCTCTACTTTCGGCTGGCAGGCGAGGCAGGCGGCACTGCCGGCGCGCAGGTTCTGCCAAAGGGCGGCATGGGTGCTGTCATTTCAGCCATCCGCGCAGCGGCGGAAAAGGCAGAGGTGACCATCCGCACGGCGACTCCGGTGGCAAGGATAATCGTCGAGAAAGGCTGCGCCGCCGGCGTTGTGCTGGCCAGCGGCGAGATGCTCCGCGCCAAGACGATCGTCTCCGCCATCAATCCGGCGACCACTTTTTTCGACCTTATCGGACCGCGCGAGATCGACACCGGCTTTGTCCGCAAAGTGAAGAACATCCGCATGAAGGGCGATGCGGCGAAGCTGCATCTGGCGCTTGACCGGCCGCCGCAATTCACCGGCGTCGATGCCGCCGGCCACAAGGGCCGTCTGGTGATGGCGCCCTCGCCCGATCATATCGAGCGCGCCTTCAATCCATCGAAGTACGGCGAGTTCTCGCCCGAGCCGGTGATGGAGATCACGCTGCCCAGCCTTGCCGACTCGTCGCTGGCGCCGGACGGCGCCTGTGTGCTGTCTGCGGTCGTGCAGTATGCGCCCTATGCGCTGAAAGAAGGCTGGAGCGTTGGCAAGCCGAAATTCCTCAAGGCGATCATGGCTCAATTGGAGACCTATGCGCCGGGAATCGGCAAGACTGTGCTTCATGCAGAGCTGCTGACACCGGCCGACATCGAGGCGCGCTACCGGATGCCGGGCGGTCACTGGCATCACGGTGAACTGCAGGCCGACCAGATGCTGATGTCGCGCCCCGTCTCCGGCTGGTCGGGCTACGACACGCCGATCGACGGGCTGTTCCTCGCCGGCGCCGGCTCGCATCCGGGCGGCGGCGTTTCCGGCGCGCCAGGGCTGAATGCCGCGCGGCGCATTATTGGCATGAAGGGGTAGGCATGAATACTCAATCGGCCAAGGCCGTGCTCTACGGCGCCCCCCTCTGTCCTGCCGGACATCTCCCCCACTTGGGGGGAGATTGGCCGTCATCCCGGCTTTCGCCAATCACCAACGCCCGAGGAACAAGAGGAGGCGCCCAAGCTGCCGATCTCCCTCCTCGTGGGGGAGATGTCCGGCAGGACAGAGGGGGGCGCGAAGGAATGCAGTCATGAATCAGCTACCTACCCTCGACGCCTCAGCAGCCCGCGCCGCAGCACAATCCCATTTCCGTACCTTGCGGCTCGGCACGCCGTTCCAGCCGCGCATCGACGCGCTGGCCAGGACCAATGACTGGTACAATTGGGCCGGCTACCGTGCCCCACATTCGCTGTGGGACGAGGAGCTCGAATATTTCGCCATCCGCAGCCAGGCGGCCCTGTTCGACATCTCGCCGATGACGAAATACCGCATCGCCGGGCCGGACGCCGAGGCCTTCCTCAATCGCGTCACGTTGCGCGACGTGACCAAGCTGAAGTCGGGCCGCGTCCACTACACCGCCTGGTGCGACGACGACGGTTTCGTCCTCGACGACGGCACGCTGTTCCGCCTGTCGCCAACACGGTTCCGGCTGTGCTCGCAGGAACGGCATCTGCCCTGGCTGCTGGATAGCGCCACAGGCTTCGACGTGACTGTCGAGGAAGAAACAGAGGCCGTCGCCGGTCTGGCGCTGCAAGGCCCAACCTCCTTTGCCGTGGTGCGCGATGCCGGTTTCGCCGGCGTCGAAAGGCTGAGGGTTTTTGATCTAGCCGAGTTCCCGCATGACCACGGCACCATCACCATCTCGCGAACCGGTTTCACCGGCGATCTCGGCTACGAACTGTTCGTGCCGGCCGACAAGGCGCTCAGCCTCTGGGACCGGCTGATACTGGCCGGCGAATTACGCGGCATCCGCGCCATCGGCTACACCGCGCTCAATCGCGCCCGGCTCGAAGCTGGGCTGATCGTTGCCAATGCGGATTTCACGACGTCCGAGCATGCCATTCGCGCCGACCGCTTGCGCATGCCGGACGAGATCGGTCTCGGCTTCATGGTCGACCTGCAAAAGGGTCATTTCAATGGCCGCCGCGCCATTCAAGGCGCGCGGGCGAAGAAGCGTCTTCGCCATGTGCTGGTCGGGCTTGAGATCGAGGGCAACATTCCCGCCGAACACGCCATCGTCTACTATCGGAAAAGCCAACAGGTCGGGCTGGTCAGCGCCGCCATGTGGTCGCCTATGGCCAAGCGCAACATCGCCATCGCGTCGCTGGCGCGGCCGTTCGGCGACACGGTCGTCGACGACCTCTGGGTCGAGATCTACGCCATGCGCGAGTTGCAATACCAGAAGCTGATGAAGCGGGCCAAGGTGGTGCAGCGGCCCTTCATCAAGCTCGACCGCCGCACCGCCAGTCCACCGGCGGATTTCTGACCATGACGGATGAGGCAAACAAGCACGACGTCGATGCAGAAGCCAGCGAGCAGTGGGAGCTGGTCAACACGCCGCTCGGCGAAAAATGGTCGGGGCGCACGCGCTATGCCGCGGCCATGTTCTTCTACAAGCGCGGCGAGATGAGCGCCGAGACGCTCGAAGTCTACCGCATCTGCGCGCGGCTGGATTCGACGGATCCGCTGCCGATCATCCGCGATCGCGGCATCGGCCGGGACTGGCTGAAGCGCATGAGCTTTGAATAGCTCGCCCCAGGGTGTGTTGAGATTCAGGTCAGGCCGCGCCGAGAATGGTGGTTTCCGAGAACCGGAGCGGAGCGTACTTAAAGTACGTGAGCCCGCGCATAACCCCGAAATCGAGATCGATTTCGGAAAGATCATGCGCAAAATCAAAGTTCTACAGCGTCCTTTGCGCGCCCAATAGGGCGCGCGGCGCTGTAGGTAAGCGCAGAAAACCGCCGTTCGCAGGCCGGCATCACCTGAATATCAGCAGACCCTACCCGATCGTCTTTTCCAGCATGCTGATCCAGTTGCGATAGGCGATCTTCTCGATCAGCGCGCGACCGAAGCCGCGCGCGGCGAGCGCATCGATGAGCTTCGGCAGGCCGGTGACATCGCCGATCACAGCCGGGATCATGGCGCCGTCGAAATCGGACCCGAGGCCGACGCCGTCTTCGCCCAGTGCTTGCAGCAGCGAATCGACATGGCGCGCCATGATGTCGAGACTGGTGTCGGCATTCATCCTGCCGTCTTCGCGCAAGAATCCGGTGGCGAAATTCAGCCCGACCATGCCGCCCGAGTCGCGGATCGCGCCGAGCTGCCAGTCGGTGAGGTTGCGGGAATGGCCGCAGATCGCATGGACATTGGAATGGGTCGCGACCAGCGGTGCGTCGCTGATCTCGGCGACGTCGCGAAACCCCTTTTCGTTGAGATGCGAAAGGTCAACCATGATGCCGAGCTGGTTGCAGGCCTTGACCAGCGCCTTGCCAGCATCTGTCAGGCCAGGTCCGGTGTCGGGTGTCGACGGAAAGCGGAACGGCACGCCGTGGCCGAAGGCGTTCGGGCGGCTCCAGACGATGCCGAGCGAGCGCAAGCCGGCGGCATACAGCACGTCGAGCATCGTCAGTTCGGGGTCGATCGCCTCGACGCCTTCGATATGGAACACCGCAGCGATCGATCCTTGCGCCATCGCGTTTCGCACGTCGCCGGCGCTGCGGCAAACGGTGAGCGCCGACGCCCGCTCCAGCCTGTACAGGATCGAGGCCATGGCGATGGTGGAATCGAGCGCGTCGGCACGGGAGAGTTCGGGCGGCAACGGCTCGTTGTCGCTGGGTGCCGGCGGCACCGCGCTGCGCCTGGATTTCTCAGCCGGCGGCGGGAAGATCGCGAACATGCCGCCGGCAAAGCCGCCCTTCTTCGCGCGGGGCAGGTCGATGTGGCCGCCCTGCGTCCCTTCGATGAACAGCTTTTCGACATCGGTGTCTTTCGACTGATAGAGCCGGAGCAGCGTATCGTTGTGGCCGTCGAAGACGGGGACGAGATCGGATTCGGTCATCAGGGAGCCATTCGGTTAAGGGGGTGTGCCTCAGACGCAGCCAGTCTGCAGGCGATATGCCTAATTAGGCAAGATGTGCGAACTGCGCAAATGCCAGAGACGTTATCCCGTTGTGGCCACCCGCTCTTCCACCGTCATCCCGCGCGCTCAGGTGGCCGAATTGAGCCGAACCTACTGTTTCAGCACGTCGGCCCATTCCTTGTGACGATGGAACTGGGCGTTGGCGAACGGGCAAAGCGGGATGATCTTCTTGCCCGCCGCGCGCGCGTCCTCGACGGCGCGGGTGACGAGGCGAAGCCCGGCACCCTGGCCGCGAAATGCATCCGGCACCTCGGTGTGGTCGATGATGATCTGGTGCTCGCCGACCTTGGTAAAGGTCATCTCCGCCTCGGCGCCGTCAGGCCCGCGCAAGAGATAACGGCCCTTGGAGCCGCGGTCCTCCAGTTCGATCTCCGGCAATTGGTCAAGCATTGCTTACGCTCCTTCTACCGGCGTAGCGGACAGAAATCGCCGCGCCGCCTCGATCTCGTTCGACTGCACCTCATGGCCGCCGTCATGCCACTCCACTGTGACATCGGCGCCATCGGCGCGCAAATACGCCTCCAGCCGCGACGTCAGGTTGGGCGGGCAGATCGGATCGCGCCTGCCGGCGGTGACCAGGATGCGGCGGCCGGCAAGGCTGCCGTGCACCTGCGGCTCGAACGGGATCAGCGGATGCATCAGCACCGCCGCATCGAGAAGCGTCGGCGCAGCGAACACCACCGAGGCCAGGATGTTGGCGCCGTTGGAATAGCCGAGGCCAAGCACCGACGAGGGTTTTGCCGCCTCGACATGTGCCCTGATAAAACCCACCATCTTGTCCGTCGCCCGCGCCAGGTCGCCCATGTCGTAGACGCCCTCGCCGGTGCGGCGAAAGAAGCGTCCCGCACCGTGTTCCGAGACATCGCCGCGCGGCGAGATGATGGTCGCCTGCGGCGCGAGATCGCGCCCGAGCGACAGAAGCTGGCTCTCGTCGGCCCCGGTGCCGTGGAAGACGAAAAGCAGCGCGCTGCCCGGCGAACCGGGCAGCACCTTGTGGATGTAAGCGTCCTTGCTCATGGCCCTGTCCTCAGTCTTCGAGCTTCTGCAAATGCTGTTCGAGATAGGGCCTCAGATGCTGGTGCTGCGTCGGCAGCTTCAGCGCCTCACCGAGATGGGCCGTATCCTCGTCGCGGTCGAAGCCCGGCTCGTTGGTCGAGACCTCAAACAGCACGCCGCCAGGCGTGCGGAAATAGATCGCCCAGAAATAATCGCGATCGATCACCGGCGTCACCTGATAGCCGGTGTCCATCAGCGCCTTGCGCACTTCGAGTTGCTTGGCGCGGTTTTCGACGGCGAAGGCGACGTGGTGGACGGATCCCGCGCCGAGATCAGCAAAAGCAGCGCCCGGCAGCGCTTCGATATCGACGAAATTGGCGCCATTGCCGTTCTTCACTGCCAGCCGTTTTACGTTGCCGGATGTGTCGACTTCCTCATAGCCCATGAATTTCAGCAGCTCTTCTGTGGCGCCGCCATCCTTGAGTCTGAGCGACACTGAGTGAAACCCGCGGATCGCCTCGTCGGAGGGAATGCCAGCTTTCGCCCATGGCGCACGATGGTCGGCCTTGTTCTCGACCAGCGCAAACCCGTCGCCATCGGGACCGGCGAAGGCAAGCCGCTTCTCGCCGAATGTTTCTTCGCGCGACAGCCCCATGACGCCCTCATCGGCAAAACGCTTTTCCCAATAGGCGAGCGTGCCTTCGGGCACCGAATAGACCGTGGTGCCGACCTCGCCGACGCCGTGGCGGCCCTTGCCGATGTTGGGGAAGGGGAAATAGGTCATCACCGAGCCGGGCGTGCCGACCTCGTCGGCATAGTAGAGGTGGTAGACATCCGGCGCGTCGAAATTGACGGTTTTCTTGACCCGGCGCAGGCCAAGCTTTTTTGTGAAGAATTCATTGTTCTGGCGTGCATCCCTGGCCATCGAGGTGACATGATGCAGGCCCTTGATCTGGTCGAGCATTTTCCTGCTCCTTCCCTTGTCCTGTGCGGCCCATGCCGCGGTCCACGCCAATATGAGGACCCGCCAGCCGGCGGCAAAGGCCGCAAACGCAGAATAGACTGTGCTGGAAAAGTGAACAATAAGGCGATTTCTGTTCACTATTCAGAAAACCCGTCAGGCTTGCGTCATCGCCAAAATTCGGCTCCATGAGCGGCACGGACACATGATTGGGAAGGATACAGCGATTGGCCGAAAAAGGCAGACGCCAGAACATTCTCCTGATCACCTGCGACCAGTGGCGCGGCGATTGTCTGTCGGCTGTCGGTCATCCGGTGGTGCGGACCCCGAACGTCGACGCGCTCGCTGCCGAGGGTGTACTGTTCAGAGAACACTATGGCGGGGCGGCGCCCTGCTCGCCGGCGCGCGCCTGTCTCTACACCGGCCTCTACCAGATGAACAACCGCGTCTGTCGCAACGGCACGCCGCTCGATGGCCGCCACGGCAACATCGCGCTTTCCTTGCGCGGTCTCGGCTATGATCCGACGCTGTTCGGCTATACCGATGTGTCACTCGATCCGCGTATGCTTGCGCCGGGCGACCCGCGATTGAAAAGCTACGAAGGCGTGCTGCCCGGCTTCACCGTGCGCCAACTCCTGCCGGAGCATCAGAAACCGTGGCTGTCCTGGCTCAAGGCGCGCGGCATCGATAGCGGCGCCGGCTTTCCCGACATCCATCGGCCAGCGAGCGAGATTGGAGGCAGGATCGAAAGCGCGGTGACCAGCGCACCGCCCGTCTATTCGAAGGACGAGACCCCAGCCGCTTTCCTGACCGGCGAATTCGTCCGCTGGCTTGGCGAACAGGAGCGCGACACACCGTGGTTTGCGCATCTTTCCTTCCTCAGCCCGCATCCGCCCTTCATCGTGCCGGAGCCTTACAATATGATGTATGATCCGGCCGACGGCACAGCCTTCCGCCGCGCCGCGAGCTGGCAGGCCGAGGCGGAGAGCCACCCCTACCTTGCCTATGATCTTGACCAGCAGCAGCGGACAAAATTCCGCCCCGGCGCCGAGGGCAAGGTGCGCGACTGGGGCGACGATAATTTTGGCGGCATCCGCGCGCTTTATTACGGCATGATCTCGGAGGTCGACGCGCAGCTTGGCCGCATCTGGCAGGCGGTCAAGGCGGCGGGTGCATGGGATGACACCATCATCGTGCTGACCTCGGACCACGCCGAGATGATGGGCGACCATTACATGCTGGGCAAGGGCGGCTTCTTCGACGGCAGTTTTCATATTCCGCTGATCATCCGCGACCCGCGCCGCCGCAAAGCGGCCGGCGCCAGCGTCGACCGCTTCACTGAGGCGGTGGACATAGCGCCGACATTGCTCGATCTGCTTGGCGAGGAAACGCCGCCGCATCTCGACGGACAATCGCTGAAGCCGTTCCTGGATGCCGGGGAGCCGGACAACTGGCGCGAGGCCGCGCATTGGGAGTTCGATTTCCGCTCGGTAGCCGAGGGTCATGCCGAGCGCCACTTCGGCATCGGTCCGCGCCAGTGCAATCTGGCCGTCATCCGCACGGAAAAATTCAAATATGTACATTTCGGCGGCGGCCTGCCGCCGCTGCTGTTCGACCTCGAGAAGGATCGAGACGAGCTAACCAATGTCGCTGCCGACCCGGCCTATTTGCCAGTCCGGCTGGAGCTTGCCGAAAGGCTGCTTGCCTGGCGGGCCGAACATCTCGACCAGTCGCTGGCGCTTGCCGAACTGACCGAGGATGGCGTTGCCGGCCACGTCGCAGGCCTGCCACCTTTCCAGTCATGAAAAGGCCCGCGCCGTTGCCGGCACGGGCCTTTTTCATCGTTGGAGCGAACTACCGCATGATCATGCGCTGTGTGTCGCGGTTTTGCGCATATGTAGCCTTGTCATAGGGGGCCTGCGCCTCGAGCTGCTCCTTGGTGAAGTTCGTGTAGAGGTAGCGCTTGCCATCCTTGTCGGTCATGAATTTGAGGTTGTCCATGCCGATCGCCACCTCCTTCTCGCCAACGCCAAGGAAACCGCCGACGTCGATGATGACGGCGTCGACCTTCTTGTCGCCCGTCAGCACGACGTCACCAATTTCACCGACATTGACATCATTGGCGCCATAGACGGTGGTTCCAACCAGATCCTCGGACCGGATTTTGTCGACCGGCATTTCGGTCAGCGCCGACTTGTCGATCGCAGCGGTCTGCGTCTGGTCGGGGGCGGAGGCGTCAGGCGTTGCTGCAGCCGGAGCCTCGGCTGTCTTGTCCATTGGGGCCGGAGCAGCGGTGTCAGGCGTTGCCGCGCGGGCTTGCGCCGTCTTGTCCGCCGGTGCTGGAGCCGGAGTGACGGTAGGGGTGGTAGCTACCGGCGCCGCCGCGTCAGTGGATGCGGTAGTCACCGGGGCGGGATCATAGGGCCTGCGGTCGAACTCCGGCAACGCCTCCAGCCCCTCCTTGGTGGTCTCGGCCACCAGCCAGCGATCACCGTCCCTCTCCGCCCACTTGGCCTTGTCGAACTGATAGGCCACGTTCTTTTCGCCAACCTCAAGGAAGCCGCCGACGCCAATGATTAGCGACTCGGCCATGCCATCCTTGGCCAGGACGATGTCGTTCACGTCGCCGATGTTTTGAGCATCGTCGCCAGTGCCGTTGTAGACGGTTTCACCGATGATGTTGGTGGCAAGGTTCCCATCGGCGCGCTTCACGGGTTCGGCAGGAGCCGGTTCAGCCGGAGCCGCCGGAGCGTTCTGTGCGGTGGTATCGGTCGCGCCAGAAGGGGCTGGAGGAGCCGTGGCCGTGGTGTCGCTGGCCGCAGGAGCCGGATCATAGGGCTTGCGATCGAAGTCCGGCTGAGCCGTCAATTCATCCTTTGTGGTTTGGGCAATCAGCCAGCGGTCGCCATTGCGTTCGGCCCACTGCAGCTTGCTGTAGTCGAAAGTGACATTCTTGGCGCCGACGCCAAGAAAGCCGCCGACGCCGATGACGACGGATTTCGCCTGACCGTTTTCATCGAAGATGACATCACTGACATTGCCGATGTTCTCGGCATCGTCGGCTGTGCCATTATAGACAGATTCACCGATGATATTGGTTACCAGGCTGCCTTCGGCGCGCGGAATGGGAGCAGCCGGAGCGGTATCCTGGACTGCTGGATCCTGCGTCGGCGCCGGGGTTGTGGCCGTCTGCGCGTATGCGCCGGTCGCAATCAACGCTGCGAGTGCGGTGGTGGTTAAAAGGGTGCGGATCATTGTAATCTCCTCGTGCGTTATTTCGTTCACGCCACGGGCCGCCGGTGGGAGATTGGTCGCGGCGTTACATATTCACAACGTCGTGACCGCGCCGTTGTTCCGAAACCATGGCGAGCGTCGTGAAAAAACCCTCCGAACCGCGCCAATCAGGCAGTCGGCCGGTGAGATTCGCGCCTGTATTTTCGTTAGAGCTGCGGAACTTTTTTTCAGCCGCCCCGTTTCAGCCTGTGGCTGGGTCTGTCCTGGTCGATGATTACCCAATGGCTGACAAGAAAAAACGGAGCGGGGGGATGCGATTTGCGGCGGTGCTGAACCAGGAGGGCGGCACCTTGCGCACGATTGATCTTTCCGCGTTCACCGACCGGATGCGCCAGACATTGGAGGCAGCAGGTCACTCCATCGATATCGACATCGTTGCCGGCAATGACATCGTTAGAGCGCTGGACCGCATCGCTTCGAAGCACAGCATCGACATTGTTCTGGCCGGTGGCGGCGACGGCACGATTTCGGCCGCGGCGGCTCGGTTGATGGGCAAGAAGAAGGCACTTGCCATTTTGCCGGCTGGCACGATGAACCTGTTCGCGCGCGGGCTCGGCATCCCACAGACCCTTGACGCGGCAGTGAAATCCTTTGCCGACGGCGAGGTGATCGCAGTCGATATGGCAACCGCCAATGGCCAGCCATTCGTGCACCAGTTCTCGATCGGCATGCATGCCAGGATGGTTCAACTTCGCCAGACCATGGAGTTCGGCTCGCGGTTGGGAAAGATGCGGGCCTCGGCGAAGGCTGCCTGGGCGGCGATCAACAATCCGTCGGCAATGAAGGTGACGCTGACTATCGGCGAAGCCGAGATCGTGACGCGCACCACCGGCATCGGCATCACCAACAATCTGTTCGGTGAGGGTCATCTACCCTATGCCGACAATCCCGCCGGCGGCGTGCTCGGCATCTATGTCACGGTGGCGCGGCGGCGTGGCGAACTGATCAGGTTCCTCTTCGACATGGCGCGCGGCAAATGGCGCGACAGCGAGCACGTCGAAATCCACCAGGCCGACCGGGCCGTTTTGAAAGTCCACTCGGCAACCAAGAAATTCCGAGCCGTCATGGATGGCGAACTGGTCAGGCTTGACCGCGAAACGACGATCGAAATCCGTCCTGGCGCGCTGAACGTTCTCGTCCCGGCGCGCGCTGTCCAAGCGAAGGCCGCGTGATGCAGGCCGGCACAGTCGATCAGAGGGCTTCAGCCTTTGGGAATCTCGCCCTGTTCGTTCCTGGGAAGCTCGCCCTGTTCGGTTGTCGACGTCTTGTCTATCATGTTGCCGTAAATCTCCGCGATGCCCCAGGCGATAAACGCCAAAAGCAGCGCGGCGATCAAGATACGGAAAGTGTGCCACCCCCAGCGTCCCTGGCGGGCTTTGTCTTCAGGAACGATCTTGGGCATGATCGGCCTCCATGTTGTTTGGCGCAAGCATGTCGTTTGGCGCCGGCGGGCGCGGCTGGCAAAACGTGGTTGGGTAACGGTTCCTCAAGGCGAAGGTTCCGGTTTCAGAGCCAGGCAACTGGCCTAGCGCGAATGGCTGCAAGCCGATGCATTTGGGGGCCTTGTGGATAGCAGGGTAGTGAAAAAGCCGACTCTGCCGGTCGATGTGCTTGGCGCGGTTGGCGCCGCGGACCGGCTTGCCGTGCTCCACGGTCTCGATGCAATCGACACGACGGCCGATCCTGACTTCGACCGTATCAGCGCTCTTGCCGCCGCGGTGATGCAAGCGCCTATCGCGCTCGTCACGCTGCTCGGTGTCGAGCGGCAATGGTTCAAGTCCTGTGTCGGCCTGGATGAGACCGAGGCCGCGACCGATACATCTTTCTGCGCCCACGCCATTGCCGCCGGCGACGAGCCGATGGTGGTGACCGATGCGAGCACGGATTCGCGTTTCAACGCCAGCCCGCTGGTCACCGGCGAGCACCATGTCCGTTTCTATGCGGGTGCGGTGATTGTGGTAGCCGGCGCCCGGATCGGCACGCTCTGCGTGCTCGACCGCAAGCCGCGCGCGTCGCCGTCTACCGCCAAGCTCGAACAATTGACGGCGCTCGCCAGTCTCGCCGCCAGCCTGTTCGCATTGAAGGACGCCACCCGCAACGGCGCCAGCGCCGCTGCGGCGCTGGCGCGTGAGGAAAAGCGGCGCGCCATAGCGCTCGACGCCGCCTCGCTCGCTAGCTGGGCATGGGATATCCCCACCGATATGATCGAATGCGATGTCCGGCTGTCCGAACTGTTCGACCTGCCGCGCTCGAATCGGCTAAGGGCGCGCGATATCCTTGCTGCCATCGACCCGCGCGATGTCTACCAGACCGAGACGCACTTTCGCGACGCGCTGGCCAGCGGTGACGACTATTTTGGCGAATACCGCGTCAAGGGCTTCAGTCCGCCGCGCTGGCTCGCTACGCGCGGCCGTGTCATCGAGCGCGACGGCGACGGCAAGCCGACGTTGATCTTCGGCGTCAATTACGACGTCACCGAACGCAAGCTCGGCGACGAGCGGCAACGGCTCTTGCTGCGCGAGCTGAACCATCGCGTCAAGAACACGCTGGCGACCGTGCAGGCACTTGCGACGCAAACCGTTCGCCATGCCCACCAGCCGAGCGAGTTCCTCGAAGCCTTTAGCGCCAGGCTTCAGGCGCTAGGCGCCGCCCACAGCCTGCTGTCCGACCGCGAGTGGCGCGGCATCGGCATTCGCGAACTCGTGCAGATCGAGGTCAAGCCATTCGACACCGCCCAACAGCCGCGCATGACGATCTCAGGCGCCGATCTCCTGCTTTCGCCCGACCAGGCGGTCGGGCTCGGCCTGATCCTGCATGAACTGGCCAACAACGCGCTGCAATACGGATCGCTGTCGGCGGCTGCGGGCAAGGTCGATCTCGACTGGAAGGCACAGGGCCGGAAAGGCGCACGGCGTCTTGTGCTGACCTGGCGCGAAAGCGGCGGGCCTGAAGTTGCCTCGCCCGAACGCCACGGCTTCGGCTCGATCCTGATCCGCCGCAGCCTGGCTAAGGTCATCTCCAGCGAAGTGACCCACGAATTCCGGCCGGAAGGCGTGTTTGCCGAAATATCGATGCCGCTGGAGGATCTGTCGAAGTGATGGCTCGACCCTGATCCCGAACCGAAGGTCCTCGTCAGCGAAAAGTGGGGTCCGGTTTTCGGATAAGATCATGGTCGAACAAGAAGAAGAATCGCTTCGAGCTATTTCGCTTCGCCGGCATCCGGATCGTCGGCATCGGGCTTTATATTCTCGCGGTAGATGGCGTAGGCGGCGAGTGCGATCGCCGGACCGAGAATGGTGCCCAGGCCACCTTTCCCCTTGAGCAGCGTCGGCAGTATGGCGAGCGCAGCCGTGATGCCGACCGCCTTCATGTCGGCATTGCGCCTCCGCGCCCTGCGTCGGGCGCGCGCGCCGGCCGACAGCTGATAAATAAGCAGGAGGACCCCTGCGATCACCAGGAAGCCGATTCCGAAACCAAAGCAGGCTGCCATCGGCCCGTAGCGGCCCGCCACCCAAATATAGGCCGCTCCGACGAGGAAACCGAGGCCGCACAGTGCTGCAAGTGCCGCGAGCGCATAGACGATTGCAGCCGTGCGCGCGCGACGCACGGCTGCAACGGTCTCACCCGAGGCGAGGCCCGAGATCAGCGATGCCAGCATTCCCATCTGGGCTGAGGCTAGCGGCGCGCGAGAAGCGCGAACAGAAAGCCGACGCCGGCTGCGATCGCCAGCGACGTCACCGGCTTTTCGCGCACGCTCGCCGCCACTTGCGCTTCGAGGTCCTTGGCGTTGCTGCGCAGGGTGTCGAAGGCCGCTTCGCCCTGGGCGCGCAGTTGCTCGACGCCTTCGGTCGCGGCGCGGCGAGCCGTCCCGTAACCATGTTCGCCGGTCTTGGCCAATTGCTTGGTGAGTTTTTCGATATCGGCTTTCAATTGCCTGATGTCGGCCTCGAGATCCGAATTCGCCCGGCTTGCGTTCGCGGTCTTTCCTGCGGCAGTCGCCATTGCTTAACTCCTTGCGCTTGCTTGGTTTCAAACGCTCGATACTCACCAAGGTTCCGAAATCGGAACAAGGTCCATGAAAGGGTGTTTCCGCGTATGAGTTCCAGCCCGAACCGAACATCCCAGGACCGGCGTCAGATCAGCAGCCGGCGTTCCTCGCTCAACCCTCCCAGCGCGAGTTAAACCTGCGGATCGTCTGTTGAAGGATCGAGATTCCGTCGTCTGCGACGGACGTGTTTTTTTACATAACAGAATGCCAAATAACTTTAGATGACAGGACACCAAATAGCGATCATGACTCCTCTGTTCCCTGCGCTTCCCCTTTTCCCTGCGCGCCACGGAGACATTGCCACGTGCCACCCCTGCTTGACGGATTGCGGATTCTTGTTTTGGAGGATGAATTCCTGATCGCCATGGATGTCGAGCAGCTTTGCCGCGACTATGGCGCCGGCGACGTGACCATCGCCCGCGATCTGGGTGAGATCGATCGCAAGAACGTTGCCTTGCGATTCGACGCAGCCATCGTCGATCTCATGCTGGGCGGCGCTTCGACGCTCGATTTCGCTTCGCGGCTGCGCGAATCGGGCGTGCCTTTCGTCTTCGCCTCGGGCTATTCCGACATGGACGAAATCAAGGTGTCCTTTCCCGATATCAGATTGGTCACCAAGCCCTATTCGGGAGACGACCTCGTGCAGGCAGTGGCGGCTGCGTGCGGGCGCGGACCTCTTGTTTGAGGTCCGGAAACGGAGGCGCGTATTGCCGGGGTCAGTGTTCAGGCGGCGTTCGACCCCGTCACCTGAGCCGAGATCGCGTCCGGGCCAAACTCGTCATCGCCGGAAATCTTCAGGATTTCCTGCAACCGCGTGCGGGCGCGGCTGACGCGGCTCTTGATCGTTCCGACCGCACAGCCGCAGATCTCGGCGGCTTCCTCGTAGGAAAAGCCCGAAGCGCCGATGAGGATGATGGCTTCGCGCTGGTCCTCGGGCAATTGCTCGAGCGCGCTACGAAAGTCCTTGAGGTCGAGTTGGCCGTGCTGGGCCGGATGGACGGCTAGCCTGGCCGTCATGATGCCATCGCTGTCCTGCACCTCGCGGCCGCGCTTGCGCATCTGCGAATAGAATTCATTGCGCAGGATGGTGAACAGCCATGCCTTGAGATTGGTGCCCGGCTCGAAGCTTTCATGCTTGTCCCAGGCCTTCACCAGCGTTTCCTGCACCAGATCGTCGGCCTTGTCGGCGTTTTGCGTCAACGATACGGCGAAGGCCCGCAGGCTCGGAATCGAGCCGAGCAGATCGGTCTTGAAGCTCTGGGAGACAGCCGCCATGCCTCAGTCCTTTTTCTGTGCAGGTTGGGCCCGTTCCAACTGGCTGAGCAATTGGGCGAAGCGATCCGGCACATTGTCGGAGACCAGCTCGTCGTAATATTGTTTGAGTTTGCGGCCGATTTCCGAATTTGGCCCGAGCGGGTCGCCGGAAGCAGCCCGGCGCCTGTTTGCAGCGCCAGCCGTGGTATTTTTCGTCATGTCTTCATTTCGCCCTTTGTTCCCAGCACCCGGCCGCCCCTCAACACAAGACGCAAAGCAAGCGGCCCCCTCGTCGGGTTGCCCCATCCCGACCTCAAACGCCGTCCCATTATATTAGTTCCACAACCATCGGAACTTTTTCGGAAATCCGGCGTTTGTGTTTTCAGGGCTATTTTCGGGACTTGTAATCAGCTTGGCCTGCAATCTATGCATTTACGTCAGAGGGAGACGTCCGTCATGAGCCTATCCGCAACCATCGCTCCACACCTGCCGTTCCTGCGCCGCTTCTCGCGGGCCGTTTCCGGATCGCAGGAGAGTGGCGACGCGCTGGTCGCCGCGATGCTCGAAGCCATCATCGCCGACGTCGACATCTTTCCGAACGCGTCGAACGACCGCATCGCGCTCTACAAGGTCTTCGCCAGGCTGTTCACCTCGGTCGCCATCCGCGTTCCGCAAGAGCACCCGCAGTCGGCGTGGGAACAGCGCGCCGCCGCCAATCTGAACGCGATCTCACCGCGCCCCCGCCAGGCCTTCCTGCTGGTCGCCGTCGAAGGTTTCAGCGAAGACGAGGCGGCGGAGATTCTCGACGTCGACGATGAGGAGTTCTCCGAACTTCTCACCGAGGCCAGCAACGAGATTTCCCGCCAGGTGGCAACCGATGTGCTGATCATCGAGGACGAGCCGCTGATCGCCATGGACATCGAGCAAATGGTCGAAAGCCTGGGTCACCGCGTCGTCGGGACTGCGCGTACCCACGCCGAGGCGGTGGCTATGTTCGCAAAGACGCGGCCAAAAATGGTGCTGGCCGACATCCAGCTTGCCGACGGCAGCTCGGGCATCGAAGCGGTGAACGAAATCCTGTCGTCCACGCCGGTGCCGGTGATCTTCATCACCGCCTTTCCCGAACGTCTCCTGACCGGCGAGCGGCCGGAGCCGGCCTTCCTCGTCACCAAGCCGTTCAATCCGGAGATGGTCAAGGCCCTGATCAGCCAGGCGCTGTTCTTCGACCGGCATGCGAAAGCCGCCGCATAGGACCGCATAGGCCCAGCCTAGCGCCGCTCTGTTTCCCACAGATCAAACGACGCTGGCCCTTTGCGGCTGGCAAACGTCCTTTGCGCCTCGAACTTTCCCTGCTCGTGACGATTCAATTCGGGCCGGAAAGATTTCCAGGGATCGTCTTTTTCGGGAAATGGTGGAACAAACGGCAGCGAAAGGCGTTTTTGCCACACCATTCGAAGGAGATGGATCATGCTTTACTGGGCGCTCGTATTTCTCGTCGTCGCGATCATTGCAGGCGCTCTTGGTTTCGGCGGCATCGCCGGCACCTCGGCCGGTATAGCGCAGATATTGTTTTTCATCTTTCTCGCTTTCCTGATCATTTCGCTTATCGCGGGCTTGTTCAAACGGGCGTCGTGAACGCTAGGTGCGATCAGACACTGGGAGCCGCACCCCTCAAGCGGTTTCCAGCTACCGCCGGGCGGTGTCCTTCAACGGGACGTCGCTCGGCGGACCTGTTTTGGGAACCCATTTTTCCGTCATCCGTTCAGCCTGGACTGGGCGGGTGAAGTGCGATGCAATCCAGAGCCGGAGACATGAAAGACAGCGGACGAAGTGATGAGATCATCGCTTTGCATTCCGCTGAGAGTGGAATGCAGCTTGGCCGGGCCCTTCTCCATGCGCTGCACAATGCCGGCATCTCGGTTCTCTATCAGGATCGCGAGATGAAAACCGTCTGGGCCCGCAACATGCGCCCGCCATGGGCCTCCGATACGGCCGACAGCAACGGCAACCTGCCACTGGCGCAGGCGGAGCGTATCGGTGCGGCCAAACGCAACGTCATCGCATCCGGCAATCCCGAACATCTTGAGCTCAGCATTCCCGCCGACGATGGCGTTCGCTGGTTCCAAATATGGGTGGATGCCGATCACGACGACGGCGGCGCCGTGCAGGGCGTCGTCACCACCATGGTCGAAACGACCGAGCAGAAACGTCGCGAGCAGACCCTGAAGACGCTGCTGCGCGAGGTCAGCCACCGCTCGAAGAACCTTTTGGCCATCATCCAGAGCATCGCCACCCAGACCAGCCGTTATTCAGACACGCTCGGTGATTTCCTGACACGCTTTCGCGGCCGGCTGCAGTCGCTTGCCTCATCCCAGGATCTGGTGACCTCGTCCAACTGGCGGGGAGCGGCACTGCGCGAACTGGTGTCCGGTCAGGTTGGCCGCTATGGAGCCGACCCCTCGCGCAGCCTGCGTTTCCAGGGTGCAAATCCATACCTCAACCCCAATGCCGCCCTGCATATCGGCTTGGCCATGCACGAGCTAGCCGTCAATTCGGTCAGCTACGGCGCGCTGTCGCGAGCCGACGGATTCGTCGAGGTGACGGCCGATCTGACGGCTGCTTCCGCTGGTGAGACCGCCCTGTCGCTGACATGGGCCGAAGCCATCGGAGCCAATGACAATCAGCCCAGCGAGAAGCGTTTTGGCAGTGTCGCGCTCGAGCGCGTCGTCCCTGCGTCGCTGAACGGCACGGCGACACTTGAAATCACCAGGGACCGCCTCGAGTATCGCCTTATTGTTCCTCGCGGCAATTTCGAGACCGATTGAACGGACAACAGCCGAGCCAAAGTGGACTGATCACGGCCGCCCCGGCTTTAACCACCTATTCACCATAAAGTCCGATGCTGTTTTTCCCAGCACCGCTACGCATGACGTTTTCGATCGCAGTTTGCTGCGCAGCACGGGAGGAGTGGCTTTGACGGTTGCCGACATCAACAGGCTGGAACAGGCCGCACGCGTTTCGATGGGCGGGTTTCAGGATATCGAAGCATCCGCGATGCCATCGCCCCGTGCTTCCCTCCCGACCCTCGGCGTCGCCGCAATTGCGCTGGCCGCGGCGGTCGTCCTGGCCGCCGCGTTCCAGTTGATCTAGAGCATCGGAACCAAAGTGGCCGGCGGGTTGTGCTTGCCTCATGTTGACCTGTTTCTCGAATCAATCGCGCGCCAGCCTGCATCGCAGGAACTTTGGCGAATGTGGCCCGTTTCTTATGGCGAGAGGACCGTCGCCATGGAACACATCGCTGCCGTGCTGCTGGTCATTGGTTGTTCGAACACAATGACCGAATGCCGCGAACTGCCCGCATCGATGAGCGTGTTCGAAACCGCTCAGGAATGCACCGCCGAGCGTCCGTTCGCCCTGGGCGATGTGCAAGGTCAAGCCCCGCGCGTAATTGCCAAATGCCTGCCCGTCGATCCGCCACTGGAGGATGATTACGACCAGATCGTCTGGAATGTGCGTCCAGACGGCACGCTCGACGCTTCCGTTGAGATTTCCAACGTCGAGGTTGTTTCGAACGGCGCGCGCCCCGTAAAAGATTCTCTTAGCCAACAATAAAATCGAGCAGGCAAAACCCTTTTTCGCATGATAAGTGACGGGTGGAGCTACAAGTGAGGACAAAGCGAGGAGTGACTCTATGCGGAAGATGATTATTGCCATGGTTGCCGTGGTCGCAGTCAGCGGTTGCAGCACCACCGAGCGGGATGTCGGCGTCGGCGCCGGTGTCGGCGCTTTGGCTGGCGGCCTGATTGACGGAGGCAAGGGTGCGCTTGTCGGCGCAGCCATCGGTGCCGGTTCCGGCTTGCTGGTGCGCAACCTGCGCAATGGCTATTGCCAGTACCGCGACAACCGTGGCCGTCTCTATACGGCTCGCTGCTGATCCGTTCAAACGCATGAGGCAATAGAAGCAGAGACCGGCTCGTCCGGTCTCTGCTTGTCTTCTCCTTCGAAAAAAGGTG